>JAKQKE010000215.1 GCA_029560805.1 Spirochaetota bacterium
GTCGTGGCGACGAACGAGTGGCACGGCCTATTCTGGAGCCGGCTCGAGTTCCCGGTGGTCGAGGGCTTTACCACGCTCCGCACGAGTTTCGGGCCGTTCTTCTGGGTTGCCGCTGCGTATACCTGGCTGCTGACTATCGTCGGCGCGTTCGTGGTGTTACGCTCGTACGTATTCGAACGCGGCCCGTACAGGGTCCGCTCGGCTGCCATCGCCGCCGGCGTCCTGGCCCCGGGCCTCTGTAACCTCGTCTATATCCTTAAGCTATTACCCAGCCTCAGGAAGGACTTCACGCCGATCGGCTACGCGCTCGGCGCCCTCCTGTTCTTCACAGGCGCCTACCTGAACCGTTCCGCCCGGGTCATACCGCTGGCCAGGGGCGTGGTGCTGCAGGAGCTCGAGGAGGGCGTCGTGTTCGTCGATCCGGCCGGTAGGCTGGCGGACTACAACGCGTTCGCCGAATCGCTGCTAGGGCTGGACGGGTCGATGCTCGGCCGCCCGGCGGCGACTATAGCCGAGCTGGCCCCGCTGGCCACGTTGCTCGCGTCCGCCTCGGTATCTGCCGACGGCGCCGCCGCGGCCTCGGCGACCATTGCCGAGCGCTCGATAGTCGCGCGGGCCAAGCGCATCGGCGACAAGCGCGAACCCTTCGGCCAGCGCGGTGTCGCGATCACCCTGTCCGACGTGACCGAGCGCGCTCGCATGCAGGACGAGCTGGACGCTGCCCGGGGAGACCTGCTCAAGCGCGAACACTTCGCCGTCATAGGGCGATTGTCGGCCGACATCGCCCACGAGATCCATGACCCGCTCGACTACGTGTCGGCCCAGCTCGCCGCCGTTAAGTCGAGCGTCGCCGGGGCGATCGGCGACGAGGGCGTGCGCGCCGAGGTGTTCAAGGCGCTCCGCTCGGTCGACGAGGGGCTCGAGCGCATCGGCAACGTATCGAGGAGCCTGCTCGAGTACTCCAAGCGGGGCGCGGGCGACGAGGAGCCTGCGCCGTACGACCTGTCCCGGGGGGTGCAGAACGCGCTCGAGCTGTCGCGTAGCGACTACGCGCGCGTAGCCACCGTCGACATCGACCTCGTCGAGACGCCAAGGGTGATGGCGCGCGGCTCCGAAATCGACCGGGTGCTGATCAACATACTGCGCAACGCCGCGGAGGCGATACGCGAAAAGGCCTCGGCGACCGGCGCGCGAGGCAGGATCTGGGTCAGGACGCGGATCGAGGGCTACACGGTCGTCTGCGAGATCGGCAACGACGGCACCCCACTGGCCGACCGCGACGGACAGCGCGTGTTCGATGAATTCTTCTCCTCCGGTTCCGACGGCAAGGGCCTCGGCCTGTCCATCTCGCGCGACGTGGTGGAGAAACGGCACGGCGGCCGCCTGAGCCTCGCGTCCCGCGACCCAGTCGTCTTCAGGATGGAGCTACCGATGGCCCATGTTTCCGCCCCGTCTCCGTAGGAGACGAGTCGCCGTAGGAGACGAGTCGCCGTAGAGCCCATAAGGTTCGTAACACTAAGGCGAGCTTGAAACGGATAGCGGCTTCCGCATACAATACCCTTCCGCCGAGCGCGCTTACGACGCTCGCGAAGGAGTACGCATGAGCCAGGTAGAAACCGGGGCAGAGGACAGGACCGACGAGGAAAGCGCTCGCAAGGCGCTCAGCGAACAGCAGATGGTTCGCCGCGAGAAACTCGCCAAGCTCCAGGCGGAGGGTCGAGATCCCTTCGCCATGGTAACCTGGAAACAGACTCACCACTCCGAGGAGATAAAACGGAAGTTCGAGGAGCTCGAGAATAAGGACGTATCGATCGCCGGCCGCGTGATGAGCTTCCGCGACATCGGCAAGGCCGCCTTCATCGACCTGCAGGACCGCGACGGCCGCGTCCAGGTCTACCTGAACGCCGAAGGCCTGGGCGACGAGGCTTACGCGCACGTGAAGACCTGGGACCTCGGCGACATCGTCGGCGTCGAAGGCTTCGTGTTCAAGACGCGCCGCGGCGAGATATCCGTGCACGCCAAGCGCATGGTGTTGCTCACCAAGGCGATCGAGCCCCTGCCCGAGAAGTTCCACGGCCTCAAGGATCCCGAGCAGCGCTATCGACGCCGCTACCTGGACATGGTGATGAACCGCGAGGTGATGGACACCTTCAGGAAGCGCACCCAGGTCATCCGCGCCGTGCGCGAGTACCTCGACGACATCGGCTACATCGAGGTGGAGACGCCGATACTCTCCACGATCGCGAGCGGCGCCGCGGCCAGGCCCTTCGTCACCAAGTCCAACGCGCTCAACCTGCAGCTGTACCTGCGCATCGCCACCGAGCTGTACCTCAAGCGCTGCATCGTCGGCGGCATGGAACGCGTCTACGAGATGGGCAAGGACTTCCGCAACGAGGGCATCGACATCCGGCACAACCCGGAGTTCACCATGATCGAGTTGTACCAGGCCTATGCCGATTACAACGACATGATGGAGTTATGCGAGAATCTCTGCGCCTACGCGGCCACCAAGGTCTGCGGGTCGACGAAGGTGAGCTACCAGGGCACCGAGATCGAGTTCGCCGCGCCCTGGCGCCGGCTGACCATGGTCGACGCGGTCAAGACCTACGGCGGTCCCGACTTCTCCATCGTCCAGAGCGACGAGGAGGCCCGCGAGCTGGCCAGGGCTCACGGCCTCGAGGAGGAGCTCAAGAAGAAGCTCAAGGACTGCACCAAGGGCGATATCCTCAACGCCGCGTTCGAGAAGTACGCCGAGAAGGAGCTGATCCAGCCGACCTTCATCATGGACTACCCGACCGACATCTCGCCTTTGACCAAGCAGAAGCCGGGCGATCCGACGATGACCGAGCGCTTCGAGGCCTTCGTCTACGGCCGCGAGCTCGGCAACGCCTACTCCGAGCTGAACGACCCCATCGTCCAGATGGAGCGCTTCACCCAGCAGTCCAAGGAGCGCGAGCTGGGCGACGACGAGGCGTACATGCTCGACGAGGACTTCGTCTCCAGCCTCGAGATCGGCATGCCCCCGACCGGCGGCATGGGCATCGGCATCGACCGCCTGATCATGTTCCTGACCGACTCGTACAGCATCAGGGACGTTATTCTTTTTCCGACCATGAAACCCCTATGACCCTGACGCTGCGCGCAGGGTCATAGCGGCCGGCTTCAACCTGACGGCCCGAGGGGCCGCAGGTTAAGCCGGCCGAGAGATAACGGCGATCGCCGAGCTTGCCGGCGATCGCCGTTTTTTTGGCGGGGGCGTCTATGCTCCGCTAGACGCCGACTGGCGACTGTACTCTACTTGACGGCCGAGGTGCGGCGGATATTTTAGAAGCCCAGCGATACCGACAGGCCTATCTCGACGATGTCGCCGTAGGCGTCGTTGAACGCGTCGTCGAACATCTCGCTGAAGTACGGGCGAGGGTCGTCAAAGTAGGCGTACCGTAGGTTCACGTACTGGGCGAACAGGCTGACGCGGGTGAACTGGAGGACGCTCCACGTACCCCACTCGAGGACGCGGAGCGGGGCGGAGAGCTCGACGCCCGCTCCCTGGCCGACATAGCTGTATCCCGTCGTCCCGTAGCCGGTAACGTAGGTTACGCCGCCGGATGAATACTGGCCGCTGGAGCCGGACGACACGACGACGGCCCTGCTCAGCCAATAGAGCTTCAGGGAGGGCGAGTACCGGATCGGCGGACGGATGGTGATACCCCAGCGATGGTCGCTCAGGTCGTCGAGGGAACCCTCGAGCATCTTGTCGATCGTCGTCCCAGGGCCTGGATACATGTATTCGATAGGCGTATAGGCGTCGGCCGCGGCCGATAGGAAGCTCGAGGCGTGGGACGCCCCGAAGTAGTGGGCGTACGCGAAGAACACGCCGAGGCCTAGCCTCCGGTTGATGAACCATCCGGGATTGAGGCCGAACTCCATGTTGATGCCGAAGGCCGGGGCGACCGTCGGCGACAG
>JAKQKE010000199.1 GCA_029560805.1 Spirochaetota bacterium
GAAGCTCGAGGCGTGGGACGCCCCGAAGTAGTGGGCGTACGCGAAGAACACGCCGAGGCCTAGCCTCCGGTTGATGAACCATCCGGGATTGAGGCCGAACTCCATGTTGATGCCGAAGGCCGGGGCGACCGTCGGCGACAGCATGACGGACCGCATGCCCAGCTCGAGGTTGAGCGGCGACACGGCGAAGTCCGGCTCGTCGTCCTGGGCGGACAAGGGAAGCACCAGGACGGCTAGGGTGAATAGGGCCACTGGTTTCATGCTGAGATGCCTCATAGGTACAGTAATTTTGTAAGCGATAGCGAGTTGTTTACCGTTATGGTGAACACGGCGCTATTATACGAATCATCGGGCGGCGCTTCCAAGGTTCCCTTGAACAGCCTGTCGCCGCCATCGCCCGTGCCATCGTCGGTATTGTCCAGTGTGCGCTCGTTCGATTCGTCGTCTACGTAGTGGTATGTAACGCTAGTGATGCCCGACGGATGCCAGAACGATGCCACCTTCGGCGTCTGCGTCGAATCGATGCTGAACCTGAGGCCGCCTTCGCCGGCATCGAGAGAGAGATACTCTATCTCTTCGATCGAGTTGCCCGCGACGTCGGTCGCCGTAAAGGTGATGGTATTGCCTCCCGCGGAGACGACGTCGGCGAGGCTCCCTGCGACTCTCCAGACGTAGCGCTCACGCTCGTTCGCGCGCTCTATCGTGAGGCTCTTCGTCTCGCCGTCATCGATCAGGACGGAGCAGGACACCGAGGCGATACCGGTATCGTCCTGTATGGTAGCCTGGAACGTCGGCCATAGCGTCGCGCTCTCGATATCCTCGTCGAATACCTCCAGCCGCTCGAACTCCGGCGCCTTATCCTCGAAGCCCATGCCCGGCAGGAAGAGAAGATTGCAGGAGGAGAGCAGGAACGCGATGGCGACGATACCGCGCGATACCGATCCGACGATGGGGATGCGTGCGCTTCTCAGTTTCTGTACATCATTCTTCATACGGCAGGTTCCTAAAATACGTGAATGTTGTAGTTGATGGAAATCCGCCAGTCATAGGGATGCGCCGCTTCGAATGCGTCCGACGTGAACTCGTGGAGGTAGATGTCTGGCGTACCATAGTAGTCGTCCGCGGCCCGTACGATGGCGTTCCTCAGGTCGGTCACCTCGACGATCAGCGAGAGCGAGCTGGCATGGAAGCTGCCGGTAATATCGCCGTCGTTCAACCAGACCGGCCCTCTGAAGATGTATAGTTCCATTCCATAGCCATAGGCGCTGAGCCCGCTCGCCCCGGAGGTATACGTGTCGTATCCCGTTCTCGACTCGCTTCCCACGATGGCCGTTCCGCTATAGAGGCCATAGAGGGCGACCGGTGGCATGAACCTCCAGGGCAGCTGCACGAGGACGCCGTAGCGCATGGTAATGGAAAATTTCTCCAGAGCCTCGCCGGCCATGAGATAGTCGAGCAGCGAGGTAGCATCCAGGTATGCGCGCTCCTCCTCGATGTCCTGATGCTCTTGGAGATAGGCTAGCCTCTCGGGAGTCTCGTAGTTGTCCGCCAGGTCGCGAATGAAACCGGGCTTGATGGCATTCAGAAAACAGGGGGTGACGCCCGCGAAAGGAGATAGGACCAGCTTCTCGTGGAACAGGCGGCCGATATTGAACCCCGCGTTGAAGTTCAGCCCGATCCCTCCCGACGCCACGGTACCGATCGGCGCGTACACGACGCCAGCGTCGAAGTAGGCGATGCTCGAAGTATGGTCGGGGAAAAATAAATCCAGTACCGAATCTTTGGCGAATGAAGAGGCTGACGCCGCCGCGAGTAACGCTACAACAAGCATTGTCCGTTTCATTTTTATGCTCCGGCTTTGGCAAAATGTTTCGTATATGGCTCCGGCACGACCAAAGCGACGAAATTCAGTCGAGCGGCTATGGAAACGGGCGGGACTGAAGTTCGCTTCCTTAAATCAAGCTTCTCGTCAAGTAGCTTAGGTAGCTATATTTTATTTGTCAAGCGAAGTCGAAAAGGCGTTTCCTAGAAAACCCTTACTCATACAGGCAACTCCATGACCGGAAGGATTAACCCTGCCGGGGCTTTATCATTGTCTCGAAACGATGAAGAGCGCCCGGGCGCTCCGATTCTATTCCATTACGGCGGATTGCCGTTTATACTTCACGGAGCATGGATGGGAAAGAGTACGGGCTGGCCGACATCGTGCCGCTGCTCAAGCGTTCGGATTTCTTCTCGCGCCTCCTCCCGGACGATATGTACTGGCTGGCCTCCAAGTCGGAGCTGGTCGCCCGTCCGTCCGGCGCCGTGCTGTTCAGGCCCGGCGACCGGGCGGTGCGTTTCTTCATCGTCAAGTCGGGCTCGGTCGCGGTGTCCAGGCTGGACGCCGGCGGCCGTGCCGAGGAGATGGCCCGCTTCGTGGCCGGCGACGTGGTCGGCGACTTCGACTTCTCGCGCTCGGCCGCCTACGACGCCGCCGCCGTCTGCGCCGAGGACTCGGAGATCCTGTCGTTCCCGGGCCGCGGGGCGACGATGGACGACCTGGCTCGCGAGCGTCCCGACGTGTCGGCGCGCATCCTCCTCCGCACCGTAGCGATGATATCGTCGCGGGTGCGATCGACCCAGGCGCTCATATCGGACAACGCGCCCTGGGTGCGCGAGCTCAGGCGCCAGATGTACACCGACTCGGCGACCGGCCTTTGGTCGCGCTCCTTCCTCGACGACGAGCTGGCCCGCTCGATCGAGCCGCCGGCCGCCGTGCTGCTCTGCAAGCCGGACCGCTTCAAGGAGCTGTGCGACGGCTGGACTCACGCGGCCGGAGACGCGGCGATGGAACGCATCGCGGCCCTGCTCAAGGACGAAGCCCGATCGCTCAGGCGGGCCTGGGCCGTCAGGATGCGCAGCAACGAGACCGCCGTGATAGCCGCCGGCTACGGGCTCGAGCAGGCCGCGGCCCTGGCCGAGCGGATCCGCGCCGCCTACGCCGCGATGGACCTGAGCCCCATTACCGGGGACTCCGGTTTTCACCTGAGCGCCAGCGTCGCGATAGCCGTCTGGCCCGACGACGGAACGGACTTCAAGGAGCTCGTCGAGCAGGCCTACGGGCTGATGACGCGGGCCTGGAAGGATGGCGGCGACAGGGTCTACCGGCTCGGTAGCTTCGAGCCGAGTCCCGGCGGGCCGGAGGGGCGTCGATGAACCCCGTCGTCGCGGCGATAGCCGACACCCCGCTGTTCGCCGGCATGAGCGGCCTCGAGCTGAACGCCGTCTCTGCCTTCCTGGAGCCGAGGCGCTACGCGGCAGGTGCCGTGATCTTCAGGCGCGGCGAGCCGGGCACGGAGATGTTCATCGTGAGGGCCGGGCGCGTCGCCTCGCTGGCCCTCGACCGCGACGGCAACGAGCGCCAGCTCTACGAATTCGGCCCGGGCCGCTTCTTCGGCGAGATGGCCATCATCGAGAACGAGCCGCGCTCGGCCACCTGCGTGGCGCTCGAGACGACCGAGCTCCTGGTGCTCGAGGGCATCGATTTCTACCGCCTCGTCTGGGAGCATCCGATGATAGGCTCGAGGATGCTCGCCTCGATGGCCAAGGTGATGGCCGGCTGGCTGGACGAGGCCTCGGGCTTCCTGACCGATCTGGTGCGCTGGGGCGAGACGGCCAGGAAGCGCGCGGTGACCGACGAGCTATCCGGCCTGTTCAACCGCCGCTTCATCGAGGAGGCCTCGCGCTCGCGCTTCGCGCGCAACTCTTCGGAGCCGCCGCTATGCTCCGCGCTGATGCTCGACCTGGACCGCTTTCACGCGCTCAACGAGCGCTTCGGGACGATGGCCGGCGATTCGATCATCTCGACCGCCGGGGCCGCGTACAGCCGGCTGATACGCGACGGTGACGTGGCCGCGAGACTGGCGGGCGACGAGTTCGCGTTCTTCATGCCGGATGCCGGCCCCGAGGAGGCCTTGGCCGCCGCCGAGCGCATCCGCTCGGAGACCGAGTCGCTGTACCTGGAGTTCCGCTCCGGCCCGGGGGCTACCCCCCAGCGCGTCAGCCTGAGCGCCAGCATCGGCGTGGCCTCGAGCCCCTTCGACGCGACCGATTCGACCGGCCTGTTCGCCGCCGCCGACAAGGCCCTGTTCAGCGCCAAGGAAGCGGGCCGCAACCGCGTCGTGCGCTTCCGCTAGCGGCCGGGCTTGACCTTGGCCGGCGCGAAGCGCGGCCCGTCTCGGCCGGGTTCGCAGGTCCAGCGCCGCGGCGAACGACTCGTCTCGTCGGCGAATTCTGCGACGTCGAAGCTGGCATAGTCGAGTAGATCCTCCGGCGGCCAGCCGAGCTCCAGCGTCGTCGGTTCGCCCTCGGCGAAGGCCCTCGTCCAGGCGCCGGAGGCGCGGATCAGGTCGACGGCGGCGAGCGCGTGGTCGGGCTTCCTCGTCGGCCTGCGTTTGAACCAGTCGCCGAAGAACGCGGTCTGCAGCAGCTCTATATCGTCGTGGCGCGCCGCGTCGGCCCTCGCCTCCGCGATGATGCCGGCGAGCGGCCCGGATCGTTCCTGGTCCATGAAGTCGGCGAAGGCGGCGAGCAGGGCGGACGGCTTGGCCTTGGCCAGCGCCGCGACCGAGCGGAACCACATCACGGCTCGGCCGCGCGTGTAGAGGACGTCGGTCGCGACGGCGAGCCGCTCGGCCCGGTCGAGCTCGGCGTCGCCGAAGCTCGGCGTCGAGCGCACGAGGTAGGGAGCGGAGCGATCCCAGTCGAGCCCGAGGCCCGAGGCGCGGTCGTGGAGGGCCGTGCCCGGGAGTACCGCCAGCCTGAACACGTCCAGGTGGTTCGGGCCGAGGCCGAGGGCGTAGTCGAGGCTGCGCCTGAAGCCGGCGAGCGTGTCGCCGGGCAGGCCGTAGATCAGGTCGAGGCCGTAGACGACGCCCTCCTCGTCGAGTAGCCTGGTCTTCCGCGCGAACAGGGCCGGGTCGAGCGTCCGGTCGACGAGGGCCAGCACCGCCGGGTCGGCGCTCTGGAGTCCTATCTGCACCGAACAGTCGATCGAGCCGAGGAGCCTGGCCTGCTCCGCGCTTAGTAGCTCGGCGCGGATTTCCAGGAAGTACCGTAGGTTCGGACCGCGCTCGGAGAACGACCTGACGGCGGCCGCCATGCGCTTCGGGTCGGCGTTGAAGGTCGGGTCGAGCACGAAGACCTCCTCGACCATCGCCGCCTCGAAGCGCTCGAGCTCTCGGCCCGCCGTCTCCAACGGGAAGCGCCTGAGCCTCGCCTCGCCCTTCGACTCGAAGCAGAAGGCGCAGCGGTAGGGACAGCCGCGCGTCAGCTCGAGCGCGCCGCCGCCCCAGCGCCCGGGGTCGAGGGTGCCGTCGAGCCAGGGCGACGATAGGCCGGCCGGGTCCACGGGTGCGGCCCGCACGACGGGTCCCGGCAGTGGCTTTCCGGAGAGCATGGCGGCGACGAGGTCGACGATGACCCGTTCGCCTTCGCCGGCCACCACGACGTCGGCCGGGCCGCGCGTCGCGAGCGCCTCGGGATCGGCGCTGGCGTCCGGCCCTCCGGCGACGATGACGAGGCCGGGGCGAGCGGCCTTGAGAGCCGCCCCGGCGGCCTCGAGCCGGACCGAGTTCCACGAGTACAGCGACAGCCCGACGAGGTCGGGCGAGAGGGCGAGCGTCCGGGCCGCGAGGGCCTCGGGCGACTCGTCGGGCTCGGCCTCGACGATGGACGCGTGTATCGGACGGTCGGGGCCGGATGGGGCGTCGTTCGATCCGGCGCTCGCCGCGGGCTGTGGCGCGGACCAGGCCTTGAGCGCCGACGCGACGCGGGCGGCACCGAACGGCGCGGCCCGCGTGCCCGGCCCCGCGGCCGCCGTCAGGAAGACGACCGAGAACGGTATCGGGCCGCTCATAGCCTTACCACCGCGGCCTCGAGCCTGCGCATCGCCTCGGCGGCCGGCAGGCGGATGAACACGTCGCTGACCCCGTCGGTGAACTCGCTCGGCTCGGGGTTGATCTCGACGACGCGGCCGCCCGCTCGCTTGACCGCGCGCGGTATCGAGGCCGCCGGGTAGACGGTGCCGGTCGAGCCGATAACGAGGCAGGCGTCCGCGAGCGCGGCCGCGGAGAAGGCCGTCTCGTAGGCGTCCTCCGGTATGCCCTCGCCGAAGAACACGAAGCCCGGCTTCAGGAGCCCGCCGCACTCGCAGCGCGGCGGCAGGGCCTCGAGTAGCTCGGCGGTCGCCGAGACGCGGCCGCCGCAGCGCATGCAGACCAGCTCGTCGCAGGAACCATGGAACTCGGCCACCTTCCTCGAGCCGGCGCGACGGTGCAGCCCGTCTATGTTCTGCGTGACGACGAGCCTGAGCCTGCCGGCGGCCTCCCAGCGGGCCAGGACGCGATGCGCGTCGTTCGGCTCGACGCTTAGGGTGAAGGAATAGAAGATCTGCTTGATCGTCTTCCAGGCTATCTCCGGCTCACGCATGAAGAAGCCAAGCTCCAGGTGGCTCTCGTCGTAGGATCCCCAGATGCCGCCCGGGCCACGGAAGGTGGGTATGCCCGACTCGGCAGACACGCCGGCCCCGGTAAAGGCTATCAGGTAGCTCGAGCCCGAGACAAGCTCGGCCGCGCGCCCTAGAGCGTCGTCGATCGCCGTCCCGGCGCTGGTATCCGCGTCTCGCATGGCTTTCCTCTTGACCGAGGCGCCGTAAACGCGCTTCAGTAGCCTCAGTATGCCGCTCATCGACTCCATAGCGCAAGCGGAGGTCAGGATAGGCTCCTGGCCAGCCGCGCTCATCCTGCTCGCCGTCGTCATCGTAGCCGTGGTGGCGCTCGCGCTGTGGCTAGGCCTGGCCATCGGGCGCCGATCGGGCCGCCTCGAGGCCGAGCGTTCCGGCCGCGAGGCCGAAGCGGCCGCCCGCGATGACGCCGTGCGCCGCTCCCGCGCGGTACTGACCGGGCAGATAGGCGAGCAGCTGGCCCCGTACCTGCCCGGCTTCCCCTGCGACCCGGCTGACGCCCGCTTCATAGGCAAGCCGATAGACTTCATCGCCTTCCCCGGCGCCTCGGCAGGGGCCCCCGTCGAGGCGCTGTTCATCGAGGTGAAGACCGGCGACTCGCGTCTGTCGGCGGCCGAGCGAGCGCTACGGGAGGCCGTGGAGGCCGGCCGCGTGCGCTGGGTGGAGTACCGGCCTCCGGTCGGGTCCCGGGCGCCGGGGCTCTCGTCCGCGGCGGGCTTGGCCGCCGCCGATACGCGCCCGGGCCCGGGCGGCGGGCCGTCAGGATCCGCCGTTCCGACGAAGGCCCCTCGTCGCCCGCGCGCCTAGCGCGGGCCTTAGTGGTATGAACCTTAGGCATAGCGCCTCGTGACTCGAGCCGTGTAGGGTGTTGCGAACCTTATGGATAGCATCCGGCTCCTCACCTCCCGCATCGTACGCTTTCCTTGACGTTCAATAAAGCTGAACGTTATGCTGGGCGCATGGTAGACGTCCTGATCCTCGACAGCGAAGAACGCATCAAGGCCTTCACGCACCCATATCGGATGAAGCTGGTGCATGTGTTCAGGGAGACGAGGCGTCCGATGACGGCCACCGAGGTGGCGAGGGTCATTGGGGATGGGCCGGGCCGGGTGCACTACCACATGCGCGTGCTCGAGGCCGCCGGTATCGTGACGGTGGCGCGTACGGAGACGGTCAACGGCATCGTGGCGCGTTACTACGAGCCGACCGCCCGGCACTATAGCGTCGGGGAAGCGGCGCGCGGCGCGATAGGCGGGGAGCCGATGCGCGACGAGGTGACCCGCATGATCAGCCGCCGCTTCCGCGAAGGGCTCCGCGCCTTCCTGGACAGCGCGACCTCCGGAGACGCCGATGGAGTGGGTTCCGGGGAGGCAGAGGCCTGTCCGTCGGCCTTCCTCCTCGAGCGAACGGTCCACTGCGACGACGAGGCCTGGCTCGGCTTCCGAGACGCGGTCGAGGCCCTGATCGAGCGCTACGCCGAGCCGGCGCCCGGCTCGAAGCGCCGGCGGGTGTTCATGGCCGGCACCACTGATAGACCGAATACCGAGCGTGAGGCCCGGCCACCGCGTCGCCGACGGGCCGGTCCACACGATCGGCCCGATTGGCCGCCCTTTCCCGAGCTCGAACGCTGAGCGGTGTTACGAATCTTATTGGTCGCGCTCGCGGATCGAGGGTTCGGTCGCGCTTGCCCGCTCCACCGACTGCCAGTATACTCGCCATCATGTTCGATCCACCCCTGGCGCCCGCTAACGGCGTCCGCGTCTGCGTGATCGGCGGGGGCGGCACCGGTGCCGCGCTCGCCTACGACCTGTGCCTCCGCGGCTTCTCGGTGACGCTGCTCGAGAAGGGCGAACTGACTTCCGGGACCACCGGCCGCCACCACGGCCAGCTGCATTCGGGCGCCCGCTACGCGGTCGGCGACCGGGCTATAGCCCGCGAGTGCATGGAGGAGACGCTGATCCTCAGGCGTATCGCTCCGGACGCCGTCGAGTATAATGGCGGCGTGTTCGTGGCCCTGAGCGACGACGAAGCCGACTATGCGCCGGTCTTCACGGCGGCCTGCGTCGAGTCCGGCATCCCGGCGCGCGAGGTGACGCTCGCCGAGGCCCGCGCCTGGGAGCCGGCCATAAACCCAGCCGCGAGGCGCGCGGTCTGGGTGCCGGACGGCGCCTTCGACGCCTTCAGGGTGCCGTTGGCCTTCTTCGCCGCGGCGCGCCGACTCGGCGCCGTAATCAGGCCCTTCGTCGAGGCGGTCGGCTTCGACCTGACCGGGGGCAGGGTGCGCGCGGTCTTCGCGAGGCCCTGCGGCTCGACCAGGGACGAGAGGATCGAGTGCGACTACGTCGTCAGCGCGACCGGCGCCTGGGCCGGGGCGGTCGGGCGGCTGGCCGGCCTCGACGTGCCGATCACGCCCGCGCCTGGCACGATGGTCGCGGTGCGCGGCCGCGTCTCCGATATGGTCGTATCACGACTGGCCCCTCCCGGAGACGGCGACATCATCGTGCCGCAGCGCGGCCTGTCGATCATCGGCACGACGCAGCGGGTCGTCGACGACCCGGACGGCATCCTACCGAACGACGACGATGTGGCCTTCCTACTCGGACGGGCCGACGAGCTATGCCCCGGCTTCTCGAAACGGCCGATTCACGCCGTTTGGGCCGCCGCGCGCCCGCTCGCCGGACGGGCGGCCGGCGTTGGCCGGAGTATCAGCCGCGACTTCATGGTGCTGGATCACGCCGCGCCCGGTTCGCCGCCCGGTTCCTCGGGCATGGCCACGCTGATCGGCGGCAAGGCGACGGTTTTGCGCGCGATGGCCGAGAAGGCCGCCGACCACGTCTGCATGGCGCTCGGCGTGGACGAGGTCTGCCGCACCCGCGACTACGTCCTGCCGCCATGGCGCGAGTATTACTCCGAAGGTAACTATGCCGAAGGAGCTACGCTGGGAGGCCGAAGATGAGCGATACCGTATCCGCCTCGGCCGCGATACCGCTTCGCCTCCGCATTCGGGACGGGGATGGATACGCCGAGTTCAGGGTCGAGGCCGAACCGCACCGCACGGTGCTCGACCTGCTCGAACGGCTACGATCCGGCGGGAGCGCCGTGCCGGCCTATCGTCACTCCTGCCACCATGGCTCCTGCGGCACCTGCGGCGCGGTGATCGACGGCGTGGAGGCGCTGATGTGCCTGACGAGGGCCGCCGACCTGGCCGCGCCTCGGCCCAGGCTGCCGGGCGGGCCGGCCGTTCCGCCCGAGCGCGACGAGGCCGGAGCGGTCATCGTCACGCTCGAGCCGCTGTCGAAGATGACCGTCGTCTCCGGCATAGCCGTCGTGCCGGGGCCGGTGTTCGCGGGCATCCCGAAGGGGGCGTCATACCTGCGGCCCGCGTCGGCCGATGGTCGGGCGTCCTTGCCGCCGGACCCGGCCGAGGCTGTCGCCGATCCCGGCGCCTGGAGGCCGGATGGGCGCGTACGCTTCGAGGCCTGTATCGAGTGCGGGCTATGCGTGTCGGCCTGTCCGGTCGCCGTACCCTTCATCGGGCCGGCAGCGCTGGCCGCCGTCAACCGCGAGCGCGAGAAGCGTCCGGAACAGGTCAGCGCGATGGTAGCCATAGCCGCCGCGCCCGACGGGGTCGGCCCTTGCGGCAGGCACCTCGCCTGCTCTCGGGTCTGCCCCCAGGCCGTGTTCCCCGGCAAGCATATCCAGCTACTCAGGAACGCTCTGGCGTCGCTTGCATGAGCGGCCTTTTTCTAGGATAGTGACTCTATAGCCTATATGAGGAGCCTCCCGATTGCCATCGAGCACCGTCGTCAAGATACCGTTTAAGCGTAAACTGGCCATGATAGGCGCCTGGGGACGATCCAGGCTCGGAGCCCAGGCCAGGGCCGTCGCGTTCGTCGTGGTCTACCTGGTGCTGGCGCAGACCTTGCTGCTGAAAGAGCCGATACACGATCCGCTCTCGGTCGTCGTCGGCATAGCCGCGACGATAGCGGGCCTGGCCTTCTTCCTCGAGGGGCTCTTCCTCGGGGTGATGCCGCTCGGCGAGCGATGCGGCATCAGGCTGCCCGGCCGGGTAGGGCCGCTGGTCATCGCCGGCTTCTCCCTGGTGCTCGGCGTGACCGCGACGCTGGCCGAACCCGCTATAGGAATCCTGAAGCTCCAGGGAGGCTCGGCCAGGCCATGGTCGACGCCGCTCCTGTATCTGCTGCTCAACCGCGGCTCCGTTTGGCTCGTGGCGGCGGTGGCCGTCGGCGTCAGCCTGGCGGTGACCCTCGGCGTCTTCCGCTTCCTGTATCGCTGGCCCCTCAAGCCATTCATCTACGCGCTGATACCGCTACTCGTCGCGGTGACCTTCTTCTTCGACGCCGACCCGAACCTGAGGGCCGTGGCCGGTCTGGCCTGGGACACGGGCGGCGTGACCACGGGGCCGGTGACCGTGCCGCTGGTCATTGCCCTCGGCATCGGCGTCTCGCGCATCGTCGGTTCGCGTAGCGATGCTTCTGGCGGCCTGGGCGTGGTGACGCTCGCCTCGGCGTTACCGGTGGCGGCGGTATTCGCCCTGGCGGCTGCCCTGGTGCCGAGCGTGCCCGCTCCCGGAAGCCCGGCCGCGTTCTTTTCGAAGGCTGAGCGAGAGCGGGCCGTGTTCGTCGCCGGCTCCGAGGAGGCGCTCGCGGAACTGGCCTCCGGGGCCGTGGCGTCGAGTAGCCTGGCCGCCTCCGATTTCGTGGCGCTGTTCCCCGACTACTACCAGCTCGCCGGGACCTCCGCCGGCGACGCCTCTGACGGAGGGACAGCGAGCGGGGGCCTCCGCGCCCGTCTCGGCGATAGCGCCCTGTCGGCCCTCAAGGCCGTGCTGCCACTGGCGTTCGTGCTGATAGTCACGCTCGTGTTCCTGCTCAAGGACCGGTTGGTCGGTATCGACGAGCTCGTGCTCGGCCTGGTTTTCGCGGTGCTTGGCATGTTCCTGTTCAACTTCGGCATGGAGAAGGGCCTGACCGCGCTCGGTACCCAGGCCGGGTCCAGCCTGCCGCGCGCCTACGAGCGGACCGAGCGGCCCGACCGGGCGCTGCTCCTGAGCGGCGTTACCGAGGCGGATGTCGTCAAGGCTGTAGGGCCTGACGGTCCCGCTGAATACATCTGGATGGACGGAACGAACGGGCCGGTCGCCGTGCCCTTCGACCGGGCCCTATGGGACGAGGCGAGCGGCACGTACCGCTACGTGCCGGTCGAGCGCGCCGTCTTCGATAGATGGGGCGAGAACGCCGGCTTCGCGGCGGCCCTCCTGTTCGTGTTCATCCTCGGCTTCGGCGCGACGCTCGCCGAGCCGTCGCTATCGGCCCTCGGCACGACGGTCGAGGACCTGACGACCGGTACGTATAAGAAATCGACGCTCGTCGGCATGGTCGCGATCGGCGTCGGCCTCGGCCTGGCCTTCGGCTTCGCGTCGATCCTGTTCGCCCTGCCCCTATCGTGGGTGCTTGGCGTGCCCTACGCCCTGGCCCTCGTCCTGACCGCCTTCGCCCCGGAAGACTTCGCCGCTATAGCCTGGGACTCCGCCGGCGTGACGACGGGTCCGATAACGGTACCGCTGGTCATCGCCACCGGCCTGGGTATTGGCGGCCACGCCGGCGTCGCCTCGAGCTTCGGCGTCGTGGCGGCCGCGAGCGTGTTCCCCGTGGTGGCCGTGCTCGGCTCCGGGCTGTGGCGGACCGTGCAGGCGCGCTCCGCGCTGGCGGCGATGTCCCAGGGGGGCCGGTCATGATACGATCCGCGTTGTCCAAGATCACCTGCGCCGTCGATTCGCGGCTATCGGCCATCATCGACGAGGCGCTCTCCGATATGGCCATACCGGAGGCCTTCATCCAACGGGCCAAGCAGGTATCGTTCATCGAGCGCTCCGGCCCCTTCGGGCTGGCGGCCAGGGCGGCGCTGTCGGAGTCGCGCGCCGAGCTGTACCGTTTCTACGTACCCGCGGGCCTGGAGTCGGCGGCTGCTCGGCGTGTCGCCGAGGCGGCCGACCTGTACCTGCCCGGCCGCGGTACGCTCTTCGCCGAGGACGTCGAGGTACTGTCGGCCGAGGCGCCGGCTTACGACGAGTCGGCCATCTCGTCGGCCTGCGAGGAGGGCTCCTGCTCGAGGCCGCTCGAGCACTATTCGGTGCTATGCTGCATCGTACAGCGAGGCATGGGAGAGGATTTGGCGCGCACCGTGCTCGAGATGGGGCTGTGCGTGCCCATCGTCTCCTTCGGCGAGGGCATGGGCCTGCGTAACAAGCTCGGCCTCCTGCGCATCACGATACCGGTGGACAAGGAGATTCTCTATTTCGTCGTGCCCGAGCGCGACACGGCCCTGGTCGAGGGGGTCGCGGTCCACAAGGCCAGGTTGGACAAGCCTGGCCAGGGCTTTATCTACCGCTACCAGGTCAGGGCCTACGCGGTCAACCTACGGGTCAGGGCCGGCAAGCGCAGCCACGCGGCGTCGATGGAGCAGGTGATCAGCGTGCTGGACGAGTTGCGAGGCTCGAGCGACTGGAGGAGGCTGGAGCCGGTCAAGGGTAGAGCGACGAAAGGCAAAGCCGGGAGCGCCGCGTCGAACCTCGCCTGCCTGTCCATTCTCGCGGAAGAGGGCAGCGTGGGCGGTTTCGTGCGCGCCGCGATGGACGCGGGCGCGGGCGGCGCGACCCTCGTGCCGCTAACCAGGCGCCGCTACGACGGCTTCGTCGAAGCGGGCGCCGACCTGTCGAGCGCGCGCGAGGGCTGCGACCTGATCATCAGGACCGACCTGGTCGAGGCCGTGCTCGGCGCGGTCGGCAGGCTCGGCCTGTTCGAGGGCGACGCCCGCGGGCAGGCCGAGATCAGCGCGGTCGGCCACGCCGTTACCTATAGCGCGTAGCCGACCATCTCGCGCCCTAGCTGTGTACCGATAGGCCGAGCGTCCTCATCGTCTCCGGCCTCGGGGCGCCGGAGTCCTCGTCCCAGCCGAACTCTCTGCGGTACCTGACGACCATCTCGGCGAGCGGCACCGTCTTGCCCGCGAGCGGGCCCTCGCGGAGCGGCGGGTCGCCATAGATACGAGGATTGGCGAGCGAGTAGTTCCTGGACCAGGCCTTGCCCTCGTCGGCGAGCCGCTCGCGGGCGCCGAACGCCGCTCGGGCCGTCTGGATGCGGCGGCCGGCCTCCATCCACTCGTCCGGCGTACGGGCGTCGCCGGTCGCCGCGGCCAGCCAGTCGAAGAAGCGCCAGTGCTGGAGGCCGGTCGTCAGCGCGAAGAGGCAACCGCCGGTCGCGTCGAGGAGCTGCTTCATGCAGGCGCCGGCGACCGACTTGAGCGTCTCCTCGTCGCTCGCCGCGTATTCCTTGGACTTCGGATAGGGCTTCGTCACCTTGGGCGCCCAGCTGACGTACTCCCAGAGGTGCGACACGTTGTAGTACACGCCGGCCGAGATGGTGTGCCGCCCCGGCGTCGGGTCGGCGGCGAACGATACCGCCATCATCGGGTCCATGCGGCCGTCGTGCATGCCCGGCTCCTGGCCGCCCGCGTGGACGGCCAGTTCCTCGGCGCCCTTGCCCAGGCGCTTCGCGGCTATCGCGACGCCATCGGCCAGGAGGTCGCCGAGACCCCGGCGCTCGGCCATCATCCGTAGCAGCTCGACGATGGCGCCCGAGTCGCCCCAGCGAAGCTCGAGCCCGTCGGCGTCTTCCTTGGTGATCACGCCGCGCTCGTAGCACTCGAGGGCGAAGGCCACGACGGTACCCGCCGAGATCGTGTCCAGGCCGGAGCGGTTGCAGATGTCGTTGCATAGCATGATGGTATCGAGGTCGTCGTTCAGGACGAGGGCGCCGAACGCGCAGCAGGTCTCGTACTCGGGCTTGTGCATGTGTTTTCCGGCGGCCCCGGTGCCCGTGGCGTCGCAGATGCCGCCGCAGCCTATCGGGCAGGAGAAGCAGTTGTACTTCTTGCTCTCGCGCTCGCGAAGGCGGTCCGGGTTGACCGAGCGGTAGCGCGACGCGCCGTAGTCCTTGACCGAGCCTCCCCAGTTCCGCACCGGGGAGTCCCCGTTGACGAGGCCCGCGGTGTTGTTGTAGATCGTGCCCCACTTCTTGAGTATCGCCGAGGCGAGGATGCCGTCGACCGGTACGACCACCTTCAGGCCGAGCATCTTGCCGAGTAGCGGCATGAAGGCGCCGGTGAAGACCTTGGGTAGCTTTAGCTTGCCTATCTTGGCCGCGAAGGCCTTGGATAAGTCCCTGACGCGCGCTGGATCCGCGCAGACGATCGGTTTGGAGCCGGCTAGGGCGAGCGCCTTGAGCCGCTTGGAGCCCATCACCGCGCCGACGCCCGAGCGGGCCGCGTAGCGGCCGCCGTCGTTCGAGATGCCCGAGATCAGCGACAACTTCTCGGCGGCCTGGCCTATCGTCGCTATGGCCGGCTTCTTCTTGCCGGACCAGGAGGCCTTGATCGCGTCCTCCGACTCGATCGCGTCCATGCCCCACCATGCCGACGCGTCGACGAGCCGCGGGCCGTTCTCGTCGGCGACGAAGGCCACCGGCTTGGGCGAGACGCCCCTGAAGATGATCCCGTCCCAGCCGCAGCGCTTGATCTCCGGCGAGAACGTGCCGCCACAGTTGGCGTCGCCCCAGCCGCCGGTCAGCGGCGATTTGCAGCAGACCATCCATCGGCCGGTCATCATCGAGCCTGAGCCGGTCAGGAGGCCGCTCATGAAGGCGAGCGCGTTGCCCGGCCCGAGCGGGTCGGCCCCGACCGGTATCATGTCGGTCAGCAGCCTGACTGCGAGCCCGACGCCGCCCAGGTAGTCCCGATAGGTCTCCTCGGGGATAGCCTTCTCCTCCATGGTGCCCGTCGTCAGGTCGACGATAAGGACCTTGCCCATCATGCCGCGCATAGAACCTCCGATGGCAGTATCAACCGCCGGGTAGTAGCGAGAAGAACGAAACGGTGTCGCCGTCCGCCAGCCTATGCCCGACGCCGGCCCGCTCGTAGTTGACCAGGCAGAAGGTCGCGGCCAGCGGCCTGAGCGGGATGCGCAGGCGCTTGAGCAAGGCGCCGAGCGTCGCCCCGTCAGCCAGCTCGACGAAACCGTCGTCGTCGATGGCGCGCGGGTCTGCGAACGGCGGAACGTAGACGCGTACCTTCAAGGACCCTCCGTACGGCGTATCCGGGATCGAACCACGCCAGCTGGATCATGCTATAAGCCAAGCCGGTCGATGTCAAACGAAAAATCGAGCGACCGCTCGGCGCGCCGCCCGCCCTTGACTCTCCGCCGCCCTCCAGGGTATATACTCCCTACCACGCCCAGATGGTGGAATTGGCAGACACGCTAGTTTCAGGTACTAGTGCCGAGAGGCATGGGGGTTCAAGTCCCCCTCTGGGCAAAAAAGCGAGATCGCGCTATGCGCGGTCTCGCTTTTTTTATAAGCCCAGAGGGGGACTTGAACCCGAAGCGCCCTCGCCGCGAGAGCGGTAAAAAGCATCGCAGGATGCGCGTGGCAGTGTGCGAAGGCGGCCCCGCGACCCGTGCCTAGTGTTACGAACCTTATTGATCCTGTAATCGCATATCCCGGTATCGTGCAAGATAGCTCGAATCGCGTCGACGCATCACCCTAGCGCAGTCTCGAGTATCGGCTAGCGAAGCATCGTGATCGCATACATAAGGTTCGTAACACCGAAGAAGACTTGCATTAGCTCGTGCCTCGTGGAACACTATACGCATGGTCTCAACCGGCTCGAGGCGTATTCTTCTCGTAGAGGATCAGGCCGTTATCGCGCTGAACGAGCGCCGCCTGCTCGAGTCGCTCGGCTACGAGGTTGCGATGGCGTATTCGGGCGAACAGGCCATCGAGGCGTTCAAGGCCGACGGATCGATAGCCATGGCTGTCATGGATATCGACCTGGGCGATGGTATCGACGGTACCGAGGCCGCGGGCGAGATGCTCAAGGCGCGCGAGGTTCCGGTGGTCTTCATGTCTGGCCACGCGGAGGCGGATATAGTCGAGAAGACCGAGCGCGTCTCGTCGTACGGCTATATAGAGAAGAACTCGGGGCCTAAGTTCGTGGCCGCTACCCTGCGGATGGCTTTCAGGCTGTTCGAGGCCAGGTCGTCGATGCAGGAGGCCAATCGGCGGCTCGAGGCGACGCTCGAGGCCCTGCCTGACCTGCTGTTCGAGCTCGACGAGGACGGCCGGTACCTGGCGGTGCATTGCAACGACCCCGGAAGCCTATACGCGCCGATCGACGGCGTCATCGGTACGTCGGTCCGCGACAGGCTACCGCCCGAGGCGGCCGAGACGGTCATGGCTGCCCTGGCCGAGGCCAAGGCCGGCGGGCTGTCGCGCGGCCGGCGCTACGACCTGGCCTTCCCGGAGGGCCGGCGCTCCTTCGAGCTGTCGGTGTCGCGCATGGCAACAGGTCGGTCGCGGCGCAAGTTCGTCATGATCTGCAGGGATATCACGAAGCAGGCGAAGGTCGAGGACGAGCTACGACGCAGTAAACGGCAGGCGGAGCGCCT
>JAKQKE010000206.1 GCA_029560805.1 Spirochaetota bacterium
TCCTGCCCGAACGCGGGCGCCGCGAGGGCGGCCACGAGCAGGAGCGCTACTAATGTGCGTTTCATAAGAGTCCTTTCCTTATAGGTGCGCAATGCATGAGCGGAGCCTGGGGCTCCCGCGCCGACGGCGCCATAGGGAGTATAGCTCACTGTATGGGCAATGTAAAATTATTAATAAAAAATCGTGACAAAAGCCCGGATTCTGTAACCTTTTCTGACGGGACTAGGCCGGGAAGTCGACGATGACGAGGGTGCCGCCGTCCGGGAGCGGCTCGCGGCGGATGACGCCACCGAGCTGGGCGACGAGGCCCTCGGCGAGCTGGAGGTCGAGGCACGCGCCGGCGGTGGCGTCCGCTTTGGGGCCGTCGTCGCCGGCGGGGCCGTCGTCGGAGACGGACAGGCGCCACGCGGAGTCGGCGCGGCGGAATTCGACGGTGACGGTATCGACGGGGCGGTCCGGTGCGGCGCGCTCCATGGCGTTCGCGACCAGCTCGTTGACGACGAGGCCGCAGGGAATGGCCTTGTCCAGCGGCAGGCGGTCTCCGTCGTCGGCGCGGACGACCAGGGCGGTCTCGCAGGCGTGCTTGAGCTTGGATCCTGAGCCCCAGCGCAGAGACTCGCATATCCTGGTCAGGTACTCGGTCATGTCCAGCTCGACGAAGGAGCCGGTACGGTAGACCTCCTCGTGCACGAGCGCCATCGCCTGGATGCGGTTCTGGCACTTGTCGAAGGCGACCCGGGCACGCTCGTCGTCGATCGAGCCGGCCTCGATCGACAGTATGCTCGAGACGACCTGCAGGTTGTTCTTGACGCGGTGGTGTATCTCGCGGAGCAGCACGTCCTTCTCGGCGAGGTTGCCCTCGAGCTCGCCGAAGCTGTCGTCGAGCCTGAGCTTGAGCGCGGCGAAGGACCGGGCGAGCCTGCCGAGCTCGTTGTTGCGCTCGAAGAAGCCGACGATGTCGTCAGGCAGGGGCGAGCCCGGCTCGAGGGCGTCGACGGCGTCCGCGATGGCCCGTATGGGGCGCGTGACGTAGTCGACGACGAGCCAGCCTACCGTCAGGGAGGTGGCCAGGAAGGCGAGCAGGACGATGAAGGCCTTGGCGTCGGTCTGGCGCAGCTTCTCGGTATAGGCGCTCTGGGGCACGGCCAGTACCGCGCGCCAGGCCTGGTCGGCGCCGAGCCGGACGGGCCTGGAGACGCCGAGGTAGCTGGCGCCCCGGAGCGTGAAGGAGAACGGGACAGGATCGTCGCTGTCCTCGGCGCGGGAATCGCCGCCGGAACGTGCCTCGCCGTCGGCGCGGGCGGCGGCGGCCACGAGCGGGTCCCAATGTATGACGGCGACGGCGCGCTCTCCCCCGACGTCGAGTATCGTCGACCTGGACGAGGCTATCAGCCTGCCTTCCTCGTCCTCGACGAAGGCGACGCCGTTCCTGGCCTCCTCGACGGTGGCCAGGTAGGCCGAGAGCGTGCCGAGCTCGACGGTCGCGACGGCTACGCCGAAGACCTCGCCGTCGCGGCGTACGGGTAGCGACACGGCTACGGCCGGCTCGTTCGTCGAGAAGATCGAGTAGGGACGGCTCCAGGCGAGTCCGTCGGCCTCGATCGCCGCGCGGTACCAGGGGCGCTCGCGGGGATCGTAGCCCGGCGCCTCGACGTAGAGCTCGCCGAAGCCGCCGTCGTCGAGGACGGGCCTGAAGACGAGCGATCCGCCGGTGACTGCGCCGGCGGCGCCGACGCGGTACGAGTCGGGCCCGATGCGCTGGGCCTCGAGATAGTCGCCGTTCTCCATGCCTATGGCCGCTATGGCCATCATGGGCTGATGGCGTAGCTGCTCGACGAAGGCGAGCCGAATGGCGGTCGTCTCGTCGTCGAT
>JAKQKE010000214.1 GCA_029560805.1 Spirochaetota bacterium
GGCCCGTCCGCCCGAGCGGACGGGAACGTCACGGACGACGACGCGCCACGGACCGGCCAAGTCCGCGCTAGCGGACTTGGCCATGCCGGATGACCAGTAAACGACCGTACGACAGAATAACAGGCGAATCGGCCGGGTAGCTACGCTCCATCACGCGGCCGCCGCCCGGGGCTGCGGAGTAGGCGTCTATGAAGTAGACGCGCTCGTCGCCGTTCTCATCAAACCCTAGGCGATCCAGGATGGCCACGTGGCTGACGGCGCCGTCGCCCATGAACACGAGGTCTCCGCGGGCCGGCACATCGATATCTACGGTATACCGCTCGCTGAGCATCGCGGCAGTGGCGTCGTCGAATGGCGGCGCGTACTCCGTGCCGGCCGTTACGGTATGGTATACGTTGACGACGAGGCCGGAGCAGTCTATACCGCGAGGTAAATCCTGCCCGCCCCACTCGTACTCCATGCCCAGGTAGCGTTCGGCCTCCGCGTAAGCCGCCTCGCGTATGAAGGCGGGCGCCGGGACGATGGCATCGAGCGAAGCGAACTGACAAGACGACAACAGCAGAGCCGTACAGAGCGTGGAGCATACGGCGACGGCCCTCCGGCATCCCGTCGTTTTATCGGCCCGTCCTGTATCACTATCAAAGTAATGCCGCATTGAAGCCGAGCGCTCGGGCGCAAAGGTTGAACGTGCGATCGTGCGAGAAAACCACGATCCCATCCGCGGGTTCTTCGGCGAGCAACTGCAGGGCGCTCGCCAGGTGCAGCGCGTCGAGCGTTTTGACATGAATCGGGAAAGCTTCCATAGCCCGCTTCTTGACAGCGGCATCGAGTTCTAGAAGGTCGACACCACTCAGCGCCTCATCCAAGCGACTCGTAGCCTCGACCAGTGACTCGTCATTCAGTTCGCCCTCGATCCGGCACCGCAACAGGACTCTTCGGCATTCGATCTCAAGCAGTTCGCTTGAAGCTAGCCGCGGAAAGGCCTGGACATGACGAAGCGCCGTTTCTCCAAGCAGTATATACCTGAGCATGACCGACGAATCCAGGTACGCTACCACGAATCCGCCCGTTCCTTATCGATCAGCGCCTGTATGGCGCTTGTAGTCAGGGGTTCGAACTCTCGCCAGACGAAAGGCCCGCGTCTTCTACGCGCGTACTTCGGCATTGGATCCAAGCCGGACAATAGAGCTATGGGTTTTCTGTGATCCACGATGACGGTCGTCTCGCCTCCCTGAACGCGCCGTAGCTCGGCGCTCAGATGAGCTTTGAGTTCAGCAACGGCTACAGTCCTCCCTGTCTGCATAAAGGCTCCTTATATGACTATATTATGACTATATTTCAAAACAGTCAAGGAGATTGAAGGCAATCCCGATGGCACGTAACGAACGCTAACCGGCGGTCGCTGTCCCGCGCCAGGCCTCGCGGCGAGTCGACGAGGAGCCGAGCCTCGATTAGAATTGCGGCAATCCCTATAGCGTGTATACTTGTCCCGATGGCACATACGGGAAACGAGGCCGCCCTGACGGGTACGGGCGCCTACGACTGCGTCGTCGTCGGGGCGGGCCTCGGAGGCCTGTGCGCGGCGTTCGAGCTGTCGCGCGCCGGAGCCAAGACGCTACTCCTCGAAGGGCACAACCTGCCCGGCGGCTTCGCCACGAGCTTCGTCCGCGGCCGCTTCGAGTTCGAGCCGTCGCTGCACGAGCTGCCCGATATGCGCTCCATGTCCGAGGCGACCGGGGTCGTGCGCTACCTGCTCGACGACGCCGGCCTCGAGGTAGGCTTCGCGAGCGTGCCCGAGGCCTATAGGCTCATCCTGACCGACGACGGGGTCGACCTGCGCATGCCCTTCGGCATCGAGGCCTGCATAGCCGAGGTCGAACGCGCGGTGCCGGGTAGCCGCCCGTCGGTGAGCGCGTACTTCGAGCTATGCCGCGAGGTTCAGGACGGCTTCGGCTACCTGAACGCGCACGCCCGCTCGCCGAACGTCCTCAAGCTGCTACGCGACCACGGCGACTTCGTGCGCACGGCCTCCGCGACGGCGGCCGAGGTGGCCAGGGCGGTCGGCGTGCCGAGCCGGGCCCACGACATCCTGTTCGCCTACTGGTGCTACCTCGGCGTGCCGGCCGAAACGCTATCGTTCCCGATCTGGGCGTCGCTATTGTACTCGTACCTGTCGTCTGGAGCGGTCATACCGACGATGCGCTCGCACGAGCTGGCGAGCGCCTTCGACGCCGCCATACGTCGACACGGCGGGGAGATCTGCTACAATAGCCGAGTGGACCGCGTCCTGGTCGAGGACGGCGCCGCATGGGGCGTGACGACGGCCTCGGGCGAGACGATACGGGCCGCCGAGGTCGTCTGCAACGCCTCGCCGACGACGGTCTTCGAGTCGCTCGTGCACCCGGCCTCCGAGCGCCCGGCCGCGGCTCTGCGGGCCGTGAACGCCAGGAAGCACGGCTTCTCGGTCGTCGTCGTCTACCTGGGCCTGGACGCCGACCGGGAGGCGCTCGGCCTGGCCGACTACAGCTACTTCATCGCGCCGCACATGGACACGCGGCTCCTGTACGACTCGCTGTACGACCTGGACTCGGACCAGGTGATGCAGGCGTCCATCTGCCTCAACTCGGCCATCCCCGACTGCTCGCCGCCGGGCACCGCCATCGTGTCCATCACCGCCGGCATCAGGCCCGAGGCTTGGTCCTGCGTCGAAGCCAAGGACTACTTCAGGATCAAGTCGCTCCTGGCCGACAAGCTGATAGGCCAGTTCGAAGCGGCCACCGGCGCGCGGCTGCGCGGCCATATCGAGGAGCTCGAGGTCGCGACGCCGGTCACCTTCGCGCGCTACACCGGCGCCTGGGACGGCGTCGTCTACGGCTACGAGCCGGCGCCCTGGGACTCCATCCTGCCGCGCGCCATATCCCTGGACCGAGAGCGCTACCTGGCCGGCCTGGACTTCTGCGGCGGCTTCTCGTACCGCTGCCACGGCTACGGTAGCTCCATCCTCTCGGGCAAGGCCGCCGCCGAGCGGACCCTGGCCAGGCTCGGCGCAAGGGGCGGACGATGAGCGTGACGCTACGCGGCCCCGTTCGCGACGTCCTGGCCTTCGTCGCGCCGTTCCGCGAGCGCTCGCGGCGCTTCCGCGACGCGCCCGGCGAGCCCAAGGCTCCCGGACACGTGACGGAGCTGGCCAAGGCCCTGCATCCGGCCGGGCTCCAGTTGCGGATACTGTCCGTACGCGACGACAGCCCGACGACGAGGACCTACCGCCTGGCCCAGGCTGACGGTTCGGCGTGCTTACCGCCGTTCAGGGCCGGCCAGTACCTGAGCGTATTCGTCGAGGCGGGCGAGGTACGCGCCTCGCGGCCCTACTCCATATCGTCGACCCCGGACGAGGCGGAAGGCGGAGGCTACTACGAGCTGACGGTCAAGAACGCGCCAGGCGGCTTCTGCGCGCCGCTCATCCTCGGGACCTGGGAGCCGGGCACGACCGTCCGCTGCTCCGCTCCGGCCGGCGTCTTCTACCATGAGCCGCTACGCGACGGCGAGCGCCTCGTCTGCCTGGCCGGCGGCTGCGGCGTCACGCCGTTCAGGTCCATCGTCGGCGACGCCCTGGCCCATGGCAGGGCGAGCCTCGCGTTGATCCACGGCGCGACCGATCCTACCGAGCTATTGTTCTCAGGCTACTTCAGCGAACTGGCCGTGCGTTATCCGGAGCGCTTCTCGTACCTGCCGATCGTCGAGCGGGACGGTCCCGCCGGCGTCTGGGGCGGGGAGCGCGGCTACATTACCGCCGCCCTGATCGAGCGCCTGGCGCCTGACGCCAGCGACGCGGCGTACTTCATCAGCGGCCCGGACGCGATGCGGCGCTTCCTGGCCGACGAGCTGGCGCCATGGGGCCTGCCGTCCCGTCGAACCAGGCTGGAAGCCGCCCCGGCGCGCTTCGGCCCGGACGCCTGGCCCGGCTACCCACGGGACGCCTCATCGCTGGCCTTCACGCTCGAAGCGCGCATCGGCCCCGAGACGGTCTCGGTCCCGGCCGCCGCGAACGAGACCCTGCTCGTGGCGATGGAGCGCGCCGGACTGCGCCCTCCGTCGCTGTGCCGCGCGGGGGAGTGCGGCTGGTGCCGCTCGCGCCTCGTCGAGGGCCGCTGCTACTCGCCGCCGGGGCCGGGCGCGCGGGCCGCCGACGAGCGCTTCGGTTTCGTGCACCCGTGCAAGGCTTTCCCGTTGTCGAATACCATACTAGAGGTTCCGGAAAACCCCGACCGGTAGCCAGGAGGCGAGCGATGGTACTGATAGCCGATTCAGCCGTGCAGCTGAGTCCCGAAACCCTCGACGAGCTGGGCGTCAGCGTCGTCGAGTACCCTATGTTCCTGAACGGCGAGCCCTACCCCGTCTCGATGCGTATGAACCGGGCGGAGAAGGACGAGCTCAGGCGGCTGCTCAAGGACAAGGACAACAAGGTTACCACCTCGGGCCTCAGGGAGGAGGACCTCGTCGCCCTGTACGATCGCCACAAGGGCGAGCGCATCCTCTCGCTCCACCAGTCGAGCCGGGCCTCGTCGGCCACCGCGGCCGTCGTCAGGAAGATCGTCTCCGAGCGCAAGGACCTCGACGTCACCTACCTCGACTCCTGGCACCTGACCGGCGCGTACAGCGCCCTCGTGCTGGACACCGCGCGCGCCGTCCGCGACGGCCTGTCGTACGAGGAGGTCATCGCCCGCTTCGAGCGAGCGCGCGCCGCGACGAGGCACCTCGGCGTCGTCTACGACCTGTTCTACCTGCACCGGACCGGCAGGATAGGCCTGGCCAAGGCGGTCCTCGGCTCAGCGATGAAGATCATCGCCATCCTGAGCTCTTCGGAGGAACCGGGCACGCTCAAGTCGATCGGCAAGGTCAAGAACCACGTCCAGGCCAACCAGCGCTTCGCGGCCATCGTCAAGGAAGACATGGAGGCGCGCGGAGCCAGGCGGCTATCCGCCGTCATCAGCGTGATCGGCCCCCACGAAGAGGAGGCCGATCACCTGAAGCGAGCCGTAGAGGGGCTCGGCTACGAGGCCGCGATCACCGTGTCGTACACCAACCACAGCAACATGCCTCACGCGGGCCCGGACTTCTATGATATCGGATACATCGCTCATGTCGATTGAGGCCCTCGACGCCGAGGGTCTGCGAGGCGCCTTCGTCAAGGCCGGCGAGTATCTCAGCCTGAACCAGGCGGTACTCGACAACCTGAACGTGTTCCCGGTACCGGACGGCGATACCGGCGCCAACATGGTCGCCACGCTGCAGGCCGGCCTCCGCGCGCTTGAGGACCGACCGGCCTCGAGCCTCCGCGAGCTGTCCGAATCGATGCGGCGCGCGCTCTTACGCAACAGCCGGGGAAACTCCGGCTTCATCGTCGCCTGGTTCTTCTCCGGCTTCCTGGCGGCGGTCGAACGCCATGAGCGCCTGACCCGGGCGGAGCTGCTCGAGGGCTTTGAAAACGGCGCCTACCAGGTCAACTCGTCGCTGTTCACCCCGGTCGAGGGCACGATGATCACCATCATCGCGGCGATGACCCGGGCCCTGCACGAGTGCCCCGCCCTCGACCTAGGAGGCTGTCTGCGCCACGCGCTGGCCGCCGCTAGAGAGTCGCTGTTCCTGACGCCGACCATGCTGCCCCTGCTCGCCAAGGCCGGAGTGGTCGACGCCGGCGCCCTCGGCTTCATCTTCATCGTCGAGGGCATGCTGCGCGGCCTGACCAACGCCTCGGTGACCGCCGAGCCGGAGGATGGGTACCGCTTCAAGCCGGATCCGGCCGCCCTCCTCGATTGGAAGCCCCAGCCGGAGTACCGCTACTGTACCGAGGTCTACGTCGAGGAACCGCGCGATTGCGACGGCGGCTCGCTCCGTGACTTCCTCGGCAACCGCGGCAACAGCATTGCGCTCGTGGTCGATCCGCGCTTCATCAAGCTGCACATCCACACCGACGACCCGGACGGCGTCATCGGCTACCTGGGCGCGCTCGGGCGCATCGGCTCGTCCAAGGTCGAGGACATGCGCGAGCAGGCGGCGGCCGTCGTAGCGGCGCACCTCGACGACTCGGCCTGCGCCGTGCTCGCCTGCGTCCCGGGGCCCGGCTTCGCGGAGCTGTTCGCCGGGCTCGGGGTCGAGCGCTGCCTCGAGTACGGCAAGGAGCTACCGAGCGCCGGCGCCATCCTGGACGCGCTGACCGAGATCGAAGCGCCCGCCGTCATCATCCTGCCGAACAACGCCAACATCGCGCCGGCAGCCACCTTGGCCAGGGACCTCTGCGGGCGGGACGTGGTCGTCGTGCCGACGAGGAACGTCGTCGAGGGCGTGGCGGCGGCCTACGGTTACTCCGAGAACGACGGTCTCGGCGACAACGCGCGGAACATGGGGGACTGCGTCGGCCTGGCCGAGTGCCTATGCCTGTACCGTAGCGCCGCCGACTCCACCTTCGGAGACCTGGCCATCCCGGAGGGAGCGTACTTCGTCATGCTCGGCGACGAGGTGGCGGCCATGGGCGACGACCCCGTCGGCGCGGCTATCGAGGCCCTCGAGGCGGCCGGCCTGGCGGGCAAAAGCAACGTCTCGGCGTACCTGGGGCGGGACTTCGACCCGGCCCTGCTCGACGGTCTCAGGGCGGGGATCGCCGCGATCAACCCGGACGCCGTCTTCGAGTCGCTGTACGGCGGGCAGGGCCGCGAGCTCCTGATCATATCGCTCGAGTAAGGATGGGATCCATGCGCTACCTCGTCGCGACGCTCGCCGTCGCCGTCAGCTACCTATCGGGCTCGGTGCTCTACGCCGTCGTCGTGACGAGGCTGGTGACCGGCAAGGACATACGGAAGCAGGGCAACCTGAACCCCGGCACCTCGAACGTCGTGCGGACGGTCGGTAAGGGTTGGGGCGTCCTCGTCTGCGCGCTGGACAGCCTCAAGGCCATCGTCCCCATGCTCGCGGCGAGGCTGTGGCTATTCAAGGGCGACGACGGGGCCAGCCTCGCGTTCGTGTACGCGGTCGGCATGGCAGCGGTCGTCGGCCACTGCAGGCCAATCTTCTACGGCTTCAAGGGCGGCGGCGGCATAGGCACGATGCTCGGCGTCTCGCTGTTCATGATACCGGTCGAGTTCGCGTTCTCGCTACTGGCCGGCGGCGTCGTCGCGATCACGGCTTTTAGGCATACCGAGCACAAGTACGCCCAGTGGACGCCGATCATGTTCGTCATCCTGACGCCCTTCGTCACCCTAGCTACGACCCTGCTCGTCGACCTGCCGCTGTTCGCGCACGTCTCGATAGGCGGCCACCCCTGGCCGGTCGTCGCCTGCGCCTTCGCGATGTCGCTGTCGCTCCTGTGGTTCAACGGCTCGTTCATGCGGAACAGGGCCGCCGAGTACCAGGGCCTCAAGGGCGAGTGAACGGCGCCGGGCCGGAGCGCGGCCCCGCCGCCCGCCTAATCGAGCTTGATCGCTCGCTTCTGCGGGTCCGGGCTCGGCCTGTAGATGATGGCCACATGCCCGATCACGCGAACGAGCTCGGCCCCCGCCTTCTCGGCCAGCTCCCTGGCCAGCTCCTTGCGCTCGCCCTTGAAGTCGACGAAACGTAGCTTGACCAGCTCGTGGTCGGTCAGGGCGCGGTCGAGCGCCTCGTGGACGCCGTCGACCGGGCCGGCCTTGCCGAGGAATACGATGGGGTTCAGTTCGTTGGCGAGCGAGGACAGCCTGGCACGTTGTTTCGATGTCAGCATGCGTTGTTCCTTTTAAAACCGCTGCAGAAGGCCTATGACGAGGCCGAAGGCCATCCCGAGCAGCACCCTGGCCCCCACGAGGGCTACGGCACCGGTGACGAGGCCCTGCATATAGTTGACGATCCGGTCTTTGTAGACGAAGCGTTTGATCCTGAACAGGACTGGGTTGATCATGGCGTCGACGGCCCGCCAGAGCGGATTGAGGCTGTTCCATCTGGCGGCGTAGGCGACGATGCGCGCTATGACGAGCACGGCGAAGAAGCCGAGCAGGAAGCCGAACGGCGACCAGACGACCTCGACGACCAGGGCCAGGGCCACGCCGAGGCTCAGCCCGCCGTACGAGGCGACGGTGAACAGCCTGGCCAGGCCCGACAGCGCGGCGAGCGCGGCTATCGGCGAGAAATCGACGCCACCGGAGCGGAGTATCGGGAAGCGCCTCCACCAGGACAGGTAGGGCTCGGTGGCGCGCTCCACGAGTTCGGCGGGCTTACCGAGCCGGGCGCTCGGTAGCCATGACATGAACACGCGGACGACGCACAGCAGCATGTAGATCGACGTGGCCGCGGATAGCAGCCCAAGGACAGTTCTCAGCACGATGGCTCCATTCGTTCCATAGTCTCAGTCGCCCTGCTCCAGCCGTTGCAGCTCGAGCATGCGCTGGCGGAGGTTCAGGGCTTCCTGGGCGGTATCGCGATTCTCCCTGGCGGGGTCGAAGTTCGGGTTGAGCCTGAGCGACTCGTTCCAGTACGAGATGGCCAGCGGCAGGTCTCCGGCCGCGTACGCGTCCAGGCCCTGCAGGTACAGCTCCTCGGCCCGGGCCGCCCTGGCCGTCCGCCCCATGTCGCCCATGTCGAAGCGCGCCTCGATGCTCATGCGGTTGAGCGGCGAGAACTGGGTGGTCAGATCGAGGGTATAGTTGACCTCGAGGGTCAACGGCGAGAAGTCGATGGCCGCGCCGACGCTGATCCTCGGGTTGTCGCCCTTGATCAGGAAGCCGGCCTGTAGGTCCCAGAAATCGGTCACGACCATCCGGTAGCCGACGCCCCAGTAGAACGACTCGCTCAGGGAGGGATCGACCAGGTTGATGGGCTTGCTGATGTCGGCCGACAGGAGTATGGGCTTCAGGAACTTGTACGAGAAGCCGGCGGTAGCGACGGTCGGAAGAGGCTCGTCCCGCACCGCGGGGCCGACGTTCTTGAGCGCCAGGCCGACGGAGAAATTCTTCTCGCGGGAGTTGTAGAGCTTGAACAGGTTGAACCTGGTCAGCGCGCCGATGTCCGCCATCACGGCCAGGGCCGACTGGGACAGTCCGGAGACGAAGCCGCCCTCGTCGTCGCTATAGCCGGGCATGGACCTGAACGCCAACTTGGCGCTGGCGCCGAGCGAGACGCCGTAAAAGTAGTAGCCGGGGAACAGGTGGAGCGAGGCGTTGAAGGTACCGAGGGCCTCGGAGTAGTAGCCGGTGGCCACCCGCTCGCCGAAGTCGGAGTACTCGGTGAACGGCAGGTACAGCCATTTACCACCGAGCGACAGGCCGAGCGAGCCGAGGCGCATCGTATAGACGACCGCCTCGAGCCGCGTGTCGGCTATCCAGTTGTTGTGGTAGAACGCGAACTGCGTGCGATCCTGCAGGGCGCTACCGGCCGGGTTCAGCTCGAGGAAGGACGCGTCATCAGCCACGGCGACGAAGGCCATGCCCATGCTCTCGGCGCTACCGCCGACGGGCACCAGCGTCGACAGGAAGGTGGTCATGCCCTCGTTCGGGTCCTCCCCGCCGAGGGAGAACATGCTGTAGATGAATTCGTAGGCGTCGGCGTACAGGTTCTGGGCTTCGGCCCCGGCTCGCGGGAGTATCGCTAGGAGTAGCGCAAGGCCGACTATCCTCTTCATGGTACAATGGAATATACAGTACGATAGAGATAATTTCTATCCGTATAAACGATAGTAACGCTCAGCTTAGCCGCGCGCGAGCCGACAATGATACTGAGGAGCCGGGCCTCGGAGCGCCCGGCCAGCTCGCTGGAGGAGCCTGTAGGCGCCTATATATGAAAATGAGCCGCCCGATGGCGCTGGTCATGCTTATTCTCCTCTGTTGCTCCTCGACCGCCTGGGCAATGGGCGGCCGCGAGGATCCCTTGGCCTACGCGGATACCCTGATAGCCCAGCAAAAGTACGACGAGGCCATCCTCTACATCACTGATTTCATGAAACGCTATCCGGACCGCTTCGACGAGGCCCAGAAGAAGCTCAGGCAAATTACCAAGATCAGAGCGGCCTACAACAAGTCGGCTGAGACCCTGATAGACGTGATGACCAACGACCCGACCAACCAAGAAAAGAAACTCGCGATGATCCGCGAGCTCGAGGGCTACGAACGCTCGCCGAACCCGGCGGTCCAGGAGTTCGTGGCCAAGACGAAGGACCTGGCCCTGTTCACCTATAACCGAGCCAAATTCGAGGAGCACATGGCCCAGGGCCGCTCGCTGATCGACTCGGGCCGCTATGTCGAGGCGGCCAGGGCCTACGAGGCCGGTTTTACCTTGTATCGACAGGAATTCGCCGAGGCCGGCCTGGACCGGGGCTTCGTGGACGACGCCTTCGAGAGAGTAGCCTCGGTCTCGGGCGCCATAATCACCTTCGAGGAGCAGGGCGAGGCGATGAAAACGGCCTTCGAGGAGCTCGCCGCCGCATACTCGGGCGGCGAGGCCGCGTCGATAGACGCGGCTTGGCTCCGGGCCCGTTCGTCCGCGGCCTCCCTGGCCGCGACCCGACGCTTCGTCGTCGACCAGGGACGCGCCCTCGAGCGCTCCTTCGCCGAACTATCGTCCAAGGACGCGACCGCCACCGACAACTCCTTCCTCCCGTTCGCCTTCCGCCTCGTGCTCGGCCGCCAGTCCGAGGGGCGGCTCGAGGGCGTCGCCGGCGCGATCGACGCCCGGTGGGCCGCCGCTCTCGGCTCGGCCCAGACCGCTCTCGAGGAGCGCCTCGAGACCGAGGCCGTAGCGGGCCTGGCGGCCTACGACGCAGGGGAGTGGGAGGCCGCCGGAGACCGATTCTCGGGGACGGCCGCGCTCGCCGAACGCGGGCTGGCCCTCCTGTCGCTCTGGGCCCACTACGCGCCGAGCGACCTGGCCGAGCGCTCGACGACGCTCGGCCAGGCGGTGCTCGAGCTCAAGGGTGAGGACTACCTGCGCCTGCGCCACTTGGCGGAGAGCGCCAGGGCCTACGTCGCGCTCTCGGCCGCTAGGCTCGCAGCCGACGCGGACGAGCGCGCGCTCGCCGCGATCGAGCCCGTCCCCGAGAATCAGGCGGCCGTCCTCACGGCCTACGAATCCAGCCGCCTCGCGTTCGTCCGTATGCAAGGGGCGATCGACGCGCTCAGGCTCGAGTCGGGCGAGTCGGCGACCAGGATGGCCGAGTGGACGCGAGCCGGCTACGGCTCCGACAAGTCCCAGGCCGCCCAGGGCGAGCTGGACGGCCGCATAGCGAATGCCCTCGGCCTGTCAAAGACCCTCGAGACAGGTGCGGTGGCCCGCGCGGCCGCCTTCAGATTCGGCCTCCTGTCCGACGCGGCCGAGCGCGCGCTCGCGGCCATCGAGGCGGCGCGGGGCTCGCTCGACGGCGTGCCGTCGGACGACCCCCAGCTGCCCGAGGCCGTGTTCCGCTACCCCGGCAAGGCCCTGGCCTCGCTATCGTCGGCCGACCGCATACTCGCCGTCCTCCGGGCCGACATCGACGCCTTCATCGCCTCCCAGGCCTCCAGGCCGGGCTACGTGGCCAGCGACGCCTCCGTGCTCGAGTGGACCGAGCGGGCCAGGACCCTGGCCGCGACGGCCGCCGAGCGCGTGGCCGACTCGAGGGCGCTGACCGCGCGCGCGACCGAGCAGAAACGCCTCGCCGACTCGAGCAGGCTCGAGGCCGAGCGACGCATCGCGGAGTCCAGGACCGCGCTCAGGGCGGCCAACTTCGAGACGGCCAGGGAGCGGCTCGACCGGGCCCGCGAGCGCTATCTCGCGTCGCTGACGATCGAACAGGACCCGGCGCTCAGGTCCGAGTCCGACCGGATCCTATCCGAGCTGGCCGCGACCATCCTGAAGACCGAGAACGACCTGGTCGTCGCGGAGACGAGGCGCCTCGTGACCGGCGGACGTAGCTTCTACCTGCAGGGAGAGTTCGACCGCGCCGAGTCGACGCTGCTTCAGGCCCGCGCGCGCTGGAGCACCACCAACTCGACGCCCGAGGTAGAGGTCGAGTACTGGCTCAAGCTCGTCCAGACCGCGCTATCGGTCAAGACGGGCCGCGACATACCCGTCACGGCGCCGCTCTTCCCGGAGATGAGCCAGCTCCTATCCCTGGCCAAACAGTACTACCAGGAAGGCGCCGCCCTGCTCGCCAAGCGGGACAAGACCGGCGCCATCCGCGCCTTCTCGCAGGCCAAGCAGAAGATATCCGAGGTCAAGGTGGTCTTCCCGCTCAACCAGGAGGCGCGCGTGCTCGAGCTGCGGATCGACCAGCTGTCCGACCCCGACGAGTTCGGCCGTAGCTTCGCGAGGCTGTACAACGAGGCCAAGGCCAAGATCGACGCGCGGGCCGATCTGACGACCGCGTACAGCGACCTGCAGGACCTCGAGGCGATCAACCCGCGTTACCCGGGACTGCGCGCGCAGATCGAGCGGGCCGAGATCCTGCTCGGCTTCAGGCAGCCGCCGCCCGATCCGAGGGCTATAGCCGAGGCGCGATCGCTGGTCGCCGCGGCCCGGCGTATCGTCGATTCCGGGCAGGTCGCCCAGTTCACCTTCGCCCGAGCCCAGCTTGAGAAGGCGCTCGGCCTCGATCCGAACAACGCCGAGGCCAGCGCCCTCAAAGACCGCATCGCCACCTATATCGGCGGCGACACCGCGATCGTGCTACCGAGCGCCGCCGAGACGCTGTACAACGAGGCGGTCGCCTTCTTCACCGCCGGCGACTACCTGAACGCTCGCGTCAGGCTGACGAGGCTCGCGGCCGTCTATCCGAGAGGCGCGACGATGCAGAAGGTATCCGACCTCGACGCGCGCCTTACGGCGAGGGGCTACTGACGACCATGGAAACGCCGAACCCGAGCTCCCGCCGCGCGGGACGCGGACTGGCCCTGGCCGCGGCCTGCGCCGCCTGCGCGCTCCTTGTCTCGCATCCGCTCGAGGCCGCCCCGACCGACTTCTATTGGGAAGCGCCCGCGCGCCTGTCCAAGGGCATCGGGGCTTATCCCCAAGCCATCAGGACCTCCGGCGACGTCATAGCGATCTGGCAGGAGAACGTGCCGACCGACGGCGGTGGCGAAGCCTGGCTGTCGATGGCCTCCTATAGGAACGACGGAGTCGTCAGGCGCGATCGCTTCGCCGGCCCGTTCCGCTACGAGGCCATAGGCGACAAGGCCAAGGGCGAGCGCGGCCTGAGCGCTCCGGCCCTGTTCTCGGCCGACGACGACGGCAACGGTCGACTGCTCGTCGCGGCTTCCGCGGGGGAGCGTCGCGTCGAGGTCTACGCCTCGGACGACTCGGGGCGATCCTTCCGCCCGCTGTCGGCCCTCGAGCTGGACCGGCCGGTGGTAGCGCCGCGCGTGTATTCGAACGCGGCCGGCGGCTGGTACCTGTTCGTCACGAGAAGCCAGGTCTTCACGAGGACTCCTGCCGGAGGGGGCGAGGCGACGACCTACGAGTCGCTATCGATCTTCTATACGCGCTCCGACGACGGCACGTCGTGGGCGCCTCTGGCCCCCTTCGTCGGCGGCGACTTGGGTCTCGACCCGAACTTCCTCCCGACGGCCGCCTCCGTCGACGGGACGGACGTGGTCGTGTTCCAGACGCTGTCGGGCGGCGACAGGCCGAGCTACCAGCTGTACTCGACCGCCTCGCGGGACGGCGGCCTGTCCTGGTCTACGCCGCGCCGCGTCACCGGCTTCGTCGACCCGGTGCACCGGGAGGCCCAGGCCCCCGACCGCTTCGACAACCAGCGGCCGCACCTGGCCAGGATAGGCGGCTCGCTCTGGCTGACCTGGGAACGCAAGCTGCTGTCCGGTCCGGCCCAGGTCTACGCCGCCCGCCTCGACGACGACGGCGCGCTTATCCAAGACAGCCCGGAGCGCGTGACGCTCGGCCAGGGCGCCTGCTCGGAGCCGCGGCTGTACCCGCTCGGCGAGGGACCGGACGCGGCGCCGGCCATAACCTGGTTCGACGACCGCCGCGGCGCCAACCGCGTCTATACCGCCTTCAAATCCGGCGCGCTCTGGACCGAGCGCGACCTTTCGGGCCGGTCCCGCGGGGACGGCACCTTCGGCAGGGTCGTCTCGACCGGGAGCGGCCTGTACGCGTTCTGGCAGACCGGCTCCGGCGCGGGCTCGTCGATCATCGGCATGGTACCGGACACGAGCGCCCGGCCGCCCAGGATCTCGGCGGTCGACTTCGTACCGGGCGAGCCGACCAGGCGCGGGCGCGCCGAGCTGCGTTGGAACGTTCCCGAGGACTCATCGGGCATACTCGGGTTCTCCTACCTGTGGTCCAGGGATCCCGAGGCGGAACCGCCCGAGACGGTCATGGCGCTCGAGACGCTGACCCGCGCCGCCTTCGACGCGAACGAGGACGGCGACTGGTTCTTCTCGATCAGGGCGCAGGACTACGCCGGCAACTGGTCGGACGCGTCGCGAGTGCGCTTCGTACGCGACACAACGCCGCCGGGCAAGCCGGCGATCGCGCCTCCGGCCGCCTCGGCCGACGGCTTCGTCGCGTCGAGCAGCTTCGCGCTCGCCTGGGAGCCCCCGGCTGATCTGGACGTCGCCGGCTATTCCTGGGCCCTCGAGTACCTCGGCCCGCTCGACCGCCCGCCAGCCCGCAAGCGCCCGGCGCCCGCTACCGGCGCGGCGCGCCCGGGCCGAGCCTACGACCTCTGGCCGACCACCGACTACGAGCGCCTGCTCTGGACCTCGGCCGAGCCCGCGCCGCCGGCCCCGTCACTGCGCACGCGTTCGCCGACGGCAGCCTTCTCGAACATGGACGACGGCTACTGGATCTTCTCGGTGGCCGCGATAGACGGCGTCGGCAACGTCGGCGAGCCCGCGCGGGCGCTACTCCGAACGGACAAGTTCAGGCCGTACACGGCCGTCACCGACGTCAGCTCCAGGCGCGACGACTTCGGCAACCTGGAACTGGCCGTCGTCGGCCGAGGCTTCCTGGACGACGGGGCCGTGACCAGGCTGGCCGTCGACGCCGATGGGCGCGAGCCCTTCGACTACCTCTACGTGCTGGCCGACCGCGAGTACTCGATAGCCTCGGATCGCCTGCTACGCGTCCCCGAGGTCGTCGACCTGCGGGCCGGCTCGTACCGTATCGGCCTCTACCATCCGGAGCGCGGCTGGTACTTCACCGATCCGCGCCTGTCGGTCGATTACTCAGGCACCGTGAAATTCGGCGAGCGCGGCGCGCCCTGGTCCCCGACCTGGTCGTTCGCCCCCGCCCCGTCGTCGTTAGTCAGCGTATCCACGCTGTTCACGCTAGCCGCCTTGCTTCTGCCGTCTCTCGGTATCGTCCTGTCGCTCAGGCACGTCGTCGTGCTGGCGGGCCAGATGAGAGAGGCGCGAGCCGAGGCGATAGCGCTACTGGAGGGAAAGCCCATGCCCGAATCGGAACGCAAGCGGAAGGCCAAACGGGCCATCCGTAGGGGAGCCGGCCTGACCGCCAAGTTCGCGATGACGATCAGCCTGCTCGTGCTGTTCATCGTCGCCCTCGTGTCGATACGACTCGGCATCCAGATGCTCCAGACGCAGAGCGAGACGCTGGCTCGAGGCCTCGAGCAGCGGGCTCGGGTACTGCTTGAGAGCGCCGTCCAGGGCGGCAAGTCGTACCTTCCCGCCAAGAACGTGCTCGAGCTGTCGCTGCTGCCGAACCAGGCGAGCGCCATCTCCGAGGCGCGCTACCTGACCATAACCGGCTTCGGAGCCTCGGGCGCCACGAACCCCGACGTCGTCTGGGCGAGCAACGACCCGGACATCGCCTCCAAGATCGACGGTCAGGCGCTGGTGCCTGGCGTCTCCCTGCTCGACGACACGCTATCGCCGCGGGTTTCCTCCATGTCAGCCGAGATCGACGCGCGGGCCAACGCCGAGGTCGGCGCGATAGCCGAGGCCCTGCAAAAGATGCAGGACGAGGGCCGCGCCTTGGCGGCCAACCTCGACGCGGCCAGCCAGGACAGGCTCGCGGAGATAGCCTCGAGCGCCAGGGTGATGGAGCAGGAGCTGAGCGAGCGCCTCGCGGCGATAGCCGACGCCTCGGTCGCCTCCGAGCCTCGCTTCGACGCCACCAAGCTCGGCGCGACGGCCGAGGAGTACGTCTTCTATAAGCCCATCCTGTTCAGGCAGGGCCGCGAGGCGCTGTACTACCGCGGCCTCGTCAGGCTGTCGGTCTCCACCGAGACCATCGTCGCCCAGGTGAACGCGGCCCGGGACGACCTGATCAGGAGCGTCGCGGTGGTCGCCGCGATAGCGTTGGCCATCGGCGTGGCCGGAGCTTTCGGCCTGTCGCGCATCATCATCGGCCCGCTCATGAAGGTGGTCAGGGGCATCGAGACCATCAGGGACGAGAGCGACAAGCGCAAGCTGGCGGATTTCTCCATCGACGTCAGGAGCCGCGACGAGCTGTCGATCCTGGCTGGCACCATCAACGAGATGACCGCCGGCCTCGTCGAGGCGGCCAAGGAAGCGGAGTTCCTGACCGTAGGAAAGGAAGTCCAGAAAATGTTCATCCCCCTCGTCACGAACGAGCTCGGGGAGAAACTGACGACCGGCTACGACGACCAGGCCGGCCACATCTTCTTCGGCTACTACGAGGGCGCCAAGGGCGTATCGGGAGACTACTTCGACTACACCCCGCTCGACGGCCGATTCTGGGCCTTCATCAAGTGCGACGTATCCGGCAAGGGCGTGCCGGCCGCCCTCATCATGGTCGGCGTGGCGACGATCTTCACGACCGAGCTGCAGGGCTGGTCGTTCAAGCGCGACGGCATCCACCTGGACCGCATCACCTACAAGATCAACGACTTCATCGAGAAGCGCGGCTTCAAGGGCCGATTCGCGGCCTTGATCATGGGCATCTACGACTCGCAGACCGGAGCCGCCTATCTCTGCCACGCCGGCGACAACATCCTGCGCGTCTACGAGGCCGAGAAAGCGGCGGTCGTCACCCATACCCTCGACAGCGCGCCGACCGCCGGCACCTTCCCGAACGACCTCGTCGAGTCCACCTCGCCGTACAAGCAGGTGATCCTGCCCCTGAGCCGCGGCGACACCCTGCTGCTCTACACGGACGGCTTCGAGGAATCGAGCCGCGCGATGCGCGGACCGGACTTCAAGCCGCTCTACGAAGTCAAGAAGCTGCGCGACCGCGAGGGCAACGAAAGCGAGCACCGGGAGGCTCTGGTGGAGCAGCTCGGCGAGGAGCGCATCAAGGCCGTCACCGAGGCCATCATGGCGCGGGGCTCGTACACGCTGCGCAAGGAGGGCGATCCGCTCGGCCCCGACGCCGCCTACGATTTCGACTTCTCGACCCTCGACGCCGGCCCGGACGACCTCGTGCTCGGCATCGCGGCCGTGGAAAAGGTCTTCAGGATCATCCCCGACCCGACCGCCGGGGCCGATGACAGGGTCATCGTCGACGCCCGTATCGACGAGGTACTGGCCAAGTGCTGGAAGCAATACGCCAGGTTCTGCCACGACAAGCAGCCCCATCCCGACCCGAGGCGCAAGGAATACCTGTACTACGGCCACCTCAAGGAGGACGAGCAGTACGACGACCTGACGATGATGCTGATCAAGCGGAAGTGAGCCGGGGCATGGGCGATATCCTGGTGGCCACGAGCGGCTACTCCTACGACGATTGGCGCGGAGCCTTTTACCCCGAGGAGCTGCCCAAGTCGGAGTTCCTGCGCTACTACGCCCTTTTCTTCCCGTTCGTCGAGCTCAACTTCTCGTACTACGCCATGCCCAAGGCGTCGAACCTGCGCTCGATGGCCGCTAGGACGCCTTCGAGCTTCCGATTCAGCATCAAGGCGCACAGGAGCCTCACGCATGAGCCGACCGCCTCGTGGAGGGCCGACGCGGCCGAATTCGCGGCGGCTGCGGGCGCGCTGGCCGAGGGTGACAGGCTCGCCGCCGTGCTGGTGCAGCTACCGTACAGCTTCCACCACACGCCGGACAACCGCGGCTACCTGGCCGCCCTCCTCGACGCGCTCAGGCCGCTGCCGCTCGTCGTCGAGTTCCGCAACGACGAGTGGCGGGGCGACCGCGTCTACGACGAGCTCGACCGGCGCGGGGTCGGCGTCGCGATGGTCGACCGCCCGGAGCTGCCCGGCCTGCCGGCGGTCGAGGAGCGCGTGACCGGCGACCTGGCCTACCTGCGCTTCCACGGCCGTAACGCGGACGCCTGGTGGAGCGGCGACGCGACGAGCCGCTACGACTACCTGTACTCCAGCGAGGAGCTGGCGGCTTCGGCGCCGAGGCTCAAGCGGATGGCGAGGCAGGGGAACCTGCTCGTGGCGTTCAACAACCACGCGCGGGGTAACGCCGTCCGCAACGCGCGCGAGCTCAAGGAGCTGCTCGGCGCCTAGTCGACCGAGAAGATGCCGCGGATCTTCGACTCGGGCGAGGCGCCGTCGGAGAAGTCGTCCGGAGTCAACTTGGCGTAGCCCTCTTCGTCCATCGTCATCACGAGGGCATTCTCCCAGCGGCCCAGGTTACGCCCGAGGTGCTCGACGCATAGCCTGACCGAGCCTGAGTCCGACTTGGAGCGTATCATGAACTCGACGTAGCCACGCGAGTACGAGACCACCGACACCCAACCGAGCCTGGTCACCACGTCCGCCACGTTCGAGCAACCGGGCGCCCGGTCCTGATGGGCCGCTATCCATTCGTCGTGAAAGCCGGGGACGATGTCGAGCGTGCCGTCGGGAAACAGCCAGGCGGCGCCGCGGACCCATTCGAACGGCGCGGTCACGTCGCGCCTCCTTCTGGCCAGCGCTCGTAGAACGCGGCGAAGTGGGGCGGCACGGGCGCCTC
>JAKQKE010000264.1 GCA_029560805.1 Spirochaetota bacterium
CAAGGAGCGCGCACGATGCGCGCGACTGGAGACCAAATCCTCTCAGCCCGACTTAAAAATAATGGGTCACCCTCCTTGGGTGGCCCGTTGTTTTTATATCCGAGCGGGCTGAGAGGATTTGAACCGGAGCGAGCGCCGAGCGATAGCGAGGATGAGCGCCCATGGATGGGCGCGGAAGCGAGCGGAGGCGGTCGCAAGGAGCGCGCACGATGAGCGCGAGGGGAGACCAAATCCTCTCAGCTCGAGGTATTCGAGAACGATCCGGCATCGCTTGCGCTGATCGCCGGCTTCTTCGATACTGTTCCCATGGAAAACATAACACCCTTACCAGAACTAGCGGGAGCCGTGTTCAGGTTCGCGCGCGGGCCTGAAGACGGGGCGGCGTTGGCCGCGATTCACGACGCACGCCTCGGAATAGACGGCGTCGACCCAAGCGACTCCTATGAGATGGTCGGCGCCGCGTCAGAGTTCGAAGAAGCCCTCTCGGAGCAACTGAAAACGACACCCTCTGCCAGCGACCCGTCGTCGAAGTGGGCAGAGAGATCGTCGCCTACGGAAAAATTCAACAATGGAAGGAAGGCGATGGAACCAACGTCTATCTGCTGATGGGGTGGGTTCATCCCAGGGCCAGGGGGCGAGGCGGCGGCGCTCGCTCAGCGCGATCACCCCGGAGAACCGAGCGAATTCGCAGGCAACGCCTCTTCGACCGAGACGAGCGCGACGAAGCTCCTCACCGATGCCGGCTATCGCGCGGCGTATACCGTGGCGGAGCTACGGCTCGACTCTAGTAGCCACGCCGAGGCTCGGGCTCCGGCCCTGCCGGACGGCCTCGTCATCGTCGCCCCCGGGAAGGACGATTATCGGAAGCTGACCGGAACGGTCGTCGCCGCCTTCGCCAAGGAGTACTCGGAAGGCAGGTTCGACGAGCCGGTCGATCCGGGCGAATACGAGGAAAGCCTTTCGGACGACGATCGAGAGCCGTCGCTCTGGCGAATCGTCAAGCGAGGCGACGAGATCGTGGCGGTCGCGCTCTGCGACGCTCGAACCGACGCCATGGCCGAGGTCGTCGAGCTCGCCGTTTCCCCGGACTGGAGGCGCAGGGGCATAGCCCGCGCCTTGATGACGGCGACCATCGATGCCGCGATCGCGGCCGGATTCAGGGAGCTACGCGTATACACGATCGAGCAGTTCCAGACCAGGGCGATCCAGCTCTACCAATCGCTCGGCTTCGCCCGTTACAAGGACTTCCCCCGATACCGCAAGCCGATGCCAGGCTTGCCTCCGCGAACCCTGGACGCTAGAATCGGTGCATGATTCCCGACAAGGTACTCAGCGCGCTCGACGCTCACGGGCTGAGCGCTCTCGAATTCGAACCCGGCTCCACCCCGACGGTGGAGCTCGCCGCGGCGCGCATCGGCGTCGAGCCCGCCCGGATCGCCAAGTCCCTACTGTTCAAGTCCAAGGACGAGCGCTACGTCATGCTCGTCTGCCCGGGCGATAAGCGGATACAATCCGGGGCCCTCAAGCGCCTCGCTGGCTCCAAGCTGTCGATGACCGACGCCGAGGAGACCGAGCGCGTCACCGGCTATAAGCCAGGCGGCGTATGCCCTTTCGCCCTGACCGGAGTCGAGGTACTGCTCGATCGCGAGCTCGGCGACTACGAGACCGTCTATCCGGCGGCCGGGACCGACGCTACCGGCGTTCCGGCCAGTCTGGCGCAACTCGAGGCCGCCACGGGCGGCAGGATCGTCGATCTCTGAGACGGGGGTATCGACTATGAGGTTAGGCATCGCCGGTAGCGGCATGATCGTCGAGGATGGCCTGCGAGCCATCTCCGAGGCGAAGGGCGTAACTGCCGTCGCCATCTGCGCGCGCGAGAAGAGCCGCGATAGGGCCGAGGCCCTGGCCGCCCGTCATGGCGTCGGCTCGACGGTGTACGACTACGACGAGCTACTCGGCCGGGCCGATGTGGACGCGGTCTACATCGCTCTGGTCAACGACCTGCACTACGACTACGCCAAGAGGGCTCTCGAGGCCGGTAAGCACGCCATCGTCGAGAAGCCATTCACCGTTACCCTGGCCGAGGCTGAAGCCTTGGTCGCCCTGGCCCGTTCCCGCGGCCTCTTCCTCTTCGAGGCGGCGCCCACCGTGCACATGCCTCTGTTCCGCTCCATCGTCGAGCGGGCCGCCGGGATCGGCCGCATCGGCCTCGTCCAGTGCTCCTACTGCCAGCGCTCGAGCCGCTACGACCGTTACCTCGCGGGCGACGTGGCGCCGGCCTTCGATCCGGCCCATGCCGGCGGCGCGCTCCGCGACCTCAACGTCTACAATCTACATCTGGCGGTTCGCCTCCTTGGCCTGCCGAATACGGCCAGCTACTCAGCGAGGCGCGGCTGGAACGGAGTCGACACCTCCGGCTCGGCCCTGCTCGGCTATGGCGGAGCGAGCGCTACCTGCGTGGCAGCCAAGGACGCGGACGGACCTGGCTTCAGCCTCGTCATCGGCGAATCAGGATGGATACGGGCCGACGGATCGCCGAACGCGCTGTCCCGCGTCGAGTACGGAGCGCCGGGCCTAGGCATCGCCGAGCTACGCGACGACTCCGGCCTACCTCGGCTAGCCCACGAGTGGATAGCCTTCGAGCGGATGATGCGTGAAGGCCGACTCGATGAGTGCTACGACCTACTCGAACACAGCCTGCGGGTCATGAAGGTACTGGATAGCCTGAGCCGCGGACTGTGACGCGTTGAACCTCTATAGACATAGGGTTATTCCTATATGACACCGCATAATATTTGATATTTCTAACGAATTTGAGGTGATTTTGACCCTTGTAGACAATTGTCTACACGCTTCGGGCAAAAAACAGCTTGATCGGCTCTACACCCGGAGATACGATCCACGTAATGAAAACGCTTTCAAAATCATCTCATAAGAATTTATATAAACGTAGTGCGTACGAACGCGATCGGCGTAGCCTAGCTAGGCCGATCGCGTTGTATGCGTCGAATCCGTCCGATGGAGCAAGCTGGGTGAAGGAGAAGGCGCGCACGACCATCCTCATCGTCGAGAACGACGTCCTGAGCGCGCTCAACGTACGGGAGACGCTCGAGGCCGCTGGATACGCCACGCTATCCACCGGTACGGGCGAAGACGCCGTGCGCCTCGCCTCGGACTCGTCCGTCGGCCTCGTCCTGATGGATATCAGCCTCGATGGGGAGCTGGATGGCATTGACGCGGCCGAGGCGATCCTGCGCGCCTCCTCGCGACCAATCGTGTTCATGTCTTCCCACGACGACGCAGCGACGATGATCCGCCTCGAGCGCGTCGACGCGTACGGCTTCATGCCCAAGCCATTCGGCAACGCGTCGCTCCTGGCTACCGTATCGATGGCGCTCAGGCGATCCGCGGCCGAGCGTTCGGCGGCGGATCGTATGGTCGCCGATTACGAGCGGCGCCTCCTGCAGAGCGACACGCGGCTCAAGGAGTCTCATCACCGTATCCGTAACGATATAGCGGCGATCTCGTCCATCCTGTCTTTGCAGCTCGGCGAGGCCGAGCATCCCGAGACCGTCGAGGCCCTCAGCGACGCGCTCGGCCGCGTTGAAAGCTTGAGCACGCTCTACGAGATGCTCACCGTACACGACTCGGGCGGCGATATCGAGGTGCGCCCGTACCTGGAGCGCCTCATAGGCGCCATCATGCCGATCTTCCCCGGCGGCTCCGGGATCGACGTCGATTGCCGCGTCGACGAGTTCATGCTCGACCAGAAACGGACCTTCACGCTGGGCATCATCGTCAATGAACTCCTGACGAACGCGCTCAAGTATGCCTTCGATGGCCGCAGTGAAGGTTCCATACGCCTCGACGTCTGCGTGTACGACGAGTCGGTCATCATGACGATGCGGGACGACGGCAAGGGCCTTCCCGAGCGCTTCGATATAGCCGAGTCGAGCGGCCTGGGTCTAACGCTGATATCGATGTTGCTCGACCAGTTCGATGGTACGCTCACCATGCGCAGCGACCACGGGACTGTCAGCACCGCGCTGATCAAGGCGCCCGGGCTCGAGGCCACCGCGCCGGCCGCTCCGGCTGGCCTCGAGGCGGCCATCGTCGCGAAGCGCGCCCGAGTCAACGTCGCCTGAGCCGTTCCGGCGCCGCCCTCCCCTATCCTAGCCGCTCCAGGCTATCCACGGTCACGGTCACGGCCGTCCGGTCCTCCTCGACGACGCCCCGGACGATGAGCGGCCGTTCGTCGAAGAGCAGGTGACGATACCGCGCGAACGCTCCGGGAAACAGCACCGTCTCGTACAGCGCGGTCTCGTCCTCGAACGACACGAACTCCATAGCCTCGCCGCCCGAGGTGACGACGGGCTTGGCCGTTATCGGCCAGCCTATCAGCGCGACGCGGCGGCCGACCAGGCGCGGCAGGTCGCGCCCGAGCGCGCGCGGCATGGAGAGCGCCTTGGGCCATAGGGCCAGCGGATGCTCCGCCAGCGTCGTGCCGAGGTAGAGCAGCTCCGACTCGAGCCGCTTGCGCGCGCCCGGCCCCGACGGCCCCGACGGCCCCGACGATCCCGGCGGCCGCGCCGGACCGGGGACGGCGGGTTCGTAGGCGAACAGCTCGCCCTGGCCGGCCTCCCGCTTGCCTTCGTCGCATAGCGACAGGAGCCGCGCGAGCTTGTCCGCCCGCGTCATGCCGGGCGACAGCGAGTCGAGGGCGCCCGAGCCGGCTAGCGCCTCCGCGTCGGGTCTCCCGACGCGGGCCCTGCGCGCCAAGGCGTCGACCGAGCGGAACGGCCCACCGGCGCGTCGCGCGCGGACTATGGCCTCGGAGCACGCGGACGACAGCGTCGAGACCATCCCGAGGCCGAGCCGTAGCTCCGAGCCCCGGCCTCGACAGCGGAGGCGGCTCGTCTCGACGTCGGGCGGCAGCACGCGGAGGCCCATGCGCCTGGCCTCGCTGACGTAGGCCAGCGTCGAGTAGTAGCCGCCGCGGTTCGAGATGACCGCGGCCATGAACTCCGCGGGATGGTGTCGGCGCAGGTAGGCCGAACGGAACGACAGCATCGCGTAGCTGGCCGAGTGCGCCTTGACGAACGAGTAGCCGGAGAACGACTCGATCATCGCCCAGGTCTCGGCTATCGTCCGCTCGTCGACCCCGCGGGCCAGCGCGCCGTCGCGGAAGCGGCCGGCGTAGGCTGCCAGGCGCTCCGGAGCGTCCTTCTTGGACAGCGCCTTGCGCACCTTGTCGGCCTCGGCCGGTGAAAAGCCGGCCAGGGCCACCGCGACCTTGCAGACGTCCTCCTGGTAGCACATGATGCCGTAACTCTCGGCGAGCAGGTCGCCGATCAGCGGGTGCAGCGGCAGATAGGGCTTGCCGTTCAGCCGGTCGATGTACTCCGAGATGTAGCGGTTGGCCGCCGGGCGTATGATCGACGAATGGATGACCAGGTGTTCGAAGTCGCCGCGGCCGGTCTTCTTCTGGAGGAGGCGCATCGCCGGCGACTCGACGTAGAAGACGCCCATCGCGTCGCCGCGCGCGAGCATGGCTATCGTTCCTGGGTCGTCGATGGGCCGCCACGCGCGCTCGTCGATAGGCTCGCCGTTCTCCTCCAAGTTGACGAGGGCGTCCCGCACGACGGCGAGCGAGCGGTTCCCGAGCAGATCTATCTTGACGAGGCCCGCCGCCTCGACGCCGTCCTTGTCCCAGGCGGTCACGCGTATGCCCGAACCGGAGCGCTCGACCGGCACGCGCGAGGCGAGCTCGTCGGGGACCAGGATGACGCCGCCGGAATGGACGCCGAGGTGGCGGGGCAGGCCCGGCAGCCTGGCGGCGAGACGGGCGATCTCGGCCCATTCGCCGTCGCGTGGAGCGTCCCTCCCAGCCCCGCCAGGGTCAGCGCTGGCGGCGCTCCGCTCCCGGGCGGAGATCTCGCCGTCGGGCATACCGTAGGCTCGGGCGGCCTCGCGCAGGGCGGAGCGGGCCTGGAAGCGGACGTGGTTCGAGACCCTGGCGGCCCTGGCCTCGCCATACTCGGCGAGCACCGACTCGAGTAGCCCGTCGCGCTCGTCCCAGGCGAAGTCGACGTCGATATCCGGAGGGTCGGCCCGGCCGGGGTTGAGGAAGCGCTCGAAGTACAGGCCATGCCGTATAGGATCGACGTCGGTGATGCCGAGAGCGTACGAGACAACGCTGGCTGCGGCGCTGCCGCGGCCGCAGCTGCGCGAGGCGCGTCGCACGATGTCGCGGACCACGAGGAAATAGTCCGCGAAGCCCTTCTCGGCGATGATCTCCAGCTCGTAATCTATCCGGGCCGTTACGCGCCCGGGCAGGGTTCCGTGGGGGCCGACGCCATAGCGTCCGACGGCGCCCTCGAGCGTCAGGCGGCGCAGCGCCGCTACCGGATCGTAGCCCTTCTCCTCGCCCGGCCCGCCGTGGCGCGGGAAGACGAAGCCGTCGAACGGCGAGCGGAACGAGACGGCGCCGACGAGCGCCTCGTTGGCGGCAAGCGCTTCGGGTGCTCCGGCGTACGCGGCGCCGAACCCGGCCGGATCGACGAGGGTAGCGCCCTCGGGCGACAACTCGTCGTCGCGGACCTCGTAGACGGTTCGCCCGGAGCCTATGGCGACGAGCAGGCGCTGGAGGGCCCGGTCCCCCGGCTCGATGAAGCGGACCTCTCCGGTCGCGAGCGGCCGCCGGCCGGAGGCGAGAAGGCGGCGCCAGGAGCCGCGCCGGCACGGCGACAGGAGCGCGTAGAAGCCGTCCGAGCCTGGCGAGCCGAGGAGCCGATCGTCGTCGGAGGCCACCGCGAGGCCGACGGAGTCGCGGAGCAATTCCGCGCGAGCGTCGAAGCCGGGTTCGGCCCGGGCGCTGAGGAGGCGGCAGAGACGCGAGAAGCCCGCTCGGTCCATCGCTATCGCGAGGGCCCGGCCGCTTCCGGGACCACCGCCGTCGAGCGACAGCTCCGCGCCGATGAGCGGCTTGAGGCCCTCGGCCTCGCAGGATTCGATGAAGGCCGGTACGCCGTAGAGCCCGTCGCGGTCAGCAAGAGCGAGCGCCTCGTAACCGAGGGCCTTGGCGCGCCCGGCCAGCTCCGCGGGCGTCGCGCAGCCATAATGGAAGGAATAGCCCGAGGCGACCAGGAGCGGCGCTACCATCGGATCGCCCCGGACGGGCCTGGCGCGCCGAGCTCAGCCAGGGCGCAGGGCTCGATGGCGCCGGAACCGTAACGAAGGCGTATCGCGTCGAGCGCCGATTGCAGCCTCGAGCGGCGCGACTCGCCCGGCTCGAACAGGTCCAGCTCCGGGCTAGCGGCGCCGAGGCGAGATAGCGTCAGCGCGACCGAGCGTACGCGAACCCTCCTGGTCCTGGCGCGGCCGAGCGCTTCGAGGGCCAGGGCGAGGGCCTCATCGTCCCGCCACAGCCGGCGGCCCGAGCAGGCCGAGGCCGAAGCGCGAAGCCCGTCGGTATACCCGAGCGACACCGAGGCGCCCGAGAACCCGAGCCCCTCGCGCCGGAGCGAGAAAGCGAGCTCCGCCGACAGGGACAGGAGCCTGAGCCTCAGCGTTTCCGGGTCGGCCGTGTCGGGCTCGAGCACGGCCTCGGCCGACGCGCTCCGGCTCCCGAGGGGCCGCGGGTCGACGGGCGAGTCGTCGACGCAACGGGCGCGGGCCACGAGTTCCCGGCCCCTCGGGCCGACGGCGGCCGCCCGCGTGTCGTCCAGGTCGGCGATACCGCCTATGTCGTCGATGTCGAGTAGCGCCAGCCTGCGCAGGAGGGCCGGACCGACGCCCGGCAGCAGGGACGCCGGCTGGCGCCTGACGAGGGGCCCTTCCTCCGCGGTCGACAGGGCGACGAAGCCGCCGGGCCTGAAGACCCGGGTCGCCACCTTGCTCGCCGTCTTGGTGGACGACAGCGCCAGGGCCGGGCTTAGGCCGGTGTCGGCGAGTATGCGCGAGCGCAGCCGCTGCGCGGCGTCGTCCGGCGAGCCATTCAGGCGGCCCGTGCCCGTCAGGTCGGCGAAGAGGTGTCCCCTCCCCGCCCGCTCGACGAGCGGCGTTAGCTCGAGCGCCAGGCGCCAGAGCCGGTCCTCCGCGTCCCGGTACAGCTCGGAGCGCGGCGGCCTCGCGGCCAGGCCGGGCAGGAGCGCGCGGGCCGCGGCCAGGCTCATGCCGGGCCGAGCGCCCTCCCGGTGCGCCAGGGCGGACACGTCGAGCACGACGGCCCGCGCCAGGCGCTCGTTGGCCACGACGAAGGGGCGACGGCGGAGCGACGGCTCGAGCGACTCCTCGAGCTCGGCCATCAGCCCGACGGCGTTGATATGCAGGACGCGACCCGACGGCATGGCCGACACCTCACAGCAGGCGGAAGGAGCGCGCCAGCGACAGGAGCTCGCGGGCGCCCGCCGGGGCGGCGCCCCCGCGGCGGTTGACGAAATAGACGCGCAACTTCCGCGCCTCGACGCTCATAGCCTCGAGCCTGGGCAGCCAGGAGCCGAGCTCGTCGCGGCTATAGCGGTAGCCGGCCCGGGAGCCCCGGTCGCCGGCCAGCCAGGCCTCGCCGTCTCGCCCGTGGAAGCGGACGCAGGCCAAGTCGGAGGTTACCAGGTCGGACACCGGCGGCAGGCCGTCGATCCGCGGCAGGTCGACGGCGCACAGGCAGACCCGCCTGGCCTTGAGTCCGTCGATGGCCCTGGCGTTGAGCCACTCGGCGTTGAGCAGTTCGACGGCGACCGGGAAGGCCGCCAGCTCCCGGAGCGCCCGGTCGAGCGCGCGCCTCTCGTCGTCGCCGTAGCGGAACGAGAACGGGAACGGCAGGAGGAGCGCGCACAGCGTCCCGGCCTCGGCGAGGGGAGCGGCGGCGGCCGCCAGCTCCCGGACCGCGGCCAGGATCGCGGCGGGGCTGGCGGAGCCGGGTAGCGCCGCCGCCCGCAGGGTAACGTCCATCGGGCGCCTGGCGCGGGATACGGCCTCGGCGGGCGAGAGGGGCGGCGCGGAACCGGACCCCGCGCCGCCCCGAAGCGGATAGTCGAGCTCGAGCGTATCGAAGGCCTCGCTGTACGCGCCCAGGTACTCCGACCTGCCGAGGCCGTGGCGGTACAGCTCGCCCTCCCAGTCTGGGTAGTCGTATCCGGAGGTTCCGATGCGCAGGTCGCAGCCCGATTCAAGAGGCGAATCCATGTCTCAGTTGTACTATACATCCGTTTAGTATGCAAGGAGAGGTCGAGCCCGATCCGCCTCCGGCACTATACACCCGGCCCGGTCTCTTGGTATGGTTTGACCACAGACACATGAGCGAACTAGATACCCAGCTACGCAGACGGCTTACCTTCGCGATCATATCGCATCCGGACTCCGGCAAGACCACCATCACCGAGAAGCTGCTCCTCTTCGGAGGCGCCATCCACATCGCCGGGGCCGTTAAAAGCGGCAAGACGATGAAGGCCTCCGTCTCCGACTTCATGGAGATGGAGAAGGAACGCGGCATATCGATCAGCACCTCGGTGATGGGCTTCGAGTACGGCGACCGCAAGATCAATCTCCTCGACACGCCCGGCCACGCCGACTTCTCGGAGGACACCTACCGGGGCCTGTCGGCGGTCGACAGCGCGCTACTCGTGATCGACTCGGTCAAGGGCGTCGAGGACCGCACGCGTAAGCTGTGCGAGGTCTGCCGGATGCGGCATACGCCCATAGCCACCTTCATGAACAAGCTCGACCGCGAGGGCAAGGACCCGATGGAGCTGCTCGACGAGGCGGAGCGCGAGCTGGCCATAGGCGTCAGGCCGGTCACCTGGCCAGTCGGGCAGGGCCGGAGCTTCAAGGGCGTCTACGACCTCGTCCAGAAGCGCCTGCTCCTGTTCTTCCCCGGCGAGAGCCAGCGCCCCGAGGACGTGGTGACGATACGCGACCTCGCGGACCCGCTGCTCGAACAGAAGGTCGGCCCGTCGCTGGCGGCCAAGCTACGCGACGACGTGGCCCTCCTGTCCGGCGTCTATCCGGCCTTCGACGCGGCCGAGTACCTCGCGGGCAAGGCGACGCCGGTCTTCTTCGGCTCGGCCATCAACAACTTCGGCATCCGCGAGCTGCTCGACGCGATGACCTCCCTCGCCCCGGCCCCCACCCCGAAGCGCTGCGACGAGCGGGTGGTCCACCCCGGCGAGGATAAATTCTCCGGCTTCGTGTTCAAGATCCACGCCAACATGAACCCGAGGCACCGCGACCGGGTCGCCTTCATGCGCGTCTGCTCGGGCACCTTCGAGCGCAACAAGACCTACTACCACGTGCGCTCAGGCAAGCCCTTCAGGACCGCCAACCCGACCGCCTTCATGGCCCAGGACAGCGAGATCGTCAACGAGGCCTGGCCCGGCGACATCATAGGCATCCACGACACCGGCACCTTCAAGATAGGCGACACCGTCACCGAGGGCGAGCGGATCAACTTCAAGGGCATCCCGAGCTTCGCGCCGCAGATCTTCCGCTATATCGTCAACGCCGACCCGCTCAAGGAGAAGCAGTACCACAAGGGCCTGGACCAGCTGGCCGAGGAAGGCGTGGTGCAGATCTTCTCGAAGCCGCACCAGCCGAACGTGCGCGTACTCGGCGTGGTCGGTCAGCTTCAGCTCGAGGTATTGCAGTACCGCATGGAGCACGAGTACGGCGCCAAGTGTAGCTATCGTCCCATCGACCTTTCCATAGCCCACTGGATCACGTCGGACGACCGCAAAGCGCTCGAGGCCTTCGTCGAAGAGCACTCGCGGCGGATACTCGTCGACATACGCGATAGCTTCGTGTTCATGTCGGAGTCCGAGTGGCAGTTCGAGCGCATCAAGGCGAACACTCCCGCGATACGCTTCTACTCGACCTCTGAGATGGTCGAGGACCACAGCGACGCATAGGAAAGCCCCCTCCCGGCTCGCCGGAAGGGGGCTCTTCGGCTCGCACCGAGCCGGCCTCGATTAGCGCATCAGCCTGCGGACGAGAGCCTCGCACTCGGCGCGGCTCATGATCCTCGGGACCGGGTACAGCGGGTGCGCCTCCCGGAACGCCCGCTCGACGATCAGCGGTATATCCTCCTCGCGGATCTGCTCGAAGCCCTCGGGGATAGCCATGCGCCGGTTGAGCCCGCGGATCGAGGCGACGAAGGCCTCGGCCTTCTCGGCGACGCTCTGCCCCGCCGACGAGACGCCCGCGATGTCGGCCAGCCTCGCGAGCGGCGCGTGGGCCGACTCGCCGAAGTAGTCGAGCACGTACGGCAGGATCACCGCGTTGGCCAGACCGTGCGGCAGGCCGTACAGCCCGCCGAGATTGTGCGCTATCGCGTGCACGTAGCCGACGTAGGCCCTGGTGAACGCGATGCCCGCGTAGTACGAGGCGAGCAGCATGTTGGCTCGCGCCCCGACGTTCTTGCCGTCCTTATACGCCGTCTCGAGGTTCGCGTAGATCAGCGCTACGGCCTTCTCGGCCTTCTCGATCGTGTTCTTCGTGTTGCTACGGCCGACGTAGGCCTCGACGGCGTGCGTCAGCGCGTCCATGCCCGTCGTCGAGGTGATATGGGGCGGCAGGCCGACGGTCAGCTCGGGGTCGAGCACCGCGTAGGGCGGTAGCAGCTTGGGATCGTTGATGGCGTACTTCTCGTGCGTCGAAGGATCGGTTATGACCGCCGCGATGGTCGTCTCGGAACCGGTGCCGGCGGTCGTCGGCACGGCGAAGACGGTCGCCGGCTTACGCCCGACCTTGAGGAGGCCGCGCATCCTCGGGATCGTCTTGCCGGGGTTGGTAACCCTGGCGGCGCAGCCCTTGGCGCAATCCATCGACGAGCCGCCGCCGAAGGCTATAATCGCCTGGCAACCCTTTTCCTTGTATAACGTCAGCGCGTCCTCGATATTTTGGATGGTCGGGTTGGCCTGGGCGCCGTCAAACAGCGCGTACTCGACGCCGGCCTCGCGGAGGCTGTCGAACAGCCCGTCGAGCAGGCGCGCCGCCATGAGGCCCTTGTCGGTGACGACGAGCACCCTCGAGAAGCCCTTTGACTTGATGAACGACGGAAGACGCTTGACGCTGCCGGGGCCGTCGAGTAGCTCGGGCGGCGTAAAGTCGAGGAAGTTCGCCGCGAGGCGCATGATAGCCTGGAAGAGCCGGTACCACAGTATTTTTATAAGCATAGTCCCCCCGGAACGCGGGCCAGCCAAGGCGGGCCAGGATCAGGTCAGGGTAGACCCGCCGCCCCGGGACGTCAAGGAAGAATTAGCCGGGCCCGGCTATTCGCCGAGCGCGCTCCGGACTGCCGCGAGGAGCTGCTCCAACGTGAACGGCTTGGGGATGGAGCCCTTGATGCCGAAATGCCCGTTGAAGTTCTTGATCGAGTCAGCCTCGGTCGAGACGCGGCCGGACATCAGCACGATCGGCACCGATGGCCATTTCTGGTTCAACTCGAAGGCTAGCTCGAGGCCGTTCCTGTCGGGCAGTACCACGTCGACGAGGGCCAGGGCGACCTGGTTCGAGGCCATCATCGCCATGCCTTCCTCCGAGGAGGCGGCGCACAGGCCCTTGTAGCCGGCGCGATCCAGCATCATCGATACCGTATCGCGGATCAGGGCGTCGTCGTCGATGATCAACAGGGTTTTCACTAGCGTTTCCTCTGGCGTTTTTCTGGAAATCTAACGATACGTGTACGCACGTCGATACCTGGCCACTATACGCCTACGCGGGCTCGGGATCAAGCCGCATCCGAGGCTACGGCCCGGAGCGATCGCCCGAGGGGCAGTTCGCTCGAGGCCGCTCTATTCTCCATACCTTGACGCCGCGACGGGCTACGGCTATCATGCCGCCGGAAGCCGCAGCACGAGCCGGGATGGTGGAATCGGTAGACACCAGGGACTTAAAATCCCTTGTCCGCAAGGGCGTACGGGTTCAAGTCCCGTTCCCGGCACTACGCTCCTCGGTAATGTACCCCGTCTGGCGTTCGACTCCTCTTGCGTCTGGTCCGGAGGCCCTGTAGTATCGTCCTAGGCTCGCTGACGCCCTGGAGCATGGCCTGGAGGGGGACGGCATGAGGATCAGAAGAATAGCCGGCATGGCGTGCATCGCCTTCGGAGCCCTGAATATAGTCAATTTCATGGCGCCCATCCCGGTGCCGACAGTCGGGCCCGGCGCTTTCATAGTTGGCTTCGCGTTCATCGGGTTCGGCCTGTACCTACGCTTGTCCCAAGGGGGTTCCGGATCGGGTCAAGGTACGCGGATCGGCGGAACGCCCAAGTCGACTATCGGGGCAACGGTGGATGGCGCGCGCGGAACGACCGACCCACTCCTGTCCGTACGAGCCTTACGGCTCGCCTCCGAGTCCAAGGGGATACTGACGGTGTCAAAGACCGCCATGAGGCTCAACGTACCGTTGGACGAAGCCACGGCGGCTCTCGACGAGTGCGCGCTCAAGGGCGCGGCGTACATCATCGTCGACGACTCGACGGGCGTCGCGAGCTACTGTTTCCCTGAGTTCATGCCCAAAGAATAACGAGGAGCCCGTCCGAAGGGCATCGCACGCTAACGAGAACGGCCGCCCCACATAGCGCGGGCGGCCGTTCCATATCCTTCGCGCTAAGCGCGGCGGCGCCTACGATCGCCGGCCCGTGATCTCGTCGATGACCGAGCGCACGTCCCGAGACGAGCGCACAGGCGGCTCGTACCGGGGGGCATCGCGCCTGGGGGCGGGCCTGGTCGAGGCCGGGCCGCCCTGGCGATTCCCGGAGCCGTCGCGGCGTTCGTCGGTCCTCGGTCCACGCTGGCCGTCTTGACCCGCCTGGCTCCTTCGGGCCGGCTGCTGCCCGTTGCCGCGCCGGGCGTCGGCCGAGGGCTGCGGTCGAGGCGCCTGAGCCTGAGCGCCTCGGGGGGAGCCCAAAGGGGAGCCCTGCCGTCCGCGACCCTGGCCTCCCCGACCCTGGCCGCGCGCGCGCATGCGCTCCTTGGACCGCTCCTCGAACATAGCGTCGCGTAGGTCCTCCTCGGTCGGCACGGGCTTTACGCCGGCATAGGGGTGCTGCTTGACCACGGGGATGGTCGTACCGAGTAGGCGCTCGACCTGCTTGAGGAGCCGTTTCTCCTCGGTATCGCAGAACGATACGGCCGAGCCGGAAGCGCCCGCCCTGGCGGTGCGGCCGATGCGGTGCACATAGGTCTCCGGCTCGGTCGGCATGTCGAAGTTGAACACATGCGATATATCGTCGACGTCGATGCCACGGGCCGCGAGGTCGGTGGCGACGAGCACCGGGGTCTCGCCGGCGCGGAACGCGTCCATCGTCTTGGTCCGGTTGCCCTGGCCCTTGTTGGCGTGGATGACGCCCGCCGGGATGCCCGCGACGTGGAGGGCCTTCGCGATGCGGTCGGCCCCGTGCTTGGTCCTCGAGAACACGACCGCCCTGGAGACGCCGAGTTCCTTGATCAGGTGG
>JAKQKE010000225.1 GCA_029560805.1 Spirochaetota bacterium
GGGGCATCGGTCGGCCGGGACGGCGTCAGGGCGTTACCCCTATCGAAGCTGCCAGACCTGTCCAGGCGCATGGGCGTCAAGATAGCGATCCTGGCTGTCGCCGGCGCCTGGGCCCAGGCGGCCGCGGACGGGCTTAAGGACTCAGGCATCGAGGCGGTGCTCGACCTATCGCCGGCGCACCCGCAGTTCCCGGCCGGCGTACGATCGGTCCGGGCGGACTTCGGGGCGGCCATTGCCGCGCTGGCGGCGGGACTATAGGATACGGCGCCTCCGGGCGCCGCTCTCGTCGTTGCCCGTCCTCGCTAGCGCCGAGGTTCCTCGTCTCCTCCGCCCTCGTCTCCTCAGCCCTCGTCTCCTCCGCTCGCAAAAGCCGTCGTCATGCTCTATACTAGTCGAGCTAGGCACACTCGGCCATCAGGAGGGATCATGAAACGTACATCGACGGCGGCTATCGTCGCCCTGCTACTCGTCGCCGCCGCCACGGCGGCCTTCGCGCAGCCCGAGGTCAGCGAGAAGAAAGAGATAGCCATCTTCTCGCTCGGCTTCTACGGCTGGGACATCCCGCGGGAGACGCTCGGCACGATAGACATCGACATCCAGCGGGTCTTCCTCGACCTCGGCCGCTTCACCATCTTCGGCATGGAGAAGCGTTTCTCCACGAGCGACGTCGACCAGTTCATCACCATCCTGAAGCAGATGAAGGAATCCACCTTCGTGCTGCCAGAGAAGTACCAGTTCGGCGAGGCGTTCCTGACCGAGGCTGACTTCAATCGCCTCGTCGGCTCGTTCATCATCGCGGTGCCGGTCGTCACGAGCTACAACAGCCAGTATGTCGACGGCAAGGAATGGCGCACCGACATCAAGACGAACGTCAGCTTCATCAACGTGGCCGATGGCACGATGATAGGCATCGCCAACGTCGAGACTCAAGGCTCGAGCCGCGAAACTCAGTATACGTCGGTCAAGGAAGCCATCGACGGCATCCCGATGCAGCTGCAGTACGAGATCCGCAAGATATCCCAGTTCCAGAACGTCACGCGGGTGCTCGCCTCCGGCTTCGGCGGCGTCGATATCCAGCTCGGCTCCAACATGGGCATCAAGAAAGGCGACGAGTACGCCGTCATCGTCGTCGATGAGCTCGAGGGCTTCGTGGACGAGCGCGAGATGGGCCTCATCGTCATCAAGGACGTCGGAACGACCCGTTCCAAGGGCACCATCCTCTACTCCAAGGCCAAAGTCGAGAAGGACACGCAGCTGCGTGAGATTCCGCGTCTCGGCGCCGACCTGGCAGTCTACGCCCACACGTACAAGTACTTTTCGGGCGGCTCCGGAAACGACTCGTCGTTCGTGATAGGGGCGCGTACCGAGATGACGCGCGGCTTCTACGGATTCAGGCCGTACGCCGCCATCCAGGCCATCGCCGACTTTGAGATGTGGATGCCGATCAACGTGATCGTCGGTGGGCAGGTCAACACGTTCATCCGCCGCATCGAGATCGGCGCCCGCGCAGGCGTCGGCGGTTCGACCAACGCGATCATCCGCCTCATCGAGGAGCAGCTGTCCGAGAGCGACGACCCGTGGTTCACGCACTACGGCGTCTCGGCCGGCGCCTACCTATCGTACCTACTCTCGCGCGATTTCAAGGTCTTCATCGAGGCCCAGGGCGACTACATGCTCGGCATCCTCGACCCGACGCCCGGCGGCCTCTTCGGCTCCTACGGAGGACTCCAGCTCGGCGTCGGCGCCACCTTCAAGCTCTAGGGCGATGATGGACGATACCGATCTACGGGGGCTGTCGGCCGAGGACGCCAAGGCCTACGCCCTCGAGTTCATGACCTCGCTCAAGACGCTCGAGCGCCAGCTCGCCGGCCTCGGCGACGAGCTGGGTATCTGGGCCAAGCGGGTGGAGCTGGCCGCGGCCAAGGGCGCCGCGGACCTCGAGACGGCGGCCCGGGCCAGGCTCGCCGAGCTAGGCGCCAAGCGCGACGCGCTCGAGGCGGAGAGGGCCGAGCTGGCCGCCAAGGTCGCGCGCATCAGGGAGAAGCTGCCGATGGCAGGCGCCTCGGAGCGCTCGGTCGACCCGGACCTGCTCCTGGCCCAGCTACGCATGGCGGCCGGCCAGGAGCCGGACGACAGGGACGACGACGGCTCCGCCAAGCTGGATTCGGATATGGCGGCGCTCGGCGCGGAGGACGCGCTCGCCGCGTTGAAGAGAAAACTGAACGAAGGAAGCGATTAGACCGACATGACTAGACTGAGACCACTACCGGAGCGGGACAGGCCGCTCGTGTTCGCCCATCGCGGGCTGTCGAGCGAGGCGCCCGAGAATACCATGGCCGCCTTCAGGCTCGCCAAGGAAAAGAAGGCGCCAGGCGTCGAGCTGGACATCCACCTGACGGCCGACGGCAAGCTTATCGTCATCCACGACCACACCACCAAGCGGGTCGCTCCCGGCACCGACCTCGTCGTCGAGGACGCGACGGCGGCCCAGCTCCAGGCCATCGACATCGGCTCATGGAAGGGCGCCCAGTTCTCCGGCGAGCGGCCGCCGTTGCTCTCGGAGCTATTCGAGGAGCTCGGGAACGACCTGTACTTCGACATTGAGATCAAGAGCGGCAAGGCCGAGGACAAAGGACTCGAGGCGGCGCTCGTCAAGCTACTAGCCGATTTCGGCTATGGGGCGGAGCGCGTCGTCATCTCGAGCTTCAATCCCATCGCCATCAAGCGTTTCAAGGCTCTGTGCCCGACGGTACCCACGGCCATCATCTACTGCGTCGACGACGGCGTGCCCGCCTACCTCAGGCGCGGCGAGGGGCGATGGATAGGCCGCGCCGACTTCCTGAAACCCAAGCATACGCAGGCGACCAAGGCCGGGCTGGCTTGGGGCAGGATGATCGGCGGCCGACCGGTCGTACCGTGGACGATAGACGATCCGACGATAGCCGAGCGCGTGCTACGCATCGGCTGCGACGGCGTCATCTCGAACATGCCGCACCGGCTCGGCCTTCCCGGTTTCGACCGATAGGCATCATGACCTAGTATAGGCGGAGGGCGCGTCGCCATACGCGCCCTCCGCTTTGCGTTTCCCCTAACTGGTTGTATAATCCTTACCAAGGTTGCGCCCGATCGCCGCGAGGGATCGGGCGCGTCGCGGAAAGGAAGTACCCATGAACGAACCAGAAAATCCAGTAAACTCCGGAAGCGTCAGGCAGCGAGCGTTCAACGTCGTCGGTTGGATAGCGTTCCTGCTCCTCGTGCCCCCGGCCCTGTCTATGATAGGCCTGCCTCGCCTGCAGGAACTGATAGCCGCGAGGCTCGGCGCCTGGGGTTCCCCGGTAGCCCTGGTCATCTACTTCTACATAATACTCTTCCTCAGGGTATTCTTCGGCTCGGACCAGCGCTACGCGCCCGTACTGATGGGCTACCTAACCAGTTTCGTCTATTTCTCCAACTCGCTCGACATTGGCTTCATGGCCTGGCTGCGCGGGCTGACTGCCGGAATTCCGCCCCTCTCCTATCGCTACATGAGCTTCATAGCCGGCATCGCGACGATCTTCATAGCCAACGCGCTATCCGGCGCCAAGAAGGGCACCTGGATCATCGACGCGATACTCCTCATACTGTTGCCGGCCGGGGTCCTGGTCGCGGCGGGCGTCTACCTGCCGGGACTGCTCGGGCTATGAACCGAGCCGAGGCCGCCCGGGCGTCCGAGCTGGCGGCCGAGGGCATAGCCAAGCTCGAAGCGAGGCGCTTCGAGGAGGCGGCCGAGGCTTTTCTATCGGCTCGGCGGCTCGACCCGGCCTCGCCCGAGCTGGCCTTCAACCTTGGACTGGCCAGGCTTCGCGACGGGCGCGCCCGCGACGCCAGGGCCGCCTTCGAGGAAGCCCTGGCGCTCGGCGGCGAGGACGCGGACCTACTATGCAACCTTGGGTTGGCCCTGTTCGAGACAGGCAAGGAAGCCGACGCCGAGCGCGCATACTTGCGCGCCCTCGAGCTGGAGCCCGGGCACCCCGAGGCGGCCAACGACCTCGGGGTACTGTTGTTCGGCCGCGGGCTGTACGATCGGGCGCGCGAGCTGTTCGCATCGGCCGCGACGAAAAGGCGCGACTACTACGACGCCTGGTTCAACCTGCGCGACGCCTGCGCCGAGCTCGGGCTCGAGGCGGAGCGGTCGGCCGCCCAGGCCGAGCTCGACAGGCTGG
>JAKQKE010000286.1 GCA_029560805.1 Spirochaetota bacterium
TCCTGAGCGGCTTCTCCAAGGCCGCCTCCAAGTAAGGCCGAATGATGTGCGAAATCGACTATAAGGCCGGCCTTTCGGCGCGCCATGCGGCGCGCCGCCGCTTCGCGGCGCCGGTCCGTCACGCCTCGGTCGTCTCGAGCCTCTCGCTCGCGGCCCTCGCCGCGATCCTGTCGCTCTCCGTCGCCGCGTTTTCCTGCGCCACCCAGGCCGGGCCGGCCGTCGAGCGCGGGGCCGTCGCCCTCGAGGCGGCCGGTGTACCGGCCGACGGCCGCTTCGACGCGGTGTTCGACCGCTCGGGCGACCCCGGCCGCCTCGTCGCGCGCTTCCTCAGGCTCAGCCTCGTCACCGACGCCGACGACAAGTCGGGCGACTCGACGATCGTCGTCTCTCCCGACGGCCTCGTCATGCTGATCGACGGCGGCTCGCCCGAGTGCGCCGTCCAGGTCGACGCCTACCTTCGGGCGCTCGCCGTCGAGCGCATCGACGCGGTCGTCGCGAGCCATCCCCACGTCGACCACGTCGGTGGCCTGACGGATATCCTGCGTTCCTACCCGGTCGGCGCCGTCTACCTGAGCCGCCTCGACTACCCGACCGCGACCGCCAGGGGCTTCGAGTCGGCAGCCCGCGACAGCGGCGCGGAGATCGTCTACCTGGCCGCCGGCGACAGCTTCCGCTTCGGCGCGCACGTCGTCGTCGACGTGTTCAACCCGGAGCCCGACATCGCCTACTACGACGGCTACCCCGCCAACAGTACCCAGTTCGTCAACAACCACTCGATCGTGATGAGGATGCGCTACGGCTCGTCGTCGATGCTGTTCGTCGGCGACGTCTACACCTCGCACGAGCTCGACCTGATCGACGCCTGGGGAGACGCGCTCCGGGCCGACGTGCTCAAGATAGGCCACCACGGTAGCGACACCTCGTCGAGCAAGTCGTGGATCCGCGCCGTATCGCCGCGCGTCGGCGTCGCCATGCACGACGCCATAGCCAGCCTCAAGGTACTCCAGAATTACCGGAAGGCCGGCGTCGATACCTTCGCCACCTGCCTGTCCGGTTCGGTACGCGTCGCGCTCGACGGCGCGGGCGGCCTTGAGGTAGTGTCCCAGTACGATAGGCCGGAGGGGATGTAGGGGAGGCCTATGGAAGCGGCGCGGCTAGCCTGATAGTCAAGACTCTAGGCTAAAGAAAAGGGGACCCGTAAGGGTCCCCTTTTCTTTATCAGTTGCTTTGCTAAAGACAGCGTCCGGAGATGAGCCGCGCCGAAGCGTCGGCGTCCGTGCCGTTCCCGGTCGCTAATGCGACCGGGCCGCGCCGCGGGCGCGCATCCCTGCGCGCCGATGCTATCTAGATCTCCTTGTATCTCCGACAGGCGTGGAAGTGGCCATTGCCGACGTCCATGAGCTCGGGCTCGGCCTCGGACGAGCACTCGGGCTTTGCGTAGGGGCAACGGGTATGGAAGCGGCAGCCCGACGGGATGTTGGCCGGCGACGGGATCTCCCCCGATATCGGTAGCTCCTTGATCACGTCGACCTTGCCCGTTCGCGGTTCCGGCACGGCCTCGATCAGCGCCTTGGTGTAGGGGTGCAGCGGGTTGTCGATCAGGTCCTCCGCCCTGCCCATCTCGACGATGCGGCCGAGGTACATGACCGCAATGCGATCAGTGAAATACCTGGCTGTCGACAGGTCGTGCGTGATGTACAGGTAGGTCAGCCCGAGGTCGCGCTGGACGTCCTTCATCATGTGCAGGATCTCGGCGCGGGTCGACAGGTCGATCATCGATACCGGCTCGTCGGCGACGAGCATCATCGGGTTCAGGATCAGCGTGCGCGCCGTGGCGATGCGCTGGCGCTGGCCGCCGGACAGCATGTGCGGGTAACGCCCCATGAACTCCTCGGGCGGATTGAGCTTGACCTCGGTGAGCGCCTTGATGATCATCTTCTCGTGCTCGACATGGTCGCCCTCGATCTTGTGGATCACGAGCGGCTCGTCCATCACGTCCTTGATCTTGAAGCGCGGGTTCATCGATGCGTAGGGGTCCTGGAAGATCATCTGGACCTGGCGCCGGTAGGCCTGGGTACGCTCCTTGTCGGTGACCGTCACGTCCTCGCCATTGAACACGATGGAGCCGCTCGTCGGGTCGATCAGCTTCATGACCAGCTTGCCGGTCGTGGTCTTGCCCGACCCTGACTCGCCGATCAGGCCGAAGATCTCGCCGCGGTGGATGGAGAAGCTGACGCCGTCGACCGCTTTGACTACCCTGCGGTTCTTGCCCGACAGGGTTTGCGCCAGGCTCTGGTGCGGGGCGAAATGCTTCTTGAGGTCCTTGACCTCGAGCAGTACGTCGTTACTCTTGTCGCTCATTTTCCGCACCTCCAGCAGGCTACCATGTGTCCGGGCTCGACCTCGAGGAGCGGTGGCTCCTCCTGGCTGCACTTGTCCATGGCCTTGTGGCAGCGAGGGTGGAAACGGCAACCCTTCGGCGGGTCGATCAGGTCGGGCGGGGTTCCCGGGATGTACGACAGGCTGTCCACCTTCTTATGGAGGAGGGGCGTAGCCTGCAATAGCTTCTCGGTATATGGGTGCATCGGACCTTGTTCGCCGTAGATCTGCTGGTTGGTGCCCAGCTCGGCGATCTTGCCGGCGTACATGACGCAGATGCGGTCCGAGACCTCGGCCTCGAGGGACAGGTCGTGCGTGATAAAGATGAAGGACAGGTCGAAGGTCTTCTTGAGCTTTTTGAGCAGGTTGATGATCTGGGCCTGCACGATCACGTCGAGGGCCGTGGTCGGCTCGTCGAGTATGACCAGCTTGGGCTTCAGGAACAGCGCCGTCGCGATGACGATGCGCTGCTTCATGCCGCCGGACAGTTCGTGCGGGTAGCGGCCCATCACCTCGGGAGGCAGACCCACGAGGCCGAGATACTCCTTGATCAGCTCCTCGGCCTGGGCCTTGTCCATGTCGCGATGTTCCTGCAGGGTCTCGAGCATCTGCTTGCCGATCGTGTAGACCGGGGTCAGGCAGTTCATCGCGCCCTGGAACACCATCGCCACCTCTTCCCATCGTACGTTCTTGCGGATCTCCTTCTCGGGCAGGGGCATGATGTCCCTGCCGTCGAGGATGATCTGCGAGCCCGGCTCGATGCGGCCGGGGGGCGACGGCATCTTGAGCAGGGCGACGCCGGTGGTGGTCTTGCCGCAGCCCGACTCGCCGACGAGCCCGAGGGTCTCGCCCTTGTACAGGTCGAAGCTGACGTCGTCGAGGGCGCGTACCGCCCCTTTCGAGGTGTGGTAGTACAGCTTAAGGTTCTTGACTTCCAGTAGTTTGTCCATGGTTTACCTCGTGCGGAGTTTCGGGTGCAGGATCTTGTCCATGGCGAAACCCAGGAAGGCGAACGTCATGCCCATCACGGCAATGAAGAGTCCCGGCGGGACGATCCACCACCAGAGCCCGTTCAGCGTGGCGCCGGAGAGCTGCGCGTCGTGGAGTATCTGACCCCAGGAGATGATGCTCGGGTCGCCCAGGCCCAGGAGGGACAGCGACGATTCGGCGACGATCGCGCCTGGCACCGACAGCGCCATGTTGGCGAACGAGTAGGGCAGGAGTATCGGGGCCATGTGCTTGAAGATAATGCGCCACTTGCCGGCGCCGAGGGCCTTGGCCGCCTCGATATAGGTCTCTTCCTTGATCTGCAGGGCCATCGACCTGACGGTCTTGACCGGGCCGACCCAGTAGAACACGATCATCGCGCCGATGATGATCCAGATGCTCGGCTTGAAGGTCGCCGACAGCACGATCAGGATCGGTAACATCGGCATCGACACGAATACCTCGAAGATGAAGGACATGATCGTGTCGGTCGTGCCGCCGAAGTAGGCGCTGATGATGCCGTAGAGTACGCCGACGAGCACCGAGATGACGCTCGTGACGAGGCCGATGAACAATGCCCACTTGAGGCCGGCTATGATGCCCGAGTAGATGTCGCGCTTCGAGGTGTCGGTGCCGAGCACGCCGGAGACGCGGCCGGTGACTATCAGTTTGGCCTCGTCGATGCGGTTGGCCTCGTCCTCGAACAGGGACGCGGGGATAGTGACCTTGTACAGGTACTCGCCCTTGAGCGGCTCCCTGGCGGACAGCATGTCCGCGCCGGCCTTGGCGAAGATGATGTCGGTAGCCTTGACGTTCGAGGAGTCCGAGTTGGCTATGGCCTCCTCGCTCGCGTGGGCCCGGATGAACTCGTAGACCGACGAACGGGCGTCCGTGTCGACGGTGAAGCGTATGTCGTCGCCCGCGAGCCCGTCCTCGTAGACCTGGCCGAGGTAGACCGTCTCGCCGTCGGGCCGGATCACCGAAAGGTTCATGAACAGCATGCCGTCGCCCTTGGCCCTAAAGATGATGTCGAGCGGCGACTTGTCGTACTTATAGTTGTACTTGAAGGTATAGACCCTGGCTAGGCCGAAGTCTGGATCGTCCACGTCCTCGACGATCGGATCGTTAAGGTACGCGGTCGTGGCCGACTTCTCGGCGGCGAATAGGTTGGTCCAGGCGGGCGGGGCCGCGGGCGGGCTGTCCTGCCAGTAGCTGATGTTGCGCCAGTTGCCGTCGACGTCCTTGAACGGCAGGAACACCGGCTCGAACAGCACGACGACCAGCGAGAGGACGAGTATCCCGAGGCCGATCAGGCCGGAGGTCTCCTTGCGGAAATCGTCCCAGAATTCCTTGAAGCGGTAGCCCACGTCTTTCATGCTCATGCCTTGCCTCCTACCTTAATGCGCGGATCCAGGAAGCCGTAGATGAGGTCCAGGAAGACGAGGCCGGCCTGGTAGATGCCGGTCGTGATGGCGAGGTCTCCCATCAGCACCGGGATGTCATTCTGCTGGACCGCCACCCAGTACAGGTTGCCGAGTCCGGGCCAGGAGAAGATGCCTTCGAATATGATCGCGCCCGAGAGGGACGCCAGCAGGGACAGGAGGGCCATCGTGACGATAGGCGGGGCCGCGGTGCGCAGGGTGTGGCCGAAGAGCACCTTGCTCTCGGGGATGCCGCGGGCGCGGGCGCTCATGATGTAGTCTTCCTGCAGGGTGCTGAGCACCAGGTTCCTGATGACGAACGACAGGCTCCAGAAGCCGAGTATGACGAGGGTCAGGATAGGCAGGGCCATGTGCCAGATACGGTCGAGCACGAAGGCGAAGCCCGCGGGCGTCGGGACGGAGTTGACTCCGCCGGACGGGAACAGCTTGAGCACGTAGACGAACAGCAGTATCAGCATCATGCCGAGCCACCACGACGGCATGCCGTAGATGATCATCGTGATGAAGCTGGTCGACTTGTCGAGCTTACCGCCCGGCTTCTGAGCCTTCTTGAGGCCGAGAGCGATGCCGATGATCAGCTCGAAGACGATAGCCGACGTGAACAGTATCATCGTCCGCGGAAGGGCTTCCATGAGTATGTCGAGCACGTCCTGCTCGCCCTTCGACGACTTGATGACGGTCGACTTTCCGAAATTGAACGTGACGGTGTTGACGGCGCGGAACAGTACGCGCTCCATCAAGGGCCGGTCCAGCTTATACATCTTGATGAGCTGGTCCGTCCGGTTATCCCGCCAAGCCGTGATCTGCTCAGGCTTCATGCCCTTGAGCCGCATGGACTCCATCTTGACCTGCTCGTTGATCTGCGATCGCTGAGTCTGCTCGTTCACCTGGTTGAACAGGAACGAGAAGATGAACATCAGCAACGCGAACATGAACACGCCGCGGAGAATGCGCTTTAGCGCATACCACTTATACATAGTACCACCTAAAAGAACTCGATTGGATCAGACGACGTTTTCTTGTTTTGATTGTTGAAAAACCGTTTCACGTATCAAGAAGCCGTCTGAACCGAAAGCGGCGCCCCGAAGGGCGCCGCTGAACCTCTTTAGAGGATTAGAACAGGACGAGGCTGGTCGGGACTACCGACGGGGCCTCGGAGGCGAGAGAGGAGATGATGACCACGGTGTAGGACTTGCCGGACTTAAGCACGGCCAGGTCCTTGGCGGGGATCGTCGCGGAGAACGAACCGGGCTTCAGGTACTTCGCGGCGTAGACCTTCTCGCTGCCGTCGTCCATCTGGAGCCTGAGCTCGACCTTGGCCTTGTTGGTCAGCGGGGTCGTCGCGGTGTCAGGATAGACGAAGCTGGAGGCGGTGATCTCGAACACGGCGTCCACCTTCTTGGACGGGGTGGTCGGGGCCTTCACGTTGTCGATCTGGGTGATCTGCTGGCGGAAGTACTTCGGCCAGTAGTCGCTCTTGTACGGGTAGTCGCGGAACGCGTCGAGCTGCACGGAGTTCGTGTTGGTGTCGATCTTGGAGATGAGGAACGGTCCGTTCGACACGTAGGCGTGGCTGTACTTGGCGATGAAGGCGAGGGTCGCCTTGTAGCGCTGGACGGCTTGGGCCGGGGTGACGATGCCCTTGAGCGAGGCCGGGACGTGGTTCTTGGCGACCATGTCCTCGAGCTTGGCCTTGATGTCGGCTACGCACTTCGGGGCGATCACGTCGACCTCGGTGACGGCGTCGGACTCGGTGAAGCTGTAGACGGTGCCGCTCTTGGCGCCTTCGGCGACCAGGAGGGCGAGGGCCTCGTAGACTTCCCACGACACGACGGTCTGCCTGCCGGGGTTGCCGGCCTTGACGCCGACGGCCGCGACGGTCGCGACGGTGCGGTTCATCTCGGGGGCGAAGAAGTAGTTCACGTAGCTGGTGATCGAGCCGTCCTTATTGAAGACGAAGCCCTTGTTCGGCTCGAGGGCCGGCTTGTACTGGGAGGCGTAGGCGTCGTCGAAGAACTTGTCGCCCTCGCCGTCCTTGGTGGCCCACTCGACCGGGAACGCGTAGGCGTAGCGGACGTCGGCGATGGAGATCTCCTCGCCGTTGTGCCACTTGCCGCCGATGAGCGAGCCGGTGGCCTCGACCGCGGCGGTGACGCCGGAGCCGACGGCCTTCCAGGTCTTGGAGGCGCTGTCGTAGAGCACGGCGGTAGCCGGGACGGCGATGTCGCCGCCCATGGTCTCGTCGGCGAGGATCTTCGGGGCGACCTTGGCCTTCTTCACGTCGTACTTGGTGCGCAGCGGGGTGTCCGCGGCGTTGTTCGGCGACTCGAAGGTGGCGGGATCGGAGCAGGGATCGGTGATGGCGCCGGAGTAGACGTCGGAGAAGCCGTCGACGCCGACAGGGTCCCAGGAGCTCATGAAGAGCGAGCCGCGGGCGGAGAACTGGATGACGCGGAGGACCTTCTGGCCGGAGGCGTCGGGCTTGACGTCGGCGGTGCGGATCGACCAGCCGTTGAGGCCGTCGCCGAGTCCGTAGGCCATGCGCGAGTTGAAGCGGGCCTTGTTGGCGACGTACTTGTCGAGCTGGCTGGCGAGGTACACGCGGCAGGCCTCGGTGATGCCGAGCTTGGTGCCTTCCAGGTTGGATTCCCAGTAGTCCTTCTCGGTCAGGAACTGGCCGTTCATGCCCTTCATACCGATCTCGTCGATGCGGTCGTTGGTGTAGTTCCAGTTAGCCGGATCGGCTCCGCCGGCCATGTAGCCGTAGTAGGGAGCGTACATCTGGCTGATCGTCACGTCCCACCAGGCGCGGGTGGCGCCGGCGCCCCAGCCCTCGGTGTACATATGGAACTGGAGATCGGCGGGGTTCGAGTAGTAGGCGATGCGGATACCGGAGCGGTCGCGCTCCTGGCGGTCCACCTTGATGCCGGCTTTCTCGATCTGGTCGGCGATGTAGCGGCCGGCCGGGAGGCGGCCCGTCGGGTCGTCGACGCGGATCAGGAACTTGATCGTGACGTCCTGGCCGTTGTACTGCCAGAACTGGCCCTTCTTGACCAGCTTGCCCTTGTTCTCGGGCAGCTGCGAGGCGGCGGTCATCGCGGCGTCGATGTCGGCGATGGCCTTGCGCTCGTTGCCGGTGGGGGTCATGCCGAGCTGGGAGGCGATCAGGTTATAGCGATACGTGCCGGGCTGGCCGGGCGTCATCGGGGTGAACATCGGCTCGCCGTCGCCGAGAAGGATCTCGTCGACGAGCTTCTTGCGGTTGATGAGCCAGTTCAGCGCGTAGCGGACCTCGCGGATGGCGAACGGGTTGAACTCCGTCACGCCGTCGCTCTTGGTCCAGGTATACGGGGCCTTGTTCGGGATCGGGTTGAGCATGAGCGACCACGATCCGGACGGAACGGCGTAGATGTCCAGCTTGGCCTTCTCGGCCTCGCTGAGCGTCCTGAGGATGTTCGCGGGGACGGCCTGGAAGAAGACGTCGGCCTTGCCTTCCACGATGTCCTTCATGGCGATGGACTGATCCATGCTGACGGTATAGATCACCTTGTCGACGATCGGGCCGTTCTTGACCTGGGCGGTCGTCACGGATACGACGCACAAGGCTATTGCCAGCGCGGTTAGTACCTTCTTCATGTAAAACCTCCTTACATGAGAACTCAAAAGATAGGGCATTGTGTAG
>JAKQKE010000003.1 GCA_029560805.1 Spirochaetota bacterium
TCGCGGCCGCCCTGCCCTGACTGTCCGCGCGCCTACTCCGCGTTGACGACCCGCCCCGCGGTTCGGCCGACAGAAACGCGTACACCGCTAGCGTGGCGGGGGCGCCGAGGCTATACTCCGCGCCATGCAGTGGTACGTAACCTGGGTCACCGAGAACCTGCTCCTCTCGGCCTTCATTCAGTTCGCCCTACTCGGAACCGCCGGCGAGGTCCTCGGCGCCTTCGCCTCCAGGCGCAGGCCGTCCGGCTCGCCCGTCCAGTGGCTGGCCAAGGCCGTCGTCTGGGGCTGCCTCGGCGTCCTCGTCAAGACGTCGTTCACCGGCTTCAAGGGCTTCCTCGCCGCGCTCGTGGAGCACGGCTTCCTGCCCGCCGCCTGCGAGGAGGTGCCCCTCCTTCGCGCCTTCTGCCTGTCGGCCCTGACCAACTCGATGTTCGGCCCGCTCCTGATGTTCCTGCACCGTAGCACCGACAACCTTATAGCGCGCGCCAGCGGCTACCGCGGCATCGACAAGAGCCTGACCACGCTCGCCTGGTTCTGGCTGCCCGCCCACACCGTCACCTTCGCCCTGCCCCTGCCCTTCCAGATGGGCCTCGCGGCGCTCTGGTCCGTGGCCCTCGGCATCATCATGGGCTTCACCAAGCGATCGGCCAAGGAAGCGGCCTAAGGCCGACGATAGACCGGCCCGACAGCGGCCCGCGTCCGCGGGTCCGCCCGGCCGGCCCTCCGGCGTCCCGGGCCCCCGCGCGGCCGCGCTCCGCCTCTACGCACTCGTCGGCCTCCTCACGCCGCGCCGGCCGGCCCGTCCGGCTTCGCCCTCGTCGCGGCCGCCGGCGCCGGCGACCTGACGCTCTGCTCCCGCCAGCTTGATATTATATTGTATTTTTACTATATAGCTTGCATGAACTCAAGAAACACGGCCCAGGCCGTCGCGTCGCTCGCCTTCGTGCTCGCGGTGGCCGTCGGGGGCTTCTTCTATCCGCTCGCAGGCTTCGCGGTCGCCCTCGTCATGGCCGTCGCCGTGGCCATGACGCTGTTCAGGCCCCGCTCGTTCTGCGCCAAGGCCTGCCCGCGCGGCCGGGCGCTCGGCTTCGCGCTCAAGCCGTTCAGCCGCGGCAGACCGCTGCCTGCCGGCTCGGTAACGCCGGGCGCCAAGAGGGCGCTCTGCGGCTTCATGATGTTCTGCGTCATAGGCAACGTCGCCCGGCTCGCGGGCAGCGGCGCCGCGCTCGGCCGCTTCTTCTGGGGCCTCTGCGTCATATCGCTGGCGGCGGGCGTCGTCGCGGGGCTCCTCTACCGACCCCGGGCCTGGTGCGCCGTCTGCCCGATGGGCACGCTCCAGGACACCATTGGCCAGGCGATCGGCAAGCGACGCTAGACGAGGGAGTCGCGCTTTGACCGCGCTCCGCCGTTGCGCTAGGCTTCTATCAGTCGGCTGAACCGGGCGAGAAGCCCGAGCGTCCCGCGCCGCCGGGGCCCGCCGGCGGGAGCGTGGCCATGGAAATCGTCGATCTATCGGACGCGTACGTCGATACGTACTGCAGGTGCCTCGAGGACTGGTCGGACGAGATGGCCGAGGCCGGCGACCGGAAGCGGCTCTGGTACGAGCGAGCCAAGGGCCGCGGGCTCCGCGTCAAGCTGGCGACTGACGACGCGGGGCGCGCCGTCGGCATGATCCAGTACGCGCCGATCGAGGCGTCGCCCGCCCTGGGCGAAGGGCTGTACTACGTCTACTGCGTCTGGGTGCACGGCTACACAGAAGGCGTCGGCAATTTCCAGGGACGCGGCATGGGGAGCCGGCTGCTCGCGGCCGCCGAGGAGGACGCGAAGGCCCTCGGCGCGCGGGGCCTCGTCGCCTGGGGCCTGACGCTGCCGTTCTTCATGCGATCCAAGTGGTTCAAGCGGCGCGGCTACGTCCGCGCCGACAGCGACGGCGCGCTCGAGCTCGTCTGGAAGCCCTTCGTCGACGGCGCCGAGCCGCCCCGGCTCCCGAGGCGGAGGAAGAAACCCGACGACGCGCCGGACGAGGTCGTCGTCACCTGCATCGAGAGCGGCTGGTGCCCGGCCCAGAACCTCGCCTGCGAGCGCGCCAGGCGCGCCGTCTCGGAAACCGGCGGCGACGCCTGCCTCGTCGAGCTGGACGGCTACGACCGCGCCACGATGCTCGAGTGGGGCGCCGGCGACGCCCTGTTCATAGACGACGCCCAGATCGTCACTGGGCCGCCTCCGAGCTACGAGTCGATCAGGAAGAAGCTCGAGCGGCGTATCAAAAAGAAGAAACCGAAGGCTGCGCGGACCGGCTCCTGACAGCGTCTCCGCCCTCGGCTGAAAAGAACGGCTGAAGAGCGGAGTCGCCTACTCGAAGAACGCGTCGCCCACAGTCAGCCCGCCCTCGACCAGGGTCTCCAAGGCATCGGCGTAGGCCAGCGCGGCGCCCACCATGATCGAGGCGCCGGGTAGCACGCGCGTATCGCTCGTCACCGTCTTCCAGTAGGTCCGCGAGGCGGTCTTAGCCGTTACGGTAAAGGTTGATAGTGAAATAGTCGAGCTGCCCGTGTTCTCGACGGTCACGGTCGCGGCGAGGTACCGAACTCCGGCATCGTCGTACTCGTAGGAACCGGCCACGGCCACCGCTCCGCTCGGGTACCAGTCGGTCGCGCCAGGGCACGAGGCCAGGCAGGCGGCGCCGAGAGCCAACAGGACAACGGTTATGATCCGGATAAATTTATGCATCGTCGCGCTCCGATCGCAGGGTATACGACAGCGCCGCGTAGAGCAGCGCCGGAGAGTCAGGGTCGGTCAGGCTCGTCGATACGCCGAAGCGCGCCTGAGCGTCGCCGTCGGAGTACCACAGCTCGATCGAGGCGCGCGCCGCGTACGCGAAGGAGCCGAGGCTCGGTTCCCCTCCACCCAGTTCCGGTAGCGACGCGCTCTGCGCGGCCTTGACCGTGTAGCCGACGCGGTCGTTCAGGACCTCGGTGGCGCTCAGCGACAGCGACATATCGCCCGGCCGCCACGTCGTCGTGAAGCGCTCGGCCCTCGGTAGGCCCACGTCGTACGCGAACGAGGCTCCGAGCGCTACCGGGTCGAGCAGCATGGCCGCGGACAGCGCCGCGCCGACGGACCATCGACCGGAACCCGGCGTCAGGACGCCTACGGTCGCGGCGTAGCCGTTCCACTCGCCGGTCGGCGCCGTCACCCGCAGCGCGGCCGAGAGGCGCGAGTCCGCTCGCCTGCCGGTCCATCCGGCTGACAGCTCCAGGTCGCCGAGCCCCGCCGCCGCGGCCCGCCTGACGCCGTCGCCCACGGCCAAGCGGCTCGATACCGGCGCGTACAGAGACGCCGTCCAGGTCCTGGCGAGCAGGGCCTCGACCGACGCGTAGCCGTCGACCGACAAGTAGTCTACCGCCGCGTACGCATCGCCGGTCATGGCCCCGCCGAGCTCGAAGCCTAGCTCCCAGTCTGTCTTGCGTTCCACGCCGATGCGTTGATGCTCCGAGACCTGAGCCGTCGTCGGAGATACGCACGCCAGCGACAGCGCCGCGAGTACGGCGAGTCTCGCTGAGGCTACCATCGTCGCCCCGATACAGCCGTCATCGCGGCCGCTTCCTCGAGGCGGCGTTGCCTTCCAGCGGCCGTCTCGATAGCCTCGGCGACCAAGACCGCGTCCGCTTCGAGCGTCCTCGACGCGAGCGCCATGGCCGTCCCGGAGTAGCGCGCCTCGAAGGCCTCGCGGCTCAGCGACTCGAGCCCGCGCGCCGGGTCTACCGTAACGGCCCGTCCGTCCTCGAAGCCCAGGAGGAGCGCGAAATGCTTCTCGGGCTTGTCGTAGTGCACCACGATAGGCGCGTAGCCTTTTGCCGCCATGCCGACCAGCCCGTCCCAGTCGAGCCTGAAGGCCTGCGCCGCTACGCCCCGAGCCTCGAAGGCCCCGGCCATGTCAGCGAGACTCACCGTGTAGTCGCCGACCTCGAGCTTCTCGCCGAGCGCCGTCTCTATCAGCTCGGCCTCGTCCGTCGGCACACCCCAATAACGGTCCAGGGCCGTCGCGACGACGCTCATGCCGCAGGAGGTATCGAAACCCTGCTCGAGAGTGTATTGGAAGCGGAGGGATTCTTTGGATAAAACACACATAAAAATAAAGGCTAATCTCATGTTAGTATATTATTTATAAAATGTATTATTATTAAGACTGACACCTTACGAGTAATAGCTAAAATAAAAATGCTAATGA
>JAKQKE010000022.1 GCA_029560805.1 Spirochaetota bacterium
GGGTATTATCGGGGCGCTCCCTCTATGTCCGATCCGGACGCGGTGCTGGAGACGCTCGCGGCGGCGAAGCTGCCCGTGCGGACCATGGCCAGGCGCACGGTCTACTACAAGACCGACGCGGAGCTGTTCTTCGGCGGGGAGACTGTCCGCCAGCGGAGGCTCGTAGGCATAGACTTCAGCGCCGAGCGGGACGAGCTGGCGAACCTGCGCTTCTCCGACGGCTCCATCGACGCGATGCTCGGCGATGACGGCCGTGACGGCATCCTGATAAGCGAATCCGCCGCGAACCTACTCGGCGCCCGCGTCGGGGACGACGTGATCCTGTACCTGACCACCGACGCGTATCAGTATAATACCGCTACGATGCTGGTGCGAGGCGTGTTCTCCGAGACGAGCCTCTTCGGCTACGAGGCCTATGTGCGCAACGAGGATCTGAACAGGTTGCTCCTGCGAGATCCGACGGCCGCCTCCGATATAGCCTTGTACGCGGCTCCAGGACATGATTACAACGAATTGGCCGAATCGGTCCGCTTGGCCCTATCGTCGCGCCATGCCGTCTTCCCGACGCTGCCTACCAAGGATACCCTGTACGCCGAACTAGCCAAGGGAAACTCGGAGGAGACGCTCGCGGTGTTCTCGCTCGACGCCCACCTGGCGCAGATCAAGAGTATCCTGACCGCCTTCATCATCGTGGCGTACTTCGTGCTAGGGGTCTTCGTGCTCGTGGTGATGGTCGGGATTCTGAATACCTACCGCGTGATCGTCTACGAGCGTACTCGCGAGATAGGTACGATGCGCGCCCTGGGCATGAGTTCGGGCGCCGTGTCTCGTCTCTTCGTCGTCGAGGCGCTCGGGCTAGCCCTGCTGTCGTCGGCCGGAGGCCTGGTCGCGGCACTCGTCCTGTTCAAGCTAGCCGGATTCATAGACCTGTCGAGCGTACCGTCGGCTGGCCTCTTTACCGAGAGGGGGAGGCTACGCTTCTATATCGACGCGCGCATCATGACCTTGAACCTGGCCATCATGGTCGGCGGCGTCGTGCTGGCGGCCCTGGGACCCGCGCGCAAAGCCTCCTTGATCCACCCGGCGGATGCGATGCGCGACGAGGCTTGAAACCGGAAGGCCCGGGCGTTTGTTACGATAGTACATTCCGTTAGTAAAGGATGCTCATGAACAGATATAGACTGCCTATAGCCTTGAGTATAGCCTTGGCGGCCCTTGGCTCCGTACAGGCGCAGGGTACGGACTATAGCGAGCTCCTCAAGCGAGTGGACGCCACCGTTACCTTCGAGGGATCTGACTTGTCCGCCGAGTACACCATCGTCAAACGCGATCCCGGCGGGGCGACGAGTACGACGGTGGCCACGATGTTCCGCCGCGATGCCACCGGCCAATTCCTGATTCTGATCCTGGCGCCGGCCATCGACAAGGGCAAGGGCTACTTGAAGGAAGGCGACAACCTTTGGCTCTACGACCCCGTGGACCGGGTCTTTACCTTTACGAGCGCCAAGGAGCGTTTCCAGAATTCAAGCTTCAGGAATTCTGATTTCAATCGGTCTAATTTCTCCAAGGACTATACGCCCGTTTCCGGGACGAGGGAAAAGTTAGGCAAGTTCGAATGCACGGTGCTCGAGCTCCGGGCCACCAACGATACAGTATCCTTTCCTCGCATGCGTATCTGGGTAACCGACGATTACCTGGTCCGTAAGATCGAGGACTATAGCTTGTCCGGTCAGCTGATGCGCACAAGCGCCATACCGAGCTACCAGAAAGTGGGCGACAAGTGGGTCGCGGCGGGCATGGTCATTCTGGACCACCTGAAGACGAAGAACGTCGGCGGTAAGGTGGAGTACGAGCGCACCACGGTGACCATAGCCAAGCCGTCGCTGGCCGCGCTTCCAGGTTCCGTCTACACCAAGGAATACCTCGAGAAGGTAGCCCGGTGACCAAGGTAGGCCGCGCCCGTATCGTCGCGATTCTTGTCCTGGCCGCCTCCGTTTCCTGGGCTCAGGAAGAGGAGAGCCTCGACGACTTGTTTAACGATCCGGTCGACGACACCGTCTCGGAAGCCACTCCGACCGATCACCTGGCCCAGTTCGTGACCGACGACAAGATACGGTTCTCCGGCTACTTTAACGCCGAGGGTGGCGTGGTCGCGGGATGGACGAGCTGGCCGGTTGTGAGCGACCCGAGCGCAGGCTTCGATGGTACCGTCGGCCTGACCGCCACGGCCAACCTGTACTTCGACGCCCGGCCCGACCCCGATTTTCGCTTCTACGGTTACATGACCACGAGCATGAACCCGCTCGCCGGGGCCGCCACCTGGAGCGGTTTTTCCATAGGCGAGCTCTTCATCGACTACACGTGGCTCGGCGATGTGTTCATACGCATGGGTAAGCATGATATGGCTTGGGGCCAGGCCAGGCTGTTCGAAGGCGTTACCGATATCATGGCCGACGCCGTGAGCGGTTTCTCACTCCGAGCTAGCCTCCCGACGCTACTGAGCGGCGTCTCGGTCATAGGCATGATAAACCGCGCCGACGTTACATCGTATCGGCAGATCTGCTACGCCGCTAAGGTAGACGAGGTGCTGTTCGGCACGATGCTGTCGCTCGGCGCCCGTTACCAGCTCGATGAGGGGCTCAATGCTCTCGTTTCGGTCAAGCGGGTGCTCTGGAGCGTCGACCTTCTGGTAGATACCGTGCTTCACTACGACGACGAGGCCTTCTATCCGAGGGTCCTCGCGGGCTTTTTCCGAGAATGGCCGGACATCAAGCTGTACGGGGAGTATTACTATAACGGGGAGACCGAGGGCGGACAGGACCATACCGCGGGTCTGGCCTGTGGCTTCAATAATATAGTAGGATCGCAGCTGGACCTCGGCCTACAGTGGATCCACGCCTTTATCGACGGATCCGGATCGGCGACCGCGGGCGTTACCTGGAAGCCGTGGAAGTATATAACGGCGACCGTGGCCGTACCGGTAGCCTACGGCCCGGACGGATCTCGCTACGTAACGACTTTTAACGAGGATGTAGCCGACCGCCGACTGGCTCTGGTATTCGGACTCGAGATGGAAGTCTCGTTCTGATAGAAAGCACACCGTTCCCGAGGGAGTAATATAATGCCTGAGATAGACAATCGCGCCTGTCCCGATGACGATACCGTATCGCTCGTCGACCTGGTGGCCGTACTGCTCAAGTACCGACGCCTGATTATCGTTTCGACGCTGGCCGCCGCTGCGCTGGCCATGGCGGCGTACCTGATCTACCCGCCCTATAGCCTGGCCAAGGCCGAGAGCTGGCGCGTGGTAGAGGTGAACGCGAGCATGATGCTCGAGTCGAGCCTGGAGTCGAGTATCGGCGAGACCGAGGGTCTTAACTTCGTGACGCAGAGCCTGCTCGACACGTCGAATATCGTCGAGGCTCTGCGCGGGGCCGGCTATGAGACGGTCGAGAGGGTGGCCATCGGTGCCGGGGCCGACGAGGACAAGGCGTTCTATACGATACGCAGGCGCTTCGTCGAGAACAGGTCGGCTAACGGCTCGCCGCTCAAGGAGACCGATCGCGCGTACTCGGTCAAGGTCGATAAGGGCGTCGTCTCGATCATGTTCAAGAACGGCGACGCTGAAAAGGCCAAGGCTTTCATCGCCGGGATGATCGACCTCGTCAGGCGGGACCTGTGCGAATTCTCCAGGCCCAAGGCGCTGTCGACGATAGCGTCGTACGAGCGACTCCTGGCTATACCCAACCCGAGCGAGGCGGTGGAGACGAGCATAGCGCAAGGCTATCGTGATTATTCGGCAGCCAAGGCCCTGATCGAAGGCGCCAGCTCGCCCTTGACCGTCCTGCGCAGGCCGTACGTGCTCGTGCCGGTGCTTACCGTCGAGGTGATACGAGCCGACCTGCTCAAGAAGTGCGTACTGCTGGTCTTCGGCGTGTTCTTCCTAGCGGTGTTCGGAGCCTTCGTGCTCAACTATGTCGATACGGTCAAGCGCGATCCGGAGGCGATGGGAAAGATACGCTCCGCCCTGAAGCGACGCTGATTGTATCTACCTCGATCATGAGCCCGGCCCCGCGCCGGGCTTTTTTATGCCCTGTCGGGGTGTTCGAGGTTTGAACAACTTCTGTTTGTTTCAAGGCTTAACGGCTTGCCGAGGATGCCCGCGCGGGCTATAGTTACGATTACTATCCCATAATTCGATGGACGGCAGTATGGCAAACCTTTTTGCGGGGCTGATAGCGTGTATCCTCAATATCCTTATAATACCCGCGATTATCCTCATAGCCCGGAAGCGCGGCTGGTACGACGAGGTGAACGAGCGTAAGATCCATACCGGCAAGATCCCGCGCCTGGGCGGCGTGGGCATCTTCTGGTCGTTTTTCGCCACGCTACTGCTCGTGGCGCT
>JAKQKE010000027.1 GCA_029560805.1 Spirochaetota bacterium
CCGCCTCGGGCGTCATCACCGAGCACCTCGTCAAGGAAGGCGAGACCGTCCAGATCGGCAAGATCATCGCCAAGCTGCAGGAAGGCGGAACCGCCTCGGCTGCTCCCGCCGCGAAGCCGGCTGCTGCCGCCCCCGCCGCCAAGCCCTCGGCCTCCGCCGCGCCGGCTGCGCCCGTTGCCAAGGCGACCGACAAGGTCGCCCCCTCGGTCGGCCGAATCGCCGCCGAAGCCAATGTGAACCCCGCCGACATTCCTGGCTCCGGCAAGGGCGGTCGCGCCACCAAGGGCGACGCGCTCAACTATGTCGCCTCGACGCCGGCGCCTGCCGCCGCCCGCGCGCCAGCCGCTGACGTGCCCCACACGCCGCGCGAACTCGGACCGCGCGAAGAGCGCGTGAAGATGACCCGCCTGCGCCAGACCATCGCGCGCCGCCTGAAGGAGGCGCAGAACACCGCCGCCATGCTGACGACGTTCAACGACGTCGACATGTCGGAAGTGATGGAGCTGCGTAAGCGCCACAAGGACGCCTTCGAGAAGAAGCACGGCGTGAAGCTCGGCTTCATGGGATTCTTCGTGCGCGCCGTCGTCGCCGCGCTGAAAGAGATTCCGTCGGTCAACGCCGAGATCGATGGCACGGACATCATCTACAAGAACTTCTACAACGTCTCGGTCGCCGTCGGCACCGACAAGGGCCTCGTCGTCCCGGTCGTGCGTGACGCCGACACGATGTCGCTTGCCGAGATCGAGGCAGAGATCGGCCGCCTCGGCCGTCTTGCCCGCGACGGCAAGCTGGCGATGGACGACCTGCAGGGCGGATCGTTCACGATCACCAATGGCGGCGTCTACGGCTCGCTGATGTCGACGCCGATCCTCAACCCGCCGCAGTCGGGCGTGCTCGGCATGCACCGCATCGAAGAGCGTCCGGTCGTGATCGACGGCAAGATCCTGGCCCGCCCGATGATGTACCTCGCCCTCAGCTACGATCACCGCATCGTCGACGGCAAGGAAGCGGTCACCTTCCTCGTTCGCGTCAAGGAAGCGCTGGAAGATCCCGAGCGCCTGCTGCTGGACCTCTAGTCCGAGATGACCGTCGAGGCCTTCTCTGACGGCCTCCTCGGATGGATCATCCGCATCGCGGGCCTGTTCTGGCTCGTCGGAGCCTTCATGCTGTATCGCCAGATACGCATGGAGATGATGCTCGACCGCATGACCTCGCGGCTCGAAACAATGAGCCGCGATTTCGAAGCCAGCGGCGAACCAGACGAAGATGGCTACGGCAATCTCGACGCTCCCGTGAAGCGCGCCGAGCGCACAGCGGACGAGCAGGTCATCGACGCCTGGACCGATCGCGACGACGCCGCCCGCCGTGGCTGGATCGCCGCGCAGTCGGTCGTGCTGGGCATCACCGCCCTCTCCATGATCGTGCTGCACCCGCTGGCCGCCTGGCTCGTCGCGCTGCTGGTGATTGGGCAGGGCGCGTATTTCATCTGGCGCGAACACACAGCCCGCCACGCCCCCAACGCCGAAACCGCCGACCACGCCCGCCCGACCACCTCCACGGTCAATGCCGGCTGGTTCTCCCTCGTCGTCGCCTGCCTCGTCTGGGCCGCCGCCTTCCGGGGCGTGCTGAATTAGCAAACTCAACCGACGCCTCAGTTTTCCGCGTAAACTGCGACGAAATTCATCCCCATCTTCCCTTTTGTTGACCCCTCGCGCGAGGCGCGTATAGCTCGCGCAAATTCGATCTGAGACGGACATTTGCTATGAGCGAGACCTACGACGTCGTCATCATCGGCGCCGGCCCCGGCGGCTACAACTGCGCCATCCGCTGCGGCCAGCTTGGCCTCAAGACGGCGATCATCGAAAAGCGCGAAAAGCTCGGCGGCACCTGCCTCAATGTGGGCTGCATCCCGTCGAAGGCGATGCTGCACGCCTCCGAACTCTATGAGACCGCGGCCAAGGATTTCGCCGGCCTCGGCATCGAGGTCACGGGCCTCAAGCTCAATCTCGAAAACATGCTGAAGCAGAAAGCCGACGCCGTCTCCGGCCTCACCGCCGGCGTCGCTTTCCTGATGAAGAAGCACAAGGTCACTGTCCTCACAGGCTCCGGCCGCATCGATGGTCCTGGCCGCGTCGTCGTCACCGGCGACAAGGGCGATCAGGTCCTCGAGACAAGGAACATCGTCATCGCCACCGGCTCCGAAGTCACCCCGCTCGCGGGCGTAGAGGTCGATGAAGAGCGCGTCGTCTCTTCAACCGGCGCTCTTTCGCTGAAAGCCGTGCCGAAGAAGATGATCGTCATCGGCGCCGGCATCATCGGCCTCGAACTCGGCTCCGTCTGGCGCCGCCTTGGCGCAGAAGTCACCGTCGTCGAATACCTCGACCGCATCCTGCCCGGCGCGGATGGCGAGATCGCCAAGCAGGCGCAGCGTATCTTCACCAAGCAGGGCATCGATTTCAAACTC
>JAKQKE010000037.1 GCA_029560805.1 Spirochaetota bacterium
GCATTACGCGGTTCAGCTCGCCGGCCTGCCTGACCAGGGTGTCCTTACGGTACTCCTCGTGGAGCCTGAGACGCTCTCCCTCGGCGTCTTCCGGCGACGGCGGGTCGTCCCGCCTGATCACCGGCACGAACCAGCCGAGCAACGGAGTGAGCGCGAGGCGGCGGTCGGCAACGTCGACAGCCGGCGCCAGGAGCGCGACGCGGTCGGGCGCGTAGTCGGCGGCCAGGATGACGGCTATGGCGCCGCCCATCGAGTGGCCGACTAGCCTCACCCTGCCGTACTCGGCAGCCAGCTCGATGTACGCGTCCCGCGCTCGTCTGACCCAATCGAGGGCTCCGGTCGCCATGAAGTCGGCCCTGTCGGTGCCGTGCCCTGGCAGGCGAGGCGCGTAGACGGTGTGGCCGGCCCGGAACAGCGCTTCAGCCACATAGCCCATCTCGCCCGGGAAGCCGGTATAGCCGTGCACGAGTAGCACGGCGTCCGAGGCGCCAGGGCGGCGCATGAAGATGGGGATGGTCGACGGGCCGTGGCCCGGCAGATCGGTCGAGTTCATGGAGACCCTCCTGGTAGTAGCGCCAACGAGAACCATGGGATCCAGGTGATCAGCGCGAGGACGACGAGCTGGGCCGCGAAGAACGGTAGTACGTCCTTATAGATCCTCATGACGGGCTTCCCGAAGGCGTAGCTCGCCAGGAACAGGTTCATCCCTATCGGCGGCGTCAGGAAGCCTATGGACAGGTTGGCGATGAAGATGACGCCGAGGTGGACCGGGTGGACGCCATAGGCCAGCCCGATCGGAATGACGAGAGGCGATATGACGAGCACCGCGGAGAAGATGTCCATGAAGCAACCGACGACGAGCAGGGCCAGGTTGAGGAGCAACAGGAACACGAAGCGCGACGACACGGCCGAGGTGATCCACCCGGCGAACAGTTCCGGAACTCCGGCTTCCATCGTGTAGAAGGACAGGCCCCTGGCGGCGGCGATGATGATCAGGGCCCCTCCGGCTATGGGGACGGCCTCGCCGAGGGCCGCAGCGAGGCGCCTGGCGTCGAGATCCTTGCGTACGGGACCCTCCACCAGGACGACGTAGAGCAGCACGATGGCGCCGATCTCGGTGAGGCCGGCGAAACCGGTCAGGTACAGCGCCACGATGATCAGCGGTATGAGTATCTCGGGCAGGGCCTTCCAGGAAGCGATGGCGGCGGCCTTGCCGTCGAAGGCGCGCCTGGCCGCGCCCTTGCCGAGGCTCCTCGCGACTCCCATCGCGGCCATGGCGAGCACCAGCATGGCGCCGGGTAGGAGACCGCCCAGGAACATGTCACCTATCGTGAACGACGATTCGGCCCGTACCACGAAGGTGGCGTTGACCGCGTAGACGATCACCGCCATGCTCGGCGGGAAAAGTAGGCCCACCGACGACGAGGCGGTCAGGAAGCCGTGGGCGAAGCGCTCGTCGTAGGCCCCCGAGCCGGTCAGCACGGTGGCCAGAATGCCGCCGAGAGCCAGGATGGCCACTCCGTTGGCGCCGGTGAAGGTCGTGAAGAAGGCGCAGACCAGTACCGCGGCGAAGGCCTCGCCGCCGGGCATCCATCCGAACCATTCGCGGAACACGGCGACCAGCCGACGTCCGGCGCCCGACTCGGACAGCACGAAGCCGGCCAGCGTGAACAGCGGGATGGCCGGCATGCTGTCGTTCATGAACAGGCTGTAGGCCTCGCTCGGCATCAGCTCGACGGCCGAGCCAGCACCGAGGTACAGGAGTATGGCCGATCCGGCGATGACGGCGTAGAGGGGCAAGCCCCTGAACGCCAGCGCGACGAGCAGGACGATGAGGGGGATGGCGGCCGCGCCGCAGAACGCGCCTACGGCGGCTGCCGCGCCGTCGACGGGCTCGAGGTAGACGCCGAAGGCGGACAGGACGTTCGCTATCGGCGAGGCGGACAGGAAGACGCCGACGGCGAGCCCGGCGAACGAGGCCAGGCGGGCCCTTCCCTTGGGCCTGGCGAGGTCGGCGATCGTCATGAGGAGATATCCCACGGCCAGCGGCGAAGCGAAGACGGCGATCGGGACGCCGAAGGCCCGATCGGCCGGCTCGAAGCCGATCAGTACGAGCGACAGGCCGGCGAAGAACAGCGTCGTATCGACGGCCGTGGAGAAGGCCGACCTGAGCCCGGCTATCGTCATCCCGAGTCGGCCCTTCGCGGCGCCGGCGGAGCCGAGCGATAGGTGCGTCCCCCGGATACCGGCGACGGCAGCCGCGAAGAACGCGAGCGCTATGAGCGCGTGCTCGGTCAGCGGACCCGCTTCGGGCAGGCCTCGCCAGAAGAGGCGGGCCAGGATGAGGTTCAATACGGGGACCAGCGTCAGCGCGGCCGCGCCTAGAGCGGCGCAGGCCATAGCCACGTTCAGGAGCGGGCCGAGACGCCCGGCGTCCGTTTCGTCCGTCGGCATGCTAACGGCCTATGGCCTCGTAGACGGCGGCGGTGAACTCCCGGCTGTACCAATCCGCCATGAAGCCTTCCACGGTCGACGAGAACAGCTCGTTCCAGGCGGCCGCGTCCGCCTGCGCGTAGGGCGGCACCTGTAGGCCGCCTCGCGTCATCGCCGCTATGCCCTCGTCTTCGAGCCTGGCCGCCTCGTTCCCTATATCGCGGCAGATACTCTCGGCGGCTTCGCGCAGGGCCGGCTTGAGCGCTTCGGGAACCCTGTCCCAGGACCTACGGTTGACGATGATGGCGCCGAAGAAGGGTGCGACCTTGAAACCGGTCATGTGCGTGACGACGCGCCGGTACTGCGACCAGAGCGCGCCGACGAACAGCGGGCTCGAGTACATCGCGTCCATGGCGCCGGAGTTGAATTGCAGTAGCGTCGAGGCCGAGTCCGCCTGCACGGTGCGCACGCCCAGGGATTGCATCACCTTGGTCAGCGCGTCCATGTTACGGTTGACGCCCATGCGCAGGTTGCGCAGGTCCTCGGGCGAGCGTAGCGGCCGGTTCGAGAAGAAGCGTATCCAGCCGGCCTTGGCGACCGCCACGATCTCGTAGCGATCGCCAAGGCGCTTCCTCAGGATGGGTAGGGCGGCGGCGATCGCCGCGTCGAATTCCGCGTCGTCGCGTATGACCGAGGGCATCGATAGGAAGAACACGTCCTTGTCGATGACGCCGAGCCCGCTCGTGTCGAGGACGGCCCCGTCGAGCGTGAATTTGAGCTTCTGGATCAGGTCCTCCATGCTCGAATTGGCGACGCTCTTGGGAAATACCACCTTGACGCGGCCCTCCGAAATTCTCGACCACTCGGCGGCTATCCGCTTGACGCCGAGGTCCCAGGGGCTGTTGACCGGCGCGTTCGAGCCTATCTGCAACGTGACGGCCTGAGCCGAGGCCGCGGACAGCCCGGCGACGAGCGACAGCGCGACGAGGACGATTTTAAGATGCCTCATATATCCCCCAGGTAGAAATATAGATCCTTGTCGTCGAGCAGCCTTCGCGCCTTACGCCTGGCGATCGCGTCCATGAGGGCGGACTCCGGCCGATCCGGCAGGCCGAGCGCCGTCTCGAGCGCCTGAGCGAAGCCGTCCGCGTCTCCCTCCGGGGCGCAGACGGACGACGCGTACGCCACGAAAGCCCCAGGCGACGAGGCGCTCGACGCTGCCTTTGCCAGCTCGAAGGCCGCCCTTGCCTTGGCGCGGTCCCCGCCGAGCTCGGTGGGCAGGGAACCGTACACAGAGATGGCTAGCTCGTGCAACGCTCCGCCATTCCAGTCAGGCTCGACGGCTCGGGCCCGCTCGAACAGGGCCAGCGCGCCCGAGACTCTGGCGGCGTTGTCGAAGTCCATCGGGTCGGACGCGAAGGCGGCCAGGATAGCGGCCGCGGCCCAATACAGCGTCGGTACGTCTTTTTTACCGAGGCGGGCCAGGGACGGGTCCTCAGTGACGACGGCCAGACCAAGGGCGCCGGGCGCCCTGGCCTCGACGAACGGCGCTAGCAGGGCCGCCGCTCGCAGGTACAGCGCGTTGGCCCGCCTGGCGAGCCCCAGGCGCTCTTCGAAGGCCTCGTCGGGCAATAGGAACGCCTCGCCGTCGAGGAAGGCGTTGGCGTACATCACGTAGAGCGACGCCACGAGCGTCGCTGCCCCTTGGTCATCGGGATCGGCGAGTTGGATCGCCTCCGCCGCCTTGATCATCGTCGGAAAGGCGTCCTTGGCTAGGGCCGGGTCGCTCTCGCGCATGAAGGCGCGGGAGGCGTAGTCGCCGGCATCGAGAAGGGCGCAACCCTGCAGGGCAAGCGCGACAGCCATGGCGAAACGCATGAATTTCTTCATACGGATAGTATTTATGCTCGTCGTCTGGCTGTCAACCGCGTTCGCTTCAGCCCGGGTTAGGATCCTGTGGATAGCGCTTGCGCCGGAGAAACGTGATACGTTGAAACTTGACGGAATACGGTATACCATTCTCCGATGCTAAAGGAATTCAAGAGCCTGCTCCCGTACCTGAGGCGTTACAAGTGGCACTACGCGCTCGGCCTCCTCAGCCTCGTCGTCGTGGACGCCGCGCAGTTGCTCCTTCCCCAGTACCTGCGTAAGGCCGTCGACTCGATAGCGGCCGACGGACCGCGATCGATCGTCGCCGCCATCGGCGCGTCCATGGTCGCCACGGCCGCGGCCATCGCCGTCGGGCGCTTCCTATGGCGCTATTTCATACACGGCGCCTCGCGCCGCATCGAGACGGAACTGCGCGACCGATTGTTCGCCAGGCTCATGAGCCTACCTGGCTCGTACTTCGGCGAGCACGCCGCGGGCGACATCATGGCCAGGGCCACGAACGACATGCAGGCGATACGCAAGGCCACCGGTATGGCTTTCGTCGCCTTCGTTGACGGGGCCTTCATGTCTGTCGCCATACTCGCGGTGATGATAGCCCAGAACCCGGGCACGACCCTGTTGACCATCGCGCCTCTGCCGCTGATATCCGTGCTCATCGTCGTCTTCGGCTCCATGGTCGGCAAGCGCTTCGAGCGCGTCCAAGCCCTGTACTCGGGCATGAGTTCGGTGGCCCAGGAGACGTTCCAGGGCATACGCGTGGTCCAGTCCTTCGTCAAGGAGGACGAATTCGCCAAGCGCTTCTCCGAGGCGAACGACCGCTACCGCGCGGCCTCGATGAGCCTCGTGATGATCTACGGCTTCTTCTTCCCACTCATTTCGTTCCTGGCCGGACTGACGACCCTCGTGCTGATGGTCGCCGGCGGCGCCGCCGTCATCGAGAACCGCATGACGCCAGGGGCCCTCGCGGCGATGCTGTCGTACCTCGAGATGCTCATCTGGCCGATGATAGGCGCCGGCTTTACCGTGAACATGCTCCAGCAGGGAGCCGCCAGCCTCAAACGGGTCAACGAGGTGCTGCATAGCGAGCCGGAGCCCAGATTCGCGCCAGGCGCCCTCCAGGTCGCGGTCGCCGCGCCCAGGGGCGGCGTGGCGTTCGATGGGCTGACCGTCCTGTATCCCGGTAGCTCGCGCCCCGCCCTCGACGGCGTCGAGCTGGCCATAGGCGAGGGCCGGGTCCTCGGCGTGCTCGGCCGGGTGGGCAGCGGCAAGTCGACCCTGGTCAAGACGTTGCCGCGCATCGTCGAGCCTCCTCGCGGGGCGGTCCGCTTCGGCGGCGTCGATGTCGGCTCGTACCCGCTCGAGGCGTTGCGCTCGGCCATAGGCTTCGTGCCCCAGGATAGCTTCCTGTTCTCCGACAGCCTGCGCGCCAATATATGCTTCGCCGACCCCGACCTGTCGGCCTCGCGTTTCGAGGAGGTCGTGGCCATCGCGGCGCTCGAGCGCGACGAGAAGCTATTCGCCCGCGGCTGGGACACGGTCGTGGGCGAGCGGGGCCTGACCCTCTCGGGCGGCCAGAAGCAGCGGGTGGCCATAGCGAGGGCTTTGGCGCGCGATCCGGAACTGCTCGTGCTCGACGATTCGCTGTCGGCGGTGGACGCCGAGACCGAGGAAGCCATCGTCGAGGCATTGCTGGCCGACAGGGCCGGCAAGACGACCATCATCATATCCAACCGGGTCTCGACGCTCAGGCGGGCGGACCTGGTGGCCGTGCTCGACGGCGGCCGGCTCGCCCAGTTCGGTTCGCCAGCCGAGCTGGCCGGGGCGGACGGCTTCTACGCCGAGATAGCGGCGCTCCAGGCCCTGAGCGCCGAGCCCGAGGCCCGAGGGGAGCGAGCCGATGCCTGATTTCTTCGAGACCGACGACATCGTCAAGAGCTACGACGGAGCCATAGTCAGGCGCATCTTCGCCTACGTCAAGCCATACAAGGGCCTCCTGGCGGCGGCGACGCTGACACTGGCCCTGTCCACCATCGGCGAGCTCGTCACGCCGGTACTCGTCCAGCGCTCCATCGACGAGGCCCTCGTCGTTTCGTGGGTCTCTCTGGACACCGAGCTAGCCTCGGGCCCCAGGCTGAGAGGGATAGACGTACCGTCCGACGCGCCGCGAGCCGGCGGCAGGCTGTACCTGCGCTCCGGCGAGCTGGCCTCGCTATCGTCCCGAGTGCGAGAGGACCTCGAACGCGACGGCTCGCTCGACCCGGGCCCGTACTACCTGGCGCAGGTCGTAGACGCCGAGGCCTTGCCGGACGTGGTAGCCGCCGACCTTGGAGTCCCGGGCGGCCCGGTCCTCGCCGACGGCTGGCTCGTCGCGCCGTCGGCCTATGTCGCGTCGCTATCAGCGGAGGACGCCCGAGCGTTGCGCTCCGAGGACCGGCGGGTCGTCCGCCTGTACGGCTGGACCCTCCTCGCCGTCCTGATCGTCGTCCTCTTCTCGACCTTCGCCCAGGCTTGGACCACGAGCCTCATAGGCCAGAACGTGATGAAGGACCTGCGTATGGACCTGTTCAAGCGGACGAGCCGCCGCTCCATAGCCAGCCTGTCCAGGCAACCGGTAGGCCGGCTCGTCACGAGGCTGACGAGCGACGTCGAGACGATCAACGAATTCTTCACGAACGTCGTCGTATCGTTCATCAAGGACCTGAGCCTGATGGCCGGATCCCTCGTCGTGCTGGTCGCGATGAGCCCGCGCCTGGCTTTCATAGCGATCGCCACCCTGCCGCCGGTCCTCGTCGCGACCGGCGTCTCCAGGCGCAAGGCCCGGGACGCGTTCCGCAGGCAGCGGACCTGGCTGTCCAAGGTGAACGCCTTCATAGCCGAGCACATAGCCGGCGTCGCGATCGTCAAGCTGTTCGGTCGCGAGCGGGCCTCTTCCGAGGCCTTCGCGCGCGACGACGCTGAGCTGATGCGGGCGAACCTCGGCGAGATGTACGTGTTCGCGGTGTTCAGGCCGGTCATCGAGTTCCTATCGTCGGTGTCGATAGCCGTGATCCTGTGGTTCGGCGCCGGCTTCCACGGTTCCGCCCTGATCACGCTCGGCACGCTCATCGCCTTCGTCAACCTGATCAGGATGTTCTACTCGCCGCTCCAGGACATCTCCGAGAAGTACACGATGCTCCAGAGCGCGATGGCCGGCGGAGAGCGGGTCTTCAAGCTGCTGGACGACGACGAGCGCATCCCCGACGAGCCGACGGCGAGCCTGACCGTCCCGGTTCGGGGGCGCATCGAGTTCGACCATGTCTGGTTCGCGTACAAGGGCGAGGACTGGGTACTGCGCGACCTGTCGTTCACGGTGGAGCCGGGCGAGACCCTCGCGATCGTCGGCTATACCGGGGCCGGCAAGAGCACCGTCGGCTCGCTCCTGGCCAGGCTCTGGGACCCTCAGCGCGGCGAGATACGGCTGGACGGCGTGCCGATACGGGAGCTGCCCCTCGACGCGCTACGCTCGTCGATACGGCCGGTGATGCAGGACGTGTTCCTGTTCTCGGGCACCGTCGCGGGCAATATCGACCTGGGGCTCGGCCTCGGAGCGGACGATATCCGGAGAGCGGCCGAGGCCGTGCGGGCCGCCGGCTTCATCGAGCGCTTGGAAGGCGGCTACGGCGCCACGCTCGGCGAGGGGGCCGCGACGTTGTCCTCCGGTCAGCGGCAGCTCCTGTCGTTCGCGCGCGTCGTCGCGCACGACCCGGCCATCGTCGTGCTGGACGAGGCGACCAGCTCGGTGGATACCGAGACCGAGCAGCTCCTGCAGGAGGGCCTGGCGGCGATGATGCGCGGCCGGACGACCGTCGCCATAGCCCACCGCCTGTCGACCATACGCCACGCCGACCGCATTATAGTGCTCGCGGACGGCAGGCTGGCCGAGGAAGGCGATCACGATAGTCTTATCGCCAAAGGCGGCATATACTACAACCTGTACCGCCTGCAATACCAAGGGGAGGCTTCCGCCTAATGGAAAAAAGTATCCGATTCAATATCCTGGCCCTGGTCGGTCCAGAGACCGCGGGCGTCGTGAGGCGAGCGGTCGACGAGGTGGGGGGCTGCGACCTGCGCGTCGACGCCGGCGAATCGGCCCTCGTCGCCGTCGAGTCCGGCGATCAGGTGGACCTCGTGTTGCTCGACCCGGACGCCGTCTCGATGGCCACGGCCGACGGCATCGCCGTGCTCAAGGCGGCCTGCCCGAGTTGCGAGATCGCCTTGCTACTCGGCGACCACGACATTACCATGGACGTGGAGCTGATGCGGCTCGGCGCCTACGATTCGTTGCCGAACCCGCCGGGCGTCGATTCCCTGGCCCTTTTGATACGCGGCCTCATGGAGAAGAACGAGACCGAGCGCGAGAACCGCGCCATGGTCGAGGCGATGGGGCAAGGCCGTTCCCAGACGATCATCTCCCATAGCCCCGAGATGGAGAAGGTGCTGTCGATGGCCGCCAGGGCCGCCAAGAGCGACTCGACGGTACTCATAACCGGGGAGAGTGGCACCGGCAAGGAACTGGTGGCCAGGGCCATCCATCTGGCAGGGCCGCGCAAGCACAAGGCCTTCGTTCCGGTGAACATAGCGGCCCTGCCGGAGAACCTGATCGAGAGCGAGCTGTTCGGTCACGTCAAGGGCGCCTTCACCGGCGCGATGGCCGATAGGACGGGGCGATTCGCGCTGGCCGACGGCGGCACGCTGTTCATAGACGAGATAGGCGAGGTTCCGCCGGGCATCCAGGTCAAGCTCCTGCGCGTGCTGCAGTTCGGCTCGTACGAGCGGGTCGGCGAGAACGCGCCGACCGTCTCCGACGTGCGCATCATCGCCGCGACCAACCGCGACCTGGAGGCCGAGGTCCGCGCCGGCAGATTCCGCGCCGACCTGTACTATCGCGTCAACGTGGTACCGGTATCGCTGCCAGCCCTGCGCGACCACCGCGCCGACATACCCTATCTCGTCGAGTACTTCATCAAGAAGTACGCGACCAAGAACCGCAAGCCGGTCAGGAGCATCACCGGCGAGGCGATGGCCAGGATCATGCGCTATCCCTTCCCGGGCAATGTGCGCGAGCTGGAGAACGTGCTCGAGCGTGGCGTCGTGCTATGCCGCGGCGAGTATTTGACCGAGACGGATATTTTCCTACCCGAGGAGCCGAACGGGAGTGGCGACGATACGCCGATGCCGCCGGGGGGCTACGACGAGGTGATGAGCGCCTTCGAGCGCGAGTACCTGGGCAAGGTGCTCGAGCGGAACGCCCATAACAAGAGCGCCGCCGCCCGCGAGCTGGGGATCAACGAGCGGCGCCTCCGCTATCGGCTCAAGGTGCTCGGGATCGAGTAGGGGCTCGGCGAGAGCTAGAAGCCGCCGAGGAACTCCGAGCGCAGGATCTCCTCGTAGGAGCGTACGGCGCTCCCGGCGGCCTTGAGCTCGTTGAAGACCGCGAGGTCGATGTACTTGACGGCGAGCGGCCGCTCGACCGACAGCCTGGTCGCTCCGTCCTCCCAGACGCTCTCGCTCGGGGACAGCGAGTCGGGCTTGCCATACTTACCCGCCAGCGTGGTGAAGACCGAGTAGTGGTCCATCTCGCGCTCGTTCAGGGCCATGATCATCACGAACAGCCGACCTCCGTAGAACTGGAAGAAGGCGCGCCTGACGAAGGATACGCCGGCGACCTCGATCAGGCTCTCGTCCGGCCTCGGAAGGAGGCTCACGTCCGGGTCGCCGCGGTACGCGAACAGGCCGTCGGCGGCCAGCGCGGCCTTGACCTCGTCCATGCTCATGCCAAGCTCGATGCCCCTGAAGGAACGCGGCACGGCCGCCTCGCCCGACGGAGTGGCCTGGGCGAAGGCCGAGCCTGCGGCCGCCATCAGGGCTACTATCGCTGCGAATAGGGTGGCTCGTCTCATCGCGGACTCCTCGTTACCTGGATAGCGCTATCGAGAGGGCCGTCGACAGCTTGAGCACGTCGTCGTTACCCTTGCGGACCCGCGAAGCGAGCATGACGGCGATGCGGCGGGTAAGCTCCAGCCCGAGCCGCGGGTCGCGAGCGCAGATCGCCTCGAACGAGCGCCTGGTCACCTCGAAGAGCACGCAGTCGCTGGCCGCGCCGACCGTCGCGCTGCGCGGCTCGTCGCTGAACATCGACATCTCGCCGAAGACCGGCGCGGTGCCGGCCCTGAGCCTGGTCATGGATTTCTCCGCGTGGCCGAAGCCCTTGCCGGAGATCTTGAGCGTCAGATCCTTCGTCACGTCGACGTCGCCCTCGAGGAACAGGTACATGGTATCCGATTTCTCGCCCTCGTGCATCACCGTCTCGCCCGCCTTGAAGCGCACGAAGCTACCGGAGGCCAGTACGAGGGCGACAGCGTCGGAGGATAGTCCGTCGAGGAGTGAGGTCCTGCGCAGTAGTTCGGCGTCCTTAGCCATGGGTGACGCTTCCGCCGACGACGAAGGCCACGTCGGTGCCGCCGATCACGTAGTCGGGGCCTGGCGCGAGGCGGGCCTTGCCCGCGGGCTTGTCGCCAGAGCCTAGATCTATCGCCGCCTCGGCGAATTTGCGCTTGATGAAGTCGTCGATGGCGCCGGAGCTGTCGGAGAGGAAGCCGGTGAACTCCCCGTGGAGCACCACGTCGTCGACCTCGGCCCGCCTGAGGTGCTGCTCGCTCTCCGCCTTGAGTATGGCGGCGCGCACGGCGACGTCCCTGGCTATCGACTTGACGGCCAGGGCCGCGAGTCTCGTGCGTTCGTCGGCGTTGGCTTCCCCGGAACCGCCCGATTCGTCGGGCAGGAGTATGCACGAGCGGCACTGCTGGACCGAGGCTTTGCGGAGCACCGACTCCAGGGTATGGTCGCCGCGGACGAACCTGAGGTCCACGTCCGGGTGGGCCGACCTGATGGCGTCGAAGCGCTCGGGCTCGAGCCCGTTGATCAGCACTATGGGCGCGCCGCGAGACTCGGCCTCGAGTCCATCGAGCACCGCGTCGGCATGGACGTTCCAGCCACAGACGACGAAATGCCCCTTGAGCCGTATGTCCTGCAAGCCCTTGCCCTCCCTGATGCGGCGCTCGACGAAGATCGAGGCCACGGTACCCGAGACGATGGCGCTCAGCACGAAGCCGCCTATCATGAACGCCATCGCCGCCGCCTTGCCGAGGGCGCTCGCCGGGTACGTGTCTCCATAGCCTACGGTCGCCAGCGTCACGACCGCCCACCACAGACCGTCAATCGGTGTCGAGATGCCGCCGGCCGGATCGGTGCGCTCCATGGCCCATACGATCAGGCCGAAGGCGACGATGGCGCCGAAGAAGGCGGCGAACAGGGAGACGAGGCCGGAGCGGCTCGTCTCCCTGGCGACGCGGCGTAGCGACGCTACGAGGGTAGGCGCCGTGAGCCGCGTCCCGCCGCGCCTGGCCGATTCGCGCGCCGCGTCGATCTTCGTGGTGGTACTCATCACCTCCTCAATATCGGCAGGAGGCCGTTGCCCGATGAGCCGCCATGTCGGCAGGAGCGGCGCGGGTCCCTTGCATTACCCCGGAGACGCGTATAGGCTTCCGTTCTCGGAGGTCGCGTGGATACAGAGTTCGATCCTATAGCGGAGCCGCGCGTGGTCTACGAAGGCGACGGTGTGATCGTGGTCGCCAAGCCATCCGGCATGCACTGCGCTCCGGCCGGGCGGCTCGCTCCGGCCGGCCCTGGCTCTACTCTCAGCGACTGGCTGTTCGAGCGCTATCCCATGGCGGCCGCGGTGGCGGGCCGGGGTAGGGGCGAGGGTGGGCTACTGCATCGGCTCGACGGCGCCACCTCGGGTCTCGTGGCGTTCGCGACCGACGACGGGAGCTTCGCCGCGATGAGCGCCGCGGCGGCGCGCGGCGCCTTCGTCAAGACCTATCGCGCGCTATGCCTCCCGGCTCCGGTCGGCCTCGCCGGTTCGCGGCCGGAGCTGTACGCGCCGCCTGGAGCCGATCCTGACCGTTGGCGCTCCTGCCTGCTCCGAGGCGACGCCCCGGCCCTGGCGTCGATGCTGGCCGGCGCGTCGATCGAGAGCCGCTTCAGGCCCTATGGCCCGGGAGCGGCCCGCGTCGCCTGCGCGACGATCGGGCCCGGGCCAGCGTCTCGCGCCAAGGACTGGACTCGCGACTCGTACCTCAGCGACGTCGTAACCGCTCGGCCGTTCTCGTCGGGGCTCCTGGTCGAGGTACGGCTCGCGCGCGGCTTCAGGCACCAGATCCGCGCGCATATGGCCTGGCTTGGACTGCCGCTCGAGGGCGACGACCTATACGGCGACGGCGGGAACCGGGCCGCCGAGCTACGGCTCCGGGCCTTCAGGCTGTCGTTCCCGTCGCCCCGAGGCTCGGGGCCCGTCGTCGTCGAGCTAACGGAGCCTTGCTAATACGCCATTCGCCGGATAGGATTACGGATATGGCCAGCGCATCGACGTTCGAAGCCCTCGTCCTCGATCTCAGCCCCTCGGAGCGCTCGGAGATGCTCGAGCGGCTCCAGCGCTCGTGCACGGTCTCGACCGAGCCGCTGTTCGAGCGGGGACACCTCCAGGAGCCGCGCATCGATTACCGGGCCGCCTATAGTGAGCTGGGCTTGGTGACGCGCATCATTATCACCCTGCGGTCGATCTTCGGCGGCGGCAGCAAGGAAGACCTCGTCAAGGAACGCTTCCTCAAGGCCATAGTCAAACGCGTCGAGTCGACGAGCGCGGGGTTGATCGACGCGAAGCGGCGCGTGCTCCAGGAAGCCTTCTATCGGGAGCTCGCGACCCTCAGGCAGGCTGCCAGGTACTTCTACGACCTCCTCGATCGCACTCTCGAGAAGAACCGAGCGCCGTTCTTCGCGTTCCTCGCGTCCCTGGAGTTCGAGGAGATACACCGGGAGCTATCGACCGACGCGGACCCGTATCTCGTCGCCGAGCAGAACTCGACCATGCTCGACTCCGACGTGCGCATAGCGGTCCTCGCGGCGATGGAGTCCGCGCTCGGCCGCATCGATGAGGATAAGCGCCGCCTGATGTACAAGGACGTGCGCAATCTCCACGTGCTCAAGAGCCTTTCGAGCTTCCTGTTCGATCGCATGCTCGCGGCGTTTCAGACCAATGTCTCCGGGCTCAAGGAGCTGTCGATGTACGCGGCCGCCGAGCAGCTCGCGGAGCTCGCGGCGATACTCTGCTCGCTGGACCAGCCGCCCTCGGCCCGGTTGATGGAAGCGATCCTAGGCTTCGAGCTGAACGACGACGTTGGCCGGGAGGGCTTCGACCTCGACGAGGCGGTTACAACCGAGCTCGCCAGCGCCGAAAAGGCCCTCGCGGCCATTCGCGGCTTCAACGCGAGGGTGCCCATCGAGGACATCCTCAAGGTCGCCAACGAAGACCCGAACTGGCAGTGCGCGACCACGGGCGGCGGCGAGGACTGGTTCGCCATCTTCAAGTCGTATTGGCGCGAGCGGATCGACCGCCGATACCAATGCTTCTCCGCGGAGCGGCGTATCGCCCAGCTCGATTCCGATATCCAGGCCCTCGTCGGCAGGGACGCCCCGACCTGGTTCCAGTACCTGTCCGAGTCCGGCGGCGAGCGGATCCCGCCGATGCGCTACGCGAGGGCGCTACGCTTCCTCGAGGCGTTCTACCATCATACCTTCCTGAGCGACATCAACAAGTCGCTCAAGCTGGTGCTGCTCGAGGGTGAATTCTACAAGCGCGACAATAGGCTCGACTTCACCGACGCGTACAACGAGATCCTGCAGATTGGCGATGGTCTCAAACGCCTGGACTCGAGGCTGTCGCCGGACGGGGAGCTCGGCGGCGCCTACGGCCAGGCGCGCACGGAGCTGTCGTCGGTGCAGATCAAGCGCCGTAAGATAGACTCCGCCGTCAAGGCGGCGGACACCGAGGCGGAGGCCTTGCTGTCCAAGTCGGCGGACGCGATGAGGCGCATGAATGAGATCCTCAAAGCCATCCTCTCCCGGGAGACCCGCGGGCGCTACGACTCGCTATCGAACCTCGGCCGCATCGAGGGCAAGGCGAACAAGGAGTTCCAGAAGAGCCTTGAATCTTCCAAGGACAAGCTCGAGAAGGCGAACTTCCTGCTTTCGGAACTGATCAAGACGGCTGTCGGCGGCCTGGATCAAGCGTGAACGCACTCGGGACGACCGGAGCCTGCTCCGAGGCGCTACACCTACCGCTCCGCGGCGCGAACGCCCCTGTTGCCGTTATGAGCCTGGCGGCCGCAGGCGACATGGGCTTCGGCGACGACGGCAACCGTTCGAGGCGACGAGCCTGGCTGGCCGCGCGGGGCTTCGATCCCGGGGCGGCCGCGTCGGTCGACTTGGTGCACTCGAGGACGGTGCTCGAGGCCCTCGAGCCGTCGGGCCAAGTCGGCCGCGAGGCGGACGGCCTCGTGACTAGCGGTGCCGGTCCCGTCCGCGTCCTCGTGATGACGGTCGCCGACTGCATGCCGATCTTCGTTTACGACCGGGACTCGGGCGCCTTCGGGCTCCTCCATTCTGGCTGGAAGGGGACGGGCATCCTGGCCGAGGCGGTCCGGCTCATGGGGCGGCTCTACGGTTCCAGGCCCGGGAGCCTGAGCGTCGCCTTCGGACCATGCATCGGTTCGTGTTGCTACGTGGTCGACGAGGCCCGGGCTCGCGCCTTCGAGTCGGAATTCGGCTCTACAGCGGTCGATAGGCCGGACGGAAGGCCCCGGCTGAACCTCGTCGAGGCGAACCGGGCGCTGGCCGACGCGCTCGGGCTGGTCGACCCATCGATCGCCGGCGACTGTACCTGTTGCGACGGCCGCTTCGGCTCCTTCAGGCGGCAGGGACCGTCGTCGTTCACCAGGATGGCCGTGGCCATCGGGCATACGGAGTCGGTATGACCGCAACCCGCGGCCTCAGATGCGCGATACGCGTTCATAGATGCGTGTCGCGCGGTCTCGCGTGCGCTCTGGCGCTATCGGCCGCCTGTGTCGCGCAGGCTCAAGCTGGCCTCACGCCCTTCAACCCGCCCGAGGGTCGAGTCATCGTCACCGAGCGATCGGACTTCTCGCGCTACGAGGACGGCCGCTACGTCGGACATGCCTACCGGGAGGCGAGGCTCGACCTGTCGCTGACCAGGACCGCCGAGGGCCTGGCCCGCTACTCGGGCGAGGCCCTCGTACTCGAGGAGACGATGCGCGATGAGAGGGCGGTGGCCAGGCGCCTCGACGAGGCCGTGCCGGTTGAGTTCACCGCCGGGCCGGACGGTACGCTACGCTTCTCGGTCGACCGAGGCTATCCGATACTCCGCGGAGTGCCGACCTCGCCACCCGAGGACGTGGCCATAGGCGGCCGCTGGACTGGCTATGGCTCGGTCGTCGTCAGGCCACGGCCCGGCCATAGCGCGACGAGGGTGCGGGTGCTCGTCGAGTACGAGTATCGAGGCCCCACGAACTACGCCGGTCGCGCCGCCGAGGCGATCAGGGCGCGCTACGCCGTCCGATACGACGGGCGCGATCCCTCGGGCGACCCGGACATGAGCGGCGCCACCGGCGGCCGTACCGTCGATATCGTCATCGACGCCGAGGACGGCTCCACGCTGTTCATCCGCGAGACGATCGATGAGAGCTATACCTATCGAACGTATCCGACCGTCAGGCTCAAGGGTTTCATCCTGCATTTCCATCGCGGCAGCTTACCCGGGGACCGGGATCGGGTCGTCGCGACGATCACCGGCGCGCCCTTGTCGTCGCCATCGTCAGCGCCACCGTCAGCGTCCGCCGGCGCAACCGGGACGCCGTCGGCCGGAGCCACCGGGACACCGTCGGCGTCCGCCGGTGCCACCGGGACGCCGACGGCCAGAGCCTCGCCAGGCTCGTCGGCGCCAGGCTCGTCGGCGCCAGGAACCGGAGTGCCTGTACCGGGCGGCGCCGTCACGGCGAGCCCGTCGCCAGCGAGCCAGCCTGGAGGGGCGTTCGAGCTGGCCCGGGGCGAGCGAGGCGTCGTGATGTTGCTGTACGACCTGCGCTTCGTGGCCGACGGCGACGAGCTGCTCGCCTCCGAGCGCGGCCGACTGGACGCGATAGCCGAGGCGCTCGGACGCCTACCCGATCGTACCTTCCTCGTCGAGGGTCATACCGCCGACCTTGGCAAGCCGGCCGGCCAGTACGAGCTTTCGGAGCGGAGGGCCAGGCGCATCGTCGACGAACTGGCCGCGCGGGGCATCCCGGAGAATCGGTTCGTCTATCGCGGGCTCGGTGCCGATCGGCCCATCGCGCCGAATGACAGCGAGGCCAACCGCGCGCGCAATCGCAGGGTCGAGATAACGATTCTCGACTGAGGGTAGGCTTGATACTGACTTGGCGCGGCGCTACAGTATCGCCATGGATCTACGACGATACCTTGGCCTATACGCCGTCTCCCCGCTCGGTCTCGCCATGTCGGCGGCCTCGGTCGCCGTTGGGGCGGCCGTCGGCTTCGCCGCCTCGCCGCTCGCTGGCGTGGCCGCCTGCCTCGTAACCGAGGCGACCGCCTTCGCGATAACCACGGCGAGCGGCCTCGGCCCCAAGGCCGCCGTCGCCGAGGGCGAGCGCCGCGCCTGGGCCGAAGCGAGCGAGCGGCTCGAGGCCGTCAAGCGCGACCGCGACCGCCTCGCGACGATGCGCCTGCCCGACGACGAGCTGGGCTCGCTCGTCAGACTCGCCGCGACGAGGGGCGCCTCCTACCTGGCGGCCAGCCGGAACGCCAAGAGCCGCGTCCCCCAGGCCGAGGAGGCTTTGTCCGACTGCCTTTCAGTCGCCGACCTGTACCTCAAGGAACTGGACGCGGCCTCGACCGAGAGGAGGCACGGCCTTGACGACGCCGATCCCTTCGCCGACGCCAAGGGACGCGCGAAGGCGGCCCTGGTCGATAAGGCGGCCATCATCGAGAAGGCCACGCGCGACCTGTCGGGCGGCCTTTCACCCGCCGACGCCATGGATATTAAGGAGCGACTATGAGCAGTAGCAGCACTCGCCGCGCGTACGGGCGCTTCCGCTGGAAGCCGAGCCTGGCGGCGCTTCTCCTCTTACTCGCGGCCCTGGCCGTCGGTAGCGCCTCGGCGTTGGCGAGCGACCTGGCGTCGGTCGATATTACGGTCAACCTGCGGCCCGACGGCAGGGGCGAGATCTTCTATACGCTCGAGTGGCGCGTGTCGTCGGGTGATATGAGCGGCTTCTATTTCCAAGGTGAGGCTTTCGCGCCGGTCTGGAACCTGACGCGCTGCTACGCCGACCTCGACGGCGGGCGGCGCGTCCCGCTACGCATCGATGACCTGGGCTCGGGACGCTACGACGTCGTGCTCGAGGGCGGCCGCAGGTTCTCGGGCACGGCCTACTACGTGATGAACTACGCCGGCGACTTTGCCGGGGCCGGGCTCGTCGGCCTGACCGAGAGCCCGGAGCGCGGCTCCCTGGTCTACTTCGACTGGGCTCCGGTCGAATGGGACGAGGCGCTCGAATACCGGGCCGTCAGGCTCGTGCTGCCCGTCCGCGTCTCTGGGGAGCGCTTGGGGGACGACGAGAAGCGCTCCGTGCCGATGCTCACCGAGTCATGGGTCAACGAGCAGAACCGCATCGACTACTACGGCTCCCAGGGTGACGACGGGGCCTACTACCTGACGGCGCTCTTCTATCAGGAGGCGCCTCGGGCCAACGCGGAGCAGCGCCTTGGCCTCTATTTCCCCGAGGGCTACCTTGACCTCGACGCGGCGCTCGGTAGTCGCGCGACGACCGACGGCATCGGCCGGGGAGAGCGGGGCGATCGGACCGGCGGACCCGCCGCGACCATCGGCCTTCTCGCGGCCCTCGGCGCGGCGATCGCCGCGGCCCTGCTCCTCTATCGCCGGCGCGCGACCAAGCACGCCGAGCGCGCCTCTCTGGTCGAGGCCATCGCGTGGGCCGGCGATGCATGGACGCCGCCCAAGCTGTTCGCCGGCAGCTACCAGGTACCGGGCAAGGTACCGGAGGATCTGCATCCGGTCGAGGCTGCGCTCCTCCTCGAGCTGGCCCTTCCGCGCATCGCCTCGATCATGGTCGACGCCCTCGTCGCCCAGGGCCTCGTGGCCGTCGAGCGGGAGGACCCGCTCAAGCTACGCTTCCTGTCTGAGCGCGCGGCCGCCGACGAGATCGAGGAGCGTTTCATGGCCTCCTTCGACGCCGACGGGAACGTCCTGCCGGGGCTCCTCGCCGACTTCTTCGAGGGCGCCATCAAGAGCCTCCAGGAGAAGGTCTGGGACTGCGACCTGGAGGCGACGAAGGATCATTACCGCAAGAAGCTGCTCGAGGCCGGCAGGCGGGCCGACGAGGTCGCGAGCTGGGACGAGTCCCGTCGCACGGCCTACTATCGCGAGCACCGCGCTTGGATGTACTGGCGTAGCTACGCCGTCATCTCGACGAGGCCGGATCGACTGGCCGGCGTGCGCTTGCCCGAGGGCATGACGGCCGGCTACGCGGACTTCATGCGCTCGGCGGTCTGCTACTCCGGCTGCTTCACGCCCGACAACGTCGGGACGGTTGGCTCGTGCCATTCGGCTTGCCATAACGCCTGCCACGACGCCTGCCATTCGGCCTGCCACTCGGCTTGCCATTCGGCCTGCCACTCCGCCTGTCATTCCGCCTGCGTTTCGGGGAGTTCGCATTGAGCCGCGCGATCGAAGAACTCGAGTGGGTCTACGGCTTCTGGCGGGGGCTATCGCCCTACGCCTACGCGCGGACCGAGGACGAGGTGGTCATCCTGCCGCCCAACCTGGTCTATAAGACCAACCGGACCGGCGCCGCCCTGCTCGAGTACCTCGGCACGGGCGGACGCTTCGAGGACTTGCCCGGCTTCGACGACGAGAAGGCGGCTCAGGTCGGCTCGTTCTTCCTGTCCCTGAAGGCGGCCTACGAGGGCCGCCCGGTCGAGCTGGAGCGAGTGCGCTACGGCTTCGACTTCACGCGGCTACCCGTGCTCGGCGAGATAGCGATCACCTATCGTTGTAATAACCGCTGCCTGTTCTGCTACGCCGGTTGCGGCGACTCGAGCGGCCTGGCCCTCGCGCAGGGCGACGGCGCGTCGGAGCTCGATACCGCGGAGTGGATACGCGTCCTCGACCTGTTCAAAGACGAGGCCAAGATTCCGTTCTTCTCGTTCACCGGCGGCGAGCCTCTCATGAGACCGGACGTCGAGGAGCTGGCTGCCTACGCCGTCTCGCGCGGGCTCAGAGTCAACCTGGTCACGAACGGGCGCCTCGCGACGCCGGAACGGGCCGCGTCGCTGTACGCCTCCGGCCTCCGCACCGCCCAGGTCAGCCTGGAGGCGCCCGAGGCGGCCCTGCACGATAGACTATGCGGCGCCGAAGGCGCGTTCGATGAAAGCGTCGCCGGTATCATAGCCATGATCGCCGCCGGCATATCCGTCCAGACCAACTCGACGTTGACCCGGGCCAACGCCGAGGCGCTCCTCGGGCTGCCAGCCTTCGTCGCCGGGCTCGGCGTTCGTCGCATGTCGATGAACCTGTTCATTCCGACCGGCACCGGCCGCCATGGCGGCGGCCTCTTTTTTCCGTACGCCGAGGCCGGCGCCTTCATCGACGAGGCCAGGCGTCGCGCCCACGAGGCCGGCGTCGACTTCTACTGGTACTCGCCGATGCCGATGTGCTTGTACAACCCCATCGCCAGGGGGCTCGGCAATAAAAGCTGCGCCGCCTGCGACGGTCTCCTGTCCGTCTCGCCATCCGGCGACGTGCTACCGTGCTCGTCGTGGCCCGAGCCGGTTGGCAACCTGCTGTCGGACGGCTTCGAGCGGGTCTGGTTCTCGGAGGCGGCGGCCTGGTTTAAGCGCAAACGCTACGCGCCGGAGCCGTGTATGACCTGCGGCTCGTTCACGGCCTGTCAGGCCGCCTGCCCGCTCTACTGGAAATTCGCCGGCCACGACGAGATCAAGCCGCGCGCGGAGGCTCGATGATGGAAATACGTTTTAGGTTCCTCAAGCTGGGTCTCGGCTCCCGGCTCGTGGCGGCCGCCGCCCTGTACACCGCGGCGGTCGGCCTTCAGTTGATCCTGGGCTCGCCGTTCTTCGGCCTGCCGGCGATACTCGCCGCCTGGCTTCTCCTGGCGCTCAAGCCGGCCACGAACAAGCCCGACGACCAGGGCCTGGAGGAGTGGCGAGCCGTGACTGACGGCGAGGTCTCCAGGATGGCCGACGCTCTGGCCCGGTCGCGGAAGCTGCGGAACGGCGTCATAGGGCCCGTAGCCGCCGGCGTCATGCTGCTCGGCCTGCTTCTCTTCGGAACCATCGTGCTGGCCGCCGTCGGCTCGAGGCTGTGGCTGGTAACGCTCGACCTGGCGCTGTTCTCGTTGCCCGGGCTGTTCTTCGGGCGTATCGGCGTCCACGTACCGGCGGAACTCGACCTTGCGATGGGCCGTTTCCTGGCTGCGATGAGCGTGCCGCTACCGGAGGGCTACGCGATGACGCCATACCTACGCTTCGACAAGGACGGACAGGGCCGTGACGTTCCCGAGAACCTGCGCCTGATGCTCGAGCCGAGGCGCAAGCCGGACGACCTGGTGGGCGTGCAATTCCAGGCGGCCATCAACAAGGGGCCGAACGGCAACGTGCCCTATATGTACGCCGTCGCCCTGACTCGTGGCCGCTCAGGGCCGGCCTACGCGCAGCTGAGCGGGCTGCGACTCCGCGGCTATGAGGTTGAGCCGGGCGGCGACGACGAGTACGGCACCGTCGTGGTCAGGCAGGATACCTCCGGCGGAGGCTACCATACGACCGATGACGACTGCGAGTCGCTCGTCCGGCTCATGGTCAAAGCCCTCGAGCGTACGGAGGCCCTGACCCTATAGCGGGCCTCCGTCTCCGACCTCGCCATAAAAAAGGAACGGCCGCCCTATACGATAGGGCGGCCGTTCCTTACCCAGAGATATTACTTCTTAAACTTGACCGCGCGCTCTGCCAGGGCCATCTTGTAGGCCGCCTGGAGTTCGAGGGCGTAGTGCTGGAAGTCCGAGAAGGTCGCGCCGGACACCGCGTCGGCGACGAAGTAGACGCCGTCGCTCGCGGCCGTGTACTCGGAGGCGGCGGCGTTGGCGTCGACGCTCCTATCCTCGACGAGGCTGAGCTTCGTCTGCTTGATCACGGCGGAGCTATAGTCGGCCGTGGGGTTCTTCTTGAAGAACTCGACCGTCGCCTTGTAGTTGTAGCGGTAGCCGATGCTGCCAGCGCTCAGGGCCATGTAGGTGGACCTGGGGTCGGCCTTGTTCATGTGCCCGTAGTGCACAGTCTTCGAGGCGGGCTTGCCGACGGTCACGACGAGCCCGTCTATCGTCACGTTGACGAGCGTGTCCTCCCTGGCGGCCTTCGCGTAGGCGGCGGCCCTGATCGGGTTACCCATCAGGCCCTCGAAATCGCGCTCGAACTGGCGCGAGGGGCGGGCGAAGCCGGTCTTGCCGGGGGTGTACTGGGACCAGACGCCGAGGCCGCCCTGGACGTTGTAGACGTAGAACATGTAGCCGGCGATGGCCGGGTCGGGATGGCCGACGTTGGCGAACGGGTCGGGCACGCGGACGACCGCGCCGTCTACGACCGACTTCCCATCGGGCGAGTTGTACTCGGCCCAGCCGCCCGGTCCCTGCCACTCGGCGTACGAGGCTTCGACGACCTTCGTGCCCTTGATCGTCACGGTGGCCTCGCCTATGTAGCCTCCCTGGTGCGCCACGTAGTACTTCGTGGCGGTCTGGCCGAACGCGGCGGCGGCGGCCAGGAACATGACGGCGCCTATGACTGCCTTCTTCATGCTGGATCTCCTTTGTCGTAAAGACTATTAAAACACTCAACAATAATGATCACGCCAAGGCTATATGTCAATAGGCTTATATTAAATTATCGGTATCAATATATCCATACGCGTTTGACGCTACGCGGCGGGGTTCAGTATGTTGCCTTGATGATCCTGGCTATCCCGAATGGCCTTCTGAGCCACTTCATCTATTTCGCGAGCATGTCGTTCCTAGGCTGGATTATCGAGACGGTCTACCGCTCGCTCCACGAACGCCGATTCGTCAACGCCGGCTTCCTCACGGGGCCCTTCGTGCCGATCTACGGTTTCGGCGCCCTGGCCATCACGCTACTAGGTCGGGCGGTGACGAGCCTGTCTCCGGTAGCGGCCTGGGCCGCGATGCTGTCGGCGCCGACCCTGCTCGAGTACGTCACCTCGTGGCTCCTCGAGCGGCTGTTCGGCATGGCCCTCTGGGACTATAGGGATAGGAAATTCAACGTACACGGGCGGGTCTGCCTCGAGTTCTCGATCTACTGGGCGGCTCTGGCGCCGGTACTCGTCTACGGCATTAACCCGTTCGTCTTCTCGTGGATAGCCGCCCCCGGGCCGTTCATCGAGCACTACGCGGCCGGTTTCCTGTCGTGCTGGCTGGCGATCGACACCTGGCGATCGGTGCAGTCGGTGTTCGACTACAAAGCCGCCCTGGCGGAGATCCGGGCCCTGGTCGCCCAGGGACGGTCTTTCCTGCCGTCCCTCGATTCGGGGGAGCGCGGGCGCGTCCCGGCCGAGCTGAGGCGCCTGCTCAAGCCGATCAGCGCGTTCCCGGCCCTGGCCAGGGAGCTGCGGCCGCACCTCGCGGCCTTCCCGGATTGGATACGGGAGCGCATCGAGGCGAGGATGAGGCGCCGGCGCTAGGATGCACCGGCGTTAGGATGCGCCGGTGTTAGGATGCGCCGGCGGTCACGGCGGCGCGCTCAGCGCTTCCAGGGGAACCTGACGAACAGGCACGGCGCGAGCGCTTACGTGAAAGCCCGCTCAGCGCTTCCAGGGGAACAGGAGATCCTTGAAGCCGCGGTTCCCGAAGGCCTCGACGTCCTCGGCGAGCAGCTCCTCCCAAGGAGCGCGGCCCGGCCTGGCGCCGGCATTCGATAGCCAGCGTAGCTTGAGGCGCCTGAGCCGGTAGGCCTCGCAGACGGCCAGGATCGCGCCGGAGAAGCCCGGCAGCAGGAAGGCCACGACGGGCGACAGAGCCACGCAGAGAAGCCCGTCCAGGGCCAGGATAGCGGCGAACCCTGGCGCGTCGACGAAGGCGATGAACGAAAGGCGCATCGACTCGACGAAGCCCTTGCCCTCGGCCGCCTTGACGGCTGGGAAGTACTGCAGGGTCAGCCAGAGCGCCGCGAACAGCCAGAACGAGAGCCCGGCTGCGAAGACGCCGAGCGCGCCGCCGAGGCTCGCGTAGAACGGTAGCGCGGCCGAGGCCGCCGCGACCGCCAGCGTCACCACCGCGCCGTACTGTAGGCCGGGTACGATCCCGTCTCGGACGGCCCCACGGATCTCGTCGAGGCCGAGCGAGCGCCCGTCGGCGACCCGGTATAGTGCGTTGGCGGCTACGCAGGCCCAGACCGAGGCTGCCAGGACCGCGAAGGCCAGACCGGCCAGCCTGAGCCAGGCGTAACCGGTCAAGGACGGCAGCCAGAGGCCGACGGCGGCCAGGGCGAGCAGAACGGCGTTGAAGGCGGCCAGGGAGAACATGGTGTCCCAGCCGTCGAAGAAGCTTTTCTTCAGGAAGAACTTGAGCATGGACAAGATATACCAGGGCCGTCAGGCTCTGGCTAGCCCGACGCCGCCCAAGGGCGCCGTCTTTCCAAACAAAATGCCGGGATAGCGGCATTGCGGGTTCCGCGGGATGGATCGATCCTAGTCTCAATAGTTCCGTAGAGGAGGATGCCATGAAACGTTTCGTAGCGATACTGCTGGCGGCCGCGCTCGTAGCGCCGGCCTTCGCGCAGGCCCCGACCGTCTCCGCCCTGAAGGGCAAAACAGTCGAGGTCGTCGTCTGGACCCACGAGGATTCCGCCAGGACGGCGCTCGAGAAGCGCCTGATAGACGAGTTCACCAAGGCCAACCCGGGCGTAACCGTCAAGTACGTGACCTATCCGTCCGGCAAGATCAAGGACATCGTCGTCGCTGGCTTCGCGGCGAACGCCGGTCCCGACATCTTCAACCTCGAGATATTCGATCAGTATCAGTTCATAGCCAACGGTCGCGTGGCGCCGGTCGACTACAAACTGGCCGGCTTCAAGAGCGCCAAGGACATGCAGGCCAAGTACATGGCCGGCATGCTCGACCCGGTCACCGAGGATGGCAAGATCTATGGCATGCCCCTCGAACTGACCAACTGGGCCGTGTACCTGAACAAGAAGATCTTCCGCGACGCCGGGCTCGACCCGATGAAGGACTATCCCAAGACCTGGGAAGAGGTCATGGCCGTTTCCGAGAAGATCGTCAAACGCGACGGCCAGATCATCACCCGCCGCGGCTTCGACTTCCGCTATCCGTACTACCTGACCTCGGTCGTGCCCATGGTCGAGCAGCTCGGCGGCGAGCTCGTGTCCAAGGACGGCAAGTCGGTCGTCACGAACGACGCGGCCTGGCTCAAGGTCCTCGCGTACTTCAAGGATTTCGGACCCAACGGCAAGAACCTCGGTTCACCGACCTACACGGCTGCGCGAAAGGTCTTCGACAACGACAAGAACGAGATAGCCATGTCGCTGTCCGGCCTGTACCAGGAAGCCCGCATGCGCGACGCCAACCCGACGTTCTATAACTCGGGCGAGTGGATGGTCGTGCCCTTCCCGCAATGGAAGGACGCCGTGCGCAAGGTGCCGAACAACTACTACGGCCACTACTACATGGTCAACGCCCAGTCGTCCAAGCTGGAGCAGCAGGCCGCCTGGGCCCTACTCGGCTACATGCTGCAGCACGGCGAGGAATACCTCGAGAAGGTGGCCATCGTCCAGCCGACCAAGGCGCTCTTCGAGTCGAGGATCTTCAAGGAGACTCCGTATTCCAAGGTGTTCGAGGACGACATGGCCGCCGGCCACATCGTCTACTACGGCGCGGCGAGCTCCAAGATCGAGTCACTGCTCAAGGAAGCCTTCGAGTCGGTGATGCTGTCCGGCGTCGAGCCGGCCAAGGCCCTCGACAAGCTCAGGCGCGACGTCAAGGCCGCCCTGGAAGATATCTGACGTAGTATCGATACTTGAGCCATGGAGGCACGGAGACACGGACTAGGAGTGGGCGGGGGTTTAGGAGAATGGAACGGATATCCACGTTCTATCTTTGATTCTCCCCCTATCGTAGTCACCGTGCCCCGAGCCTCCGTGGTAGGTTGTTACAGCGCAAGTTTTCCGTTGGAGGTAACGAATGAAGCGTCGCGAGTCCGCTAGCGGGCTGGAGCGGAACAGGGCGCGTTGGGGTTGGGTGTTCGTGGCGCCCGGGTTGCTCTTCTTCTCGGTCTTCTCGTTCTATCCGATGCTGAACGCCATCTGGACCAGCTTCTTCAATAAGCGGCTCCTGTCGCTCAAGGCCCCGAAATTCATAGGGCTCCAGAACTATCAGCGGGTGCTCGGCTCGGAGGAATTCTGGAATTCGGCCCGCGCCACGGGCGTCTTCACGGTCGGCGTCTTCGTGCCGCTGTTCTGTCTGAGCCTGCTGTTCGCCGCGCTGATCACCCAGATGCGGCGCGGCAAGCGGCTGGCCCAGGCCGCGTTGTACTCGCCCGCGGTGCTGTCGTCGGTCGTCGCAGCCTTGATCTGGCTCCTGATGCTCGACCCTCGCGGCCTTGCCAACCAGGCGGTCAACTGGATAGCGATGACGCCGGGAATAGACCACCAGTGGCTGTCGAGCGCGACGATGGTCCAGGTCTCGACGATGGTCGTGTACGTCTGGAAGTACCTGGGCTATTTCACCATCCTGTTCGTCACCGGCATCGGCAAGATACCCGATTCGGTCAACGAGGCGGCGATGATAGACGGCGCGGGGCCGGTCCGGCGCTTCTTCTCGATCACCCTGCCGCTCCTCAGGCCGACCACCGTGCTCGTCTCGGTGATGATACTGATCCAGTGCATGAAGACCTTCAGCACCCAGTACCTGTTCACCCAGAGCGGGGCGCCGCTGGCCCCGATCAACGTGATCACGCTGAACATCTACAACACGGCCATGCGCGACCTCAACATAGGCAGGGCGAGCGTGATGAGCACCATCCTGTTCCTGTTCATGCTCGCGCTGACCTGGGTCCAGCTGCGCGTGTCCAAGGGCGACGAGGCCGAATCATGAGGCGCGGTATCAAGATCCTCGACCGGGTAGGCGGCGCCGCCGGGGCGGCTCTGGTCGCGGCGGCCTGCGCCGTCGTCGTCGTGCCGCTCGTCTTCATGATAGGCTCGTCGTTCATGCCGGCGATGGACATCATGCAGATGCCGTACCGCTGGATACCAGAGACCTGGAAGCCGGCCAACTACCTGCGCGCGCTCGCCGGCAACGATGGCCAGTGGATGTACCTGCGCAACATCCTCAACTCGGTCATCGTCTCGACGACGATCGCGATCACGACGGTCGTGCTGTCGTCGATGGTCGGCTACGGCCTGGCGAAGTTCAGGTTCAGGGGTCGGAACGCCGTGTTCATGGCCATCATGGGCACCATGATGATCCCCTTCGAGACGGTGATGATACCGCTGTACCTGATCATCGTGAAGGCGGGGCTCCAGAACAGCTACGCCGGCCTGATCCTGCCCTTCCTGATGAACGCCTTCGGGGTGTTCATCATGCGGCAGTACCTGGTCACCTTCCCCGACGAGATGCTCGACGCCGCCAGGATAGATGGCTGCTCAGAGCCGCGTATCTTCCGCGACATGGTCTTCAGGAATTCCGGCCCCGCGGCCGCGACTCTGGCCATCCTGTCGTTCAGGCAACAGTGGGACAACCTCCTATGGCCGCTCCTCGTCGCGCAGGAGGAACGGATGAAGACCATACCGGCCTATATCGTCAAGTTCACCGCGGAGAAACACGCCGACGAAGGCGCGATGATGGCCGTGGCGGTCATCGCCTCGCTACCGGTCTTCGTGCTATTCTTCACCCTATCCAAGTATTTCTTAGGGGGATCGGCCGTCTACCAGGCCGGTAAGGAATGAGTCTCTTCATCTTCGACATGGGCGGCGTGATGGTCGGCTCGTTCGACGTACTACCCGAGGCCGCGCTCAGGCTAGGCCTGCCCGAGACCGAGCTACGGCGCCTGGCGGCGCCCGACCTGGACGAGCTAATGGCCGGGCGCATGGCTGCCGACGACTACTGGGCGCGGTTTTCGGTCGCATCCGGGCTGAGCGTCGGCGAGGACTACTGGAGCACGCTGTTCGCGCCATCGCTCGACCCGGTGATGGTCGGCCTGGCCCGTAGCCTACGCCGCCGGGGCCGCGTGGTCTGCGGCACCAACACGATTGCTTCGCATTACGACTACCTCCGGGCCGCCGGCATGTACGACGTCTTCGACGCGGTCTACGCGTCCCACCTGATGGGCGTCTGTAAGCCGGATCCCGATTTCTGGCGGCTCATCCTTGAAGCGGAGGGTGTAGCGGCCCCGGACGCGGTCTTCGTCGACGATATGGCCGAGAACGCGGAGGCGGCGGGCGCCCTCGGGCTTCGCGCCCACCTGTTCGACGGCGTGGCCGGGCTCGAGGCGTTCCTGGATCGGCTCGACGACGAGCCCGAGGCGGCAGACCGGAGGCTCGAGGCGTGACTCGCCGCTCAGCGCACGGTCGGATCGGCCTCGTCGTCGTCGTTGCGGCAGCGTTGGCCGCCTCGTGCGCCCGCGCCGATCCGGTCAAGGCCGTTCCCGAGGCCGACCTGGTCGTCTTCTCGTCCCACCCTGACGAACTCGCCAAGACCATCATAGACGAATTCAGGGAGCGCACCGGGCTTCGGGTAAGGCTTGTATTGGACGGCACCGGCGCGCTGCTCTCCAGGCTATCGGCTGGCGAGCGGGCCGACGTGCTCTGGGGCGGCGGCGCCGAGAGCCTCGTGGCGAACCTGGGGCTGTTCCAACCCTACCTGTCGCCGGAGCGCGACGCCGTCCCGGCCGCCCTCAAGGACGAGGACGGCTACTGGACCGGCCTGACCGTGCTACCGATGGTCATCATGGTCAACGCGCGACTTGTGCCGCCCGAGGCCGTACCGGCAGGGTGGTCAGACCTGCTGGCTCCGGAGCTAGCAGGCGGCGTGGCGTTCGCGAACCCCGTCTCTTCCGCCAGCTCCTATACCATCCTGCGCACGATGATGGTCGCGGCCAGGGCTCGGGCGGGGGGCGACCAGGACTCCGACTGGCGTTTCGTCGAGGGCTTCATCGACGCCATCGGCGGCTCGACCCTGAGCGAGTCGGCCATGGTATACCGCGTCGTGGCCGCGGGCGAGTACCTGGTCGGGCTGACCTACGAGAACGCCGGGGCCGAGTCGATGCGCCTCGGCTCGGACGTCAGGATAGTCTATCCGGCCGACGGCACCTCGACCGTGCCCGACGGCGTGGCCATTCTGCGAGACGCCGCCCACGACGAGGCGGCCAGACGCTTCATCGACTTCGTCCTCGGCCACGACGTGGCCAGCGTCGTTTCGACCCGCTTCAAGCGGCGTTCGGCCCGTGTGGACGTGCCGGCACCGGACGGTCTGCCGCCGCTCGAGAGCGTGCGGTTGCTCGACTACGACTTCGACGCTGCGGTGACTGAGCGCGAGGCGACGATGGCGCGCTTCACGACGATGCTCCAGGAAGCCGGCCAAAGGCGCTAGGGCGATGGGTCCCCCGTGTCGCGGCGTATCCTGCCGCTACGGAATTCGCTCGGGGTCATGCCGATGACCCGCCTGAACAGAGTGCTGAAATAGCGCGCGTCACGGTACCCGGACAAGTCCGCCACCTCCCCGACGCGCACGGTAGGATCGCGTAAGAGCTCCATCGCCCTCTTCATGCGCAGTCGTGTCAGGTACTCGTTGAAGGTCAGGCCCGTGGCCCGCTTGAGCAGCCTGGACAGGTGGTCGCCGGAGATGCCGAGCCGCCCGGCGACCGAGTCAGCCGACAGGTCGGTCATGAAGCGCTCACCAAGGTCGGCGATGGCCGCCTCCACGTACGAGTCGCCCGATTCGGCCGTACGCTCCCGGGTTAGGTCGCGTAGGAGGCCGTAGGCCTGGTCGGCCGTCGCCGCCCGCTCGAGCCCGGCCAGCCGTTCGCGCTCCCCGGCGCGCTTGGCCGCCCGGAGCATCGCGTCCTCCAGCTCGCCATCGTCGACGGGCTTGATCAGATAGTCGAACGCGCCAAGTCGTACCGCCTCCTTCGCGTAGTCGAAGTCGGCGTGCCCGGAAACGATGATGAATAGCGGCCGTTCCAGAGGCGCCAGTTCCGCCTCGGCCTTGCGCATCAGGGCGAGCCCATCGAGTCCCGGCATGCGTATGTCGGTGAGCACCACCTCGGCTCGGCGCTCGACGACGAGGTCCCAGGCGTGGAGGCCGTCCTCAGCCGAGCCTACGAGCATGTAGCCCCAGCGTTCCCAGGGCATCGTCGTCTCGAGCTCCCTGCGGGCGAGTTCCTCGTCCTCGGCTATGACGAGCCGCCTCATGGGGCCTCCCCCTTGGGAGTCGCGAGTCCCGACGGGATCCTGACCGTCGCGACGAAGCCCGCGCCGGACGGTCCGCCGCTCCGTATCCTGATGCCGTAGCCTGCGCCGTACTCGAGGGCCAGGCGTCGGTTCGTGCCCAGGAGTCCCATGCCGTGTTCGCCCGCCGGAGCTTTGGCTTCTTCGAGGGCCTCCGATAGCCGGGCTATCGCCTCGGCATCCATACCTGGACCGTCGTCGGCGAAGGAGATCACGGCGTCGCCGCCATCCAACCGGCCCTCGATCCTCAGGGATCCGGGCCCGCGCTTACGCTCCAGCCCGTGCGTCAGGGCGTTCTCCGCGAGTGGCTCGAGCGTCAGCGGTGGTAGCGTCACGGACTCCAGGGCCGGGTCGACGTCCAGCTCGAAGCTGAAGCGCTCTCCGAAGCGAAGCTTCTCGATGGAGAGGTAATCGCGCACCGACGATAGGCTCTCGCTCACGGTGGACAGGCCGTCGCGTCGCCCGGAACCGGATCGCAGGAGCTTGCCGAGCCTGGAGACTACCTCCGCGATCTCGCCGGAACGGCCTAGCTTGGCCAGCGACTTGATCGAGGCGAGCGTGTTGTGGAGGAAGTGCGGGTTCATCTGGGCCGCCAAGGCGCGTAGCTCCGCCTCCCTGAGCAGCTCCTGACGCTCCACTTCGCGCCGGAGGAGCGCGTCCACCTCGGCGGTCATCGCGTTGAACGAGCGGGCCAGGTCGCCTAGTTCGTCGTCCCCGGAAGGCTTGATACGGATCGAGAGGTCGCCGTCCTCGACGAGGCGCATCGAGCGGGCCATCTCCAGCACCGGCTCGGTAACTGACGCCGAGGCGCGCAGGGACAGAACCGACGCCAGGCCCGCCGCGGCGAGCAGCCCGGCCAGCGCGACGTTGCGCGCCGAGCGGCCGAAGCCGTCGTAGAGGCCGCTCGGCGCCTCGGCGACCACCGTGAATGTCGTTCCGGCTCCCGTAGCGCGGGCTATGGAAACGCCCTCGCCGTCGAGCCTGAGCGGAGCGTCTTCGATGTACCCGCCCTCGAGCCCGGGGTCGGACTGATGGAAGACCAGCTTGCCCGACGGGAACGCGACCGAGGCGCCGCCCCTGAGGCCGCTGGCGGCGGCCGCCGCGGCTATCGCGGAGCGTCGTACGTCCGCCAGGGCGTAGCCGAGCCTGGTCCCGTCGGGTCCCCGAAGCGCCACGCCCACGGTGAACGATGATCTCGTCCCATCGGACAGCTCGGCGAGCCGCGGCGAGACGGCCATATCGGCTTCCAAAAGCGCCCTGAAGACGCCCCAGGAGCCGAAGGTGGCCAGGTCGCGGTCCGGCGCGGGGTTCCCGACGAGTAGGGCGCGGCCGCCGTTCAGCGACAGCACGCTCGCCTCGGCGGGGCCTGAGTCGCGCGGGAACGCACGGAGCAGGCTACGGAAGGCTCGGACCGCGGCGGCCCCTTCCGGCTCTCCGCCGCTGAGCGCGGCCAGGACGGCGGCGTCCTGCGACAGGGAGAGCAGCCCCGAGGCGCAGCCGTCGGCTATCGCGGCCACAGCGCTCGCAAAGGCGGCCGCCTGGGAGTCGAGCCGACCGGAGGCCTCTCGCCTGAGGGCCGACCCGGCGAGCGCCGTATAGACGACCGACACGCCGGCGGCCGGCGCCATGGCAGCTGCGAGGAACAGCGCGAAGATGCGCCTGAAGTAGCGCGGCCGCCTCACGGCCTAGCGCTCCCCGAGCAGGCTCTTGAGCTCCTGGATGTCCTTGACCAGGCGCGAGCGGTCGAGGTTTTGGAAGCGCCTGGGTACCATCTCCTTGCTCGTGCACTCGACGACCGCGACGAGGTTCTGGAGCTCGATCTCGTGCGGGTAGGCAGGCGGCACGAAGTCGGTCATCGTCTCGTCGAGGTCCTCGCGGGTCACGAAGGTCCTGCCGTCCATCGTCGCCTTGAGCTTGGCCCGTATCAGCACCGCCTCGAGGTCGGCGCCGGAGAACTCGTGCTTGAAGCGTTTGAACAGCTCGGAGACGGGGAAGCGCCGGATGGACAGGTCGAGCTTGCGGACGAGCACCTCGAAGAGGGCCTCCTTGTCCGCGTCGTTGTCGGGGTAGAAGAGGGCGAGGTGCTCCTCGGCGCGGCCCTGGCGCTTCAGGTCGATGGGCAGGAGGTCGGGCCGGCAGGTGATCAGGAACCAGATGATGCGGCCGCGGTACTCGGTGTCGCCCATGAAGCTGGCGAGCTGGGCGAAGATGCGGTTCGAGGTGCCCGAGTCGCCGTCCTGGTCGCGGTCGCCGAGGAAGGCGTCGGCCTCGTCTATCATCACCGCGACCGGCGCCATGGCCTTGAGTATGGTCAGCACCTTTTCGAGGTTCGACTCGGTAACGCCTTGCCATTTGGAACGGAAGTTCTTGAACTTGACCATCGGCACGCCTATCTCTCCGGCGAAGGCCGAGACCATGAAGCTCTTGCCCGTGCCGACCGGGCCGGCTATCAGGTAGCCCATCGGCAGTACGTCGAGCCGGCCCTGCTTGAGGGCCCTGGCCGCGTGCTTGAAGCGCTTCCTGACGAAGTCGTGGCCCGAGACGAAGGACAGGTCGTGCTCGGTCTCCAGGAACTCGAGGAGCCCGCCGGCCTCTCCCTCGATGATCTCCCGCTTCTTCTCCTTGAGGTAGTCCATCGAGATGGGCCTGTCCTCCTGCCAGCTCTCGGCGGCCAGGCGGTTCAGGTTGACGAGGTTGAGGCCCGAGGTGATCGCCCCGACCGCGGCCGGTGTCAGGCCCCGGTCGAGTAGCAGGGTACCCTGGGAGTCGAGGAACTCGAGGAACGACGAGCGCACGGCCTCGTCGGGTATCGGTATCTCGACCTTGATCGTCGAGGGGCTCGCCACGATGCGCGGGTTGAGGTCTGCCAGGTTCTCCGACAGGAGCAGCACCGAGACGTCGCCCTTGGTGAACACGGGGTCGTGGGACCAACGGTTGAGCGTGACGAAGCAGTAGCGGTCCGACTCGTCGAGCTTGGCCACCTCGCCGGCGGGCAGGACCGTCTCGGCGTAGTCGATGATCATCACGATACGCTTCTTCTGCGGGATGTTGAGCAGGAAGTAGCGCTCGAGGGTCCTGAAGGCGACGGCGGGGTCCGACGACAGGAGCTCGTCGTCCTCGGTGTCCGGGAAGCGCTCCTTCATGGCGCGTATATAGTCGCGCTGCATCTCGGGCGAGCAGAAGCTGACGCCGGAGGAGCGGTCCCAGAACACGATGATGTCGCGGTTGCCGAACAGCACCTCGGAGACGTAGTCCTGGATCTTGACGAAGTTGAACTCGCCCTCGTTCATCTTGTGGGGCAGGAAGTCGCGGATGTTGCCGTGGACGATATAAAGGTTCGCGGTCTTGGAGCAGTACTTGTACGACAGCTCCTGGGCCCACGATGGCAGTATCTTGATAAAGGGAAGGTTCTTGACGATGAGCTGCTCTTTCATGCGCCCTCCATGGAGGAGTATGTACGATCGCGGGCCACGGGGGCAAGTGTCGTCGGCTTTCCGCTTCACTAGGGGCTCGGGCGGCAGTATCCTTACCGTATGGGTAGCCAGCCTACGATACTGATGGC
>JAKQKE010000046.1 GCA_029560805.1 Spirochaetota bacterium
CCGCCGGGGTTCATGATGCCCTTGGGGTCGAAGTGGCGCTTGAGGGCGCGGTAGACGGCCATGGCCTCGGGGCCGACGTCGCCCTCGAGCCAGGGCGCGAAGGCCTTGCCGATGCCATGGTGATGGCTCATCGTCGCCCCGAATTTCTGGATATGGTCCAGGATGCCCGCCTGGTAGGCCAGGTACTCGTCGAGGTCATCCATCTTGGCTATGAAGATGAAGTACAGGTTGCAGCCCTGCGGGTAGAAGTGGGACATGTGGGTCATGCAGATGGTGCCGGGCCGCGAGTGGCAGAATGCGCGGACGCCGGTATGGACTTCCTCGAGGTTGGTCCAGGTGACGGTACACTCGAGGGTATCGATCATGATACCGAAGTCCTGCAGGTCCTCGCGCAGGTAGGGGTCGCGGAAGCGGCCGTGCTCCCAGGCCCGCGTGACGTAGGAGGTGGTGCCCATGGCGCCGTGCCGCCTGCAGATCCGCTTGATCCTGCGCTCGACGTGACGAGCGAAGCCGCGCTCGCCGTCGGCGGTGCCGAGCATCAGGCAGCGCTCGCCCGGCTTGTAGCCGAACGCGGTCATAGCCGCGTCGAGCGCGGTGCCGGAGACGCCGTACAGCCTGAGCGCCACGTCCGACTCCTCGGGGTCCGACAGCCTGAACACGCTCGGCATGCCGAACTCGCCCTGCATGACCTCGCGCGCCGCCTCCTTGGCGCTCTCCCAGTCGCGGAAGATGAACGAGTAGCGGCGCGTATTCTCCGGCATGTACCTGCGCACCCTGAGCGTGGCCGAGTACAGGACGCCGAAGGTCCCCTCGCTGCCCATCATGATCTGGTCCAGGTCGGGGCCGTCGGCCGCGGCGGGGAACTCGCGGGTGCGCAGGTCGACGCCGCCGGGGCAGACGTAGTCCTGGGCCAGCACGATATCCTCGATCTTGCCGTAGTAGGTCGAGTTCTGCCCCGCCCCGCGGGTGACCGTCCAGCCGCCGACCACCGAGTACTCGAAGCTCTGCGGCAGGTGGCCGGCGGTGTAGCGTCCCGTCGCCCCGAGCGTCTCGGGCGCGTTCCTGAGCAAACGCTCCAGCTCCGGGCCGTCCATGCCGGCCTCGACGGTGATCGTCTGGTTCCTCTCGTCGAACTTGATCACGCGCTTCAGGTGGACGCGCATGTCCAGGCTGACGCCGCCCGAGAACGGCTCGACGCCTCGCGTAACCGACGAGCCGCCGCCGTAGACGTAGACCGGTATCGCGTTCGCCTCGCAGTAGTCGACGATGGCGCGCAGGTCGTCGCGGCCGCGCGGCCATAGGGCCATGTCCGGCAGGTGCTCGATCACGCCGTAGCGCAGGCGCATCAGGTCGACCATCGTCTTGCCGTAGGCTATCCGCAGCCGGTTATAGGTATCGAGATGGGCGTTCTCGGGACCCACGATGGCGGTCAGCGCCGCGACGTGCTCAGGGGCCAGGCGGCAGGGCGACGACTCGGGTACGACGCCGAGGCCCTCGTCGCGCCGCTTCTTGAACCACTCGTCGTCGAGGCCGAAGGTCTCCTTCATCAGCGCGTACAGCTTGCGGTTCGGGTGCTTGTACTCGTTCGGGTCGCCCCACTTGAGGATGGACCGGAAACTG
>JAKQKE010000077.1 GCA_029560805.1 Spirochaetota bacterium
CGGCGCATAGTCGACGATGGCCCGGTAGAGGGCCGAGCCCTCGTAGGCGCCGGGGCCGAGTTCAGCCTCGCCCTCCGGCGGCACGGTGACGATATCGAAGCCGAGCCTTGAGGCCAGCGGGGCGAACGGCGAGTCGACGCATAGCAGGCGGTACTCCGCCTCCGCGCCTGGCGCCGCCTGAGCGCGCCGCCTGAGCGCGTTGCCTAGCGACAGCCCGAGCGCGACGTGGCCCGACCCCGCCACGCCGCTCGAGCAGAACAGGATGCGCACGGGCTAGCAGTTGGCGTACGTGCTATAGGGGTCGGAGTCGTAGTTGACGAGGCCGTCGGTCAGCCCACGAGCGCCGAACGACAGGGACCGCGCTTCGACATCGACGGCGACTATCCGATCCACGTCCTCGAACGGGTACCAGGTTCCTGAGGAATACTTGCTCACGTCGACGTAGAAGCCCTCGTCGAGTAGGTACAGGCGTTTCGGAGCGACGGCGAGGAAACGCCTCGGCGCGAATAATCCAGGCGCGTCCGGAGACTCGGGGCGACGGTCGCTATCGTCGCGCCAGCCGACCTCCCAGAGATACTGGAGCGGATGCATGCCGAGCGCCACGATCTTGCCGCGGCAGACGGCAGCGCCGGCGAGTATTCCGCCCGAAAGGCTGGCTTGAGTATTCAGCTCGCTCAAGGCGACGTAGAGCGTACCTCCCACAATCGCCATATCTTCTACGGCGAGGGGCCAGAAGGCTGACTCGGCATCGTAGTACCCGAGCCCGAGCTCCTCGAGCGTGGCGAAAGCGAGCGGCGTAGCCGTGGCGGTGCCGCCGCTCGGCTCGCCGACCGAGAAGCGGAGGATGCCATAAGTCTCCGTCGAGGACTCGTACGCCGGGACGTAGAGGTAGCCGAGAGCGTCTACGGCAAGAGTACCACAATCTATATATTCATCGAAAGCATATGGTGTATCTAAAGTCACATCATATGGAGTTAGAGTTTCATCGTCGAGATCGACAAATTGGAAGTAATAGTTAAAAGTTCCTTCGATTTCAACAGAGCAGAGGCTGTAGATTCTATTGGAAGCTGAGCATAATGCTATGCTTCCTACAGGATAATCCGGATTGAATTGAATACTATCATATGGACCGGTATCAAGATGGGTCCCGAAAACGCCGACGCCCGGAACATCGCCATTCGGTAGCGACGCGTACAGCAGTCCCGACTTGTCGAACGCGAAATGAGTATCGCTGCTCAGGCCAGAGACCTGGTACATTTCCAGGCTCTGGCTATAGAGGCTGTCGACGACGCCGAGCTGCCAGTTTCCGCTAGGGTTCGGCACGGGAATACGGGTGGTCGCGGGAGCCAGGGATATGGTCGCGGACACGGTCGCGTTGGCAGGAGCGTCGATTACGGCGCCTCCGGAGTAGCCGCTGACCAGCACGGGCAGCTGAGCGTCCGGGTAGCGGACGGCGGTCGCGGCCCAGTCGGGGGTAGCCGAGACGGATACCGACAGGCCCGAGCCCGGCCTGACCGTCAGGCTGATGGCGCCGGACGGGTCGACGAAGGTGCCGACGACGGGGTCCTGGCCGGAGCCGCGCACGGTCACCGTGATAGACGAGAAGGACGGCAGGGTCCCCTCGCCCATGGTCCAACCGCCCGACAAGGCCCGGCCGACGGGCGGGGAGGTCTGTATGACTATGGTCGATAGCCCTCGCTCGACGAGAGCGGAGCTGCAGGAGAGCGAGGCGGCCGACGCCGTTAGGATCGCGATCGATAGCGTGATCGTTAGTACTTTTCTCATACGGACTCCTCTGGAACGATTGGCGATGCGTCTACGTTGGTGATCGTCTGAGGGGTATTGATCGAGCATCCACTCGAGTATAGCACGGCGCGGCCCCTGCGACCGGCCTAATCGCCTATCGCAGCGCCCCAGGAGCGCAGGCGCCCCTCGATGAAGTCGACGATGGCCTCGTGCTCGGCTTTGGCGCGGCCCGACACGGTCATGGCCCGAGCGAACTCGATCATGATCGGCCGCCCGCGGCG
>JAKQKE010000078.1 GCA_029560805.1 Spirochaetota bacterium
CGGCGCATAGTCGACGATGGCCCGGTAGAGGGCCGAGCCCTCGTAGGCGCCGGGGCCGAGTTCAGCCTCGCCCTCCGGCGGCACGGTGACGATATCGAAGCCGAGCCTTGAGGCCAGCGGGGCGAACGGCGAGTCGACGCACACGAGCCGATACTCCGCTTCCGCGGCGCGCCCCGCCCGAGCGCGCCGCCTGAGCGCGTTGCCTAGCGATAGCCCGAGCGCGACATGACCCGACCCCGCCACGCCGCTAGAACAGAAGAGGACGCGCACCGGGTACGACCCTAGCACATGTAGTACGTTGAGTAGTCGGTCTCGAAGTAGTCGACTTGGCCGTTTAATCCGGTTTCGGCGATAGCCCCGGTCTCGAGGTTGACGGCGACGACTCGCATCTCGTTCTTCAGCGGGTCCGCGGCCTCTCCGGACCACGAGAATCCCGCGTCTAGCACGTAGAGCCGCTTCGGGGATACCGCCAGGAAGCGCCGGGGCCCGTAGAGCTGGGCGACCGGATCATCGGGATAGTTAGGCGACAGCTCGTCTAGCTCCCCGCAGGTCCACAGCCGCTTGAGCGAATTCGGTTCTATGCCGACGATCATGCCGCGGCCGGTCAACAGATCAGCAGAGATACCATAGTACGCATCTATCTCGCTAAGCGCCACGACCAGCACGCCGTTGGCGATCGTCATGTCCTGGACTATCGTATTGATGAGTCCTGTAAAATACCCTAGGCCTAGCTCCTCGAACGATGCGAACGCGATTGTGGTGGCCGTAGCTGTATCGTCAACCGAGAAGCGTAAGATACCGCTAGCCTCCGTGGAGAGCTCGTACGCCGGGACGTACAGGTAACCGAGCGCGTCCACGGCTATGCCGCCTTGCTGTATCTGGTACGCGTCCATAGCCGACATGTCTGTCGCCGTTGGTTCGGCGTCGTCGAGATCGACGAATCGTACAAAGTAGAAGCTGTTGCTACTATATACGCCGTACACGCGGTTCGTCGCTGAGCACAGCGCGAAATCCAAGACATCGTTCTCGAACTGTACTGTATCATAGGGATTGTCGAGAGCCGCTCCGAATACACCGACGTTCCCATACATGGACACGTACAGGAGTCCCGATTTATCGAACGCCACGTGGCTATCGGTCGTCAGGTCGGGTAGCTCGTACGTTTCAAGGCTCCCGCTCGATAGGCCGGCGGCCACACCGAGTTGCCAGTCGCCGTTCGGGTTCGGCACGGGAATACGGGTGGTCGCGGGAGCCAGCGATACGGTCGCGGACACGGTCCCGTTGGCCGGAGCGTCGACGACGGCGCCGCCGGAGTAGCCGCTGACCAGCACGGGCAGCTGGGCGTCCGGGTAGCGGACGGCTGTCGCGGCCCAGTCGGGGGTAGCCGAGACGGATACAGATAGGCCGGAGCCCGGCCTGACCGTCAGGCTGACGGCGCCGGACGGGTCATCGAAGGTGCCGACGACAGGATCCCTTCCGGCGCCGCGTATGGTCACGGTGATCGACGAGAAGTTCGGCAGGGTACCTTCGCCCATGGTCCAGCCGCCCGACAGGGACCGGCCG
>JAKQKE010000082.1 GCA_029560805.1 Spirochaetota bacterium
AGCGCATCGGCAGGCTCGACGCCGACATCGAGCGGCAGGCTTCGAGCGTCACCGAGAGCTCGGCCTCCGTGGAGCAGCTGATCGCGAGCATACAGGCGGTCAACGCCACGCTGGCCGGGAACGCGGAGAACGTCGCCTCGCTCGCCCGAGCCTCCGCGGCGGGCCGGAGCGACCTCGAGACCGTCACCGCGCGCGTGCGGGACGTCGCGCGCCGCTCGGAGGACCTGCTCGCCATCAGCGAGGTCATCCAGGGCGTGGCCAGCCAGACCGACCTGCTTTCCATGAACGCCGCGATCGAGGCCGCCCACGCGGGCGAGGCCGGACGGGGCTTCTCGGTGGTCGCCGACGAGATCCGCAAGCTGTCCGAGGAGACCAACGAGAACGTGCGCATCATCGACGCCGATATCGGCCGGACGGTCGACGCGATGAAGGCCGCCGCCGCCGTCAACGAGAGCGCCCAGGCCATCTTCAGGAAGGTCGACGAGGAGGCCGACGCCGTCGCCGGCGCGATGGACGAGATCGGCCGCGGGCTATCCGAGATATCGGCCGGTTCCGGCGAGATACTCCAAGGCACCTCCGAGTCCGTACAGATCACCACCACGGTCCGCGATGCCTCGAGGCTCATGGGCGAGGCCATCCATGAGAACGAGCGCGACCTGGGCCGGTTGAGCGACAGGCTCGAAGCCGTGCGCCTGTCGCTCCGGTCGGTGGTCGAGGGCTTCCAGAAGGTCAGGGTCGAGTCCGACTCGCTTGGCGAAGCGGGCCGCCTCTCCGAACTCGCCCTGACCAACCTGATGGAGAGCCTCGAGGCTAGCCGATAGGCGGCGCTAGCCGTAGTGCTTGGCGAACTTCCCTCGTTTCATGACCGCCCCGAGCGCGCCTCCGACCAGCCTGATAGCCGGCCGGAGGGCCTTGAGATCGATCAGCTCGACGAGGTTGCCATCCGGGTCGCGCATGAACACCCAGTCGACCGACCCGGTACGCTGGGGCGGCGTCACGAAGCTCTCGCCGTCCGCCTTGAGCCGCTCGTACCACGAGGACACGCCCGACACGTTCATCGCGAGGTGCGTGAAGCCCGGCGCGTTCCAGGTGGGTTCCCGCCGTTCGGCCTTCGGGCTGAACTCGAAGAGCTCGAGCACCGAGCCTCCCGGTGCGCGCATGAAGCCCATGCGCACGCGCGCTCCCTCCACCCCGTAGAGCGGGAATAGTTCCTTGGTCCGCTCCGGTTCCAGGACGTCCTCCGAGACGAGCAGGAACCCGAAGGTGTCGTGGTACCAGCGCACGGCGGCCCCGAAGTCGGAGACCGTCAGGCCGGCGTGGCAGATCGAACGAGCCTTCACGGTAGCCTCCTACTTGGCGTAGGCGCCGACGAGCATCATGTACTCGCCGATCGCCGCCCCGTACTCCGGGGCGCCCTTCATGATGATGCGGCCGGCCTTGGTCGCCTCGACCATGTCGTCTATCGACATGAGTATGCCGAGCGCGCTCGCGGTGGAGTCGAACGACATCGTGAAGAACGGCTTCGAGCGCTCGTAGACGCCGCGCGCGGCCCGGCTGTTGCCGGCCTTGAGCCGCAGGTAGGCCGACAGCTCGGGCTTGCCCTCGACCGACCACGCGTAGACGCGGTCGGGGCTGGCGGCGACCCAGCGCGCCACGTCAGGGTGGCCGGCCTTGTTGAGCTGGCTGATGCCCGACGACAG
>JAKQKE010000085.1 GCA_029560805.1 Spirochaetota bacterium
CAGATGACGCTGAAGCGCTTGTAGCGCCTCGCGGCTCGTCGATGAATATCCTGGGATTCTATAGTGCTCCGGAGTATATTGGCGGAGAATTCAGAGCGAGCTCGATGCCTCACTTCAGCTTAGCCGCCGGAGCGGCAGTACCGATCGGATGGATGAAATCGAACCTATCCTGGGCATTTATGGACGTCTATTTTGATCCCAGCAATATGCGAGAATACATAGGCATAGGCGTGCTTTCTACCTGGAACGATGGACTATTCGACGACGGCGTCGTAGCTAGGGTAGGCTATACAGCCAAGCTATCAAGAACGATGATCTTGGACGTATCCTATTGGTTCAACCTCCACCATGCCCTTTTTGAAGTACCGATCAACTATATCGAGCATACCGTCGACGGAGTCGAGACGCTAGACTATAGAGGCTCCATCAACATCGCGCTCGGGCTGAGGCTATGAGCCGATTGCCTCGCAGTATGCGACGCCTACGGTCCTATGCTCGCCGCGCTGTGTTCAAGCGCGTCCGCCGGCCTAAGCCTAGGTAGAGCGCCGACGAGCCGAGCAGCAGCGCTCCGGTGGCCAGCCAGACGGTTCGGATCGGCATGACGCGGAGCGCCGCGCTCGACAGGAGCGACGATACGATGCCGCCGGCCTGGACGGCCAGGGACGACAGCGACAGCATCGACGCCCTGGAGCCGCTCGGCGTGGCGGCGTTGAGCGCCGTGGCCTCGGGCACCGACATCATGCCGTTACAGCACATGACGGTCAGGAACAGCGCGATGAAGCCCGCCGCCGTACGCTGCGCGGCCAGGGCCAGGATAGCGCCGCCGGCGGCTATCCTCACGACGCCGGCCATGGCCAGGCCCCCGACGCGGCCCGTCCGCCCGAGCAGGACGCCCGCCAAGGCGTTCCCGGCGATGGCGGCGCCGAAATAGAGCGCGCCGACGAGGCCGAACAGCCAGCTGGCCTCGGCGCCGCCGAGCACCGTTCCGAGGCGCGGCTGCCAATACGCCTCGATGGCGCTGAACGATACGCCCCAGAATACGGCGCCGGCCAGGAGGCGCGAGATGACCGGGCTATCGCGGACGACCGCGGCCGTACCGGCGACCAGCGAGCGTAGCGTCGTCGCCTTTCCGCTCCGGCGCGCCTCGACGGGCGACGACAGGGCCGTTAAGGCGAATAGGGCGACGGCGATGGCCGCCTGCGCGATCAGGTTGCCGTCGTACGGATCGGCCGACGGGGCCAGGCGCGCCCAGAGCATCGGGATGAAACCGCCGGCGAGCGCCCCGACAGCGAGCCCGAGCGTCTCGCCGACGCCCATCGCCGTCATCAGGGCCGGCAGGCGCTCCTTCCCGCGCCGCTCGATATAGGAATCGATGTAGAGGGCCTCGATCGAACCGGACGAGAACGCCCGCGATACGCCGTAGAGCGACGCCGCTACGCATACGATGGCGAGCCCTTCGGAGGCGAGCATAATCGTGTACCCTATGGCCGCGACGGCGAGCGACCCGAGGTAGACGCGCTTCCGGCCGACCAGGTCCGAGAGCACGCCGCTCGGCAGCTCGAGCGCGACCACCGAGGCGGACATGAGCGCCATGACGACGCCGACGCCCTCGAGCGGGACGCCCTTGGACATGACCATGAGGACGAGGACCGGGCTGGAGATGCCGACGATGGCCCAGTGGACGAATCGGTTGACGAAGGGGATCAGCATCGCCGGCCGTCCGATCCGCCGCGACCGCTCGCGCCCCGCCCTCCGGCTCCCGGGCTCGGCAGCAACTGGAGCTGCGCGACGACGGGGACGGTCCCCGCCGGGGCCGGGGCCTCGGGATCGCGACGGCCGTAGCGCGCGACGACCGTGGCGAGCTCGGCCGCCAGGGCGCGCAGCTCCGCGGGCGACAGGCTGAGGCTCCAGTCGCTCAGGTCGCCGGCGTAGCGCCACTCGCCCGCCGTATCCGGCAGCCCGTCGATCCAGTCGGACAGGCGCGACGCGTGCGCCGAGGCGACGGCCCTGAGGAATTCGGCGCCGAGCAGGGCCGACTCGTCGTCGTCGCCGAACCTCCGCTCGTCGAAGGACGTGCTCCGGTGCGACGCCCTCCACCAGCGCTCCTTCCTGGACGGCCTCCCCGGGTCATCCTCGACGAAGCCGAACGCGGCCAGCTGCCGCAGGTGGTAGCTCGTCGAGCCGCTCGACTCGCCGAGCCGCTCGGCGAGCATGCTAGGCGTGGCGGGCCCGTACTCCCGCAGCGCGCCGAGCAGCCGCATGCGCAACGGATGCGCGAGGGCCTTCAGGTTCCTGGGGTCGAGCCGTACGGCGTCGCCCCCGTCGTCATTATGGTCGCTCATAGGGAACAGTATACTTCGCAAAGCTTTTTTTGCAGAGTATGTTTTGCAATATTATTGCCTATAGCGGCGCCTCGGCGACCGCGGGCGACGACGGCCCGCCCCTACATCCCCTCGGGCATGTTGTACTGGGACGCGACCTCAAGGCTGCCCGCGCCGTCGAGCGCGACGCGTACCGAACCGGACAGGCAGGTGGCGAAGGTATCGACGCCGGCCTTCCGGTAATTCTGGAGTACCTTGAGGCTGGCTATGGCGTCGTGCATCGCGACGCCGACGCGCGGCGATACGGCCCTGATCCACGACTTGCTCGACGAGGTGTCGCTGCCGTGGTGGCCTATCTTGAGCACGTCGACGCATAGCCGCTCGCCCCAGGCCTCGATCAGGTCGAGCTCGTGCGAGGTGTAGACATCGCCGACGAACAGCATCGACGAAGCGCCGTAGCTGAGCTTCATCACGATCGAGCGGTTATTGACGAACTGAGTGCTGTTGGCCGGGTACCCGTCGTAGTAGTCGATGTCCGGCTCGGGGTTGAACACGTCGACGACGACGTCCGAGCCGAAGCGGAAGCTGTCGCCGGCCTCGAGGTAGACGAGCTCGGCGCCGCTGGCGCGGATCGCCGACTCGTATGCCCTGGCCGTCGCCGTCGGGTAGTCGACGCGGCTCGCGTAGACGGTCCCGACGGGGAACGAAGCGAGTATAGCCGAGAGGCCGCCGACGTGGTCGACGTGGGGGTGGCTGGCTACGACGGCGTCGATGCGCGCGATGCCAAGCGCGTCGAGGTACGCCTTCACCTGATCGGCGCATTCGGGCGCCCCACCGTCTATCAGCATCACGAGGCCGTCGGGGGAGACCACGATCGTCGAGTCACCGGACTTGTCGTCGGCCTCGGTGACGAGGCTGAGCCTGAGGAAACGCGCGACGAGGCGACCGGGGTCGCCGGAGCGGTCGAACACCGCGTCGAATCGGCCGTCGGCAGGTACGCCGGCCGCCTGGAGGGCGGCGGCTCCGCGCTCGACGGCCGGACTTGCCTGGGTGGCGCATGAAACCGCGGCGACGGATAGCGCTAGGATCGCGACGACGGCCGCGAGCGCGCGGCTCGAGACGACCGAGGCGTGACGGACCGGCGCCGCGAAGCGGCGGCGCGCCGCATGGCGCGCCGAAAGGCCGGCCTTATAGTCGATTTCGCACATCATTCGGCCTTACTTGGAGGCGGCCTTGGAGAAGCCGCTCAGGA
>JAKQKE010000150.1 GCA_029560805.1 Spirochaetota bacterium
TCCAGGCACGCCATCGAGCTCGTCGCGTACCTGAGTAAAAGGACCATCGCGGACATAGCGAAGGAACGAGGCCCAGCCTCGACCCCTGCCTATCGCGTGATCATGAGCGACGTTAAGAAAGCAACACCATGAAGCGGACCACGATGGTTATGCCCAAAGCCCGATTCGATACGAGGTTTCGGCGTTCCGGTGTTTCAATTCCTTTTAATTGGTTTATTATGGTATTCAGGTTCCACATTGCTCTTTGACTCGAGCAAAGCACGATTATTAGACCCTGCGACACGTAGGCGAACGAAGGCGGAGACAGAAACATGGCGACACGAACGGTCATAGAGATAGACGAGGAAAAGTGCGACGGCTGCGGGCTCTGCGCCAACGGCTGTCATGAGGGCGCGCTCAGGATCATCGAAGGCAAGGCGCGGCTCGTAGGCGAGAGCCTCTGCGACGGCCTCGGGGCCTGTATCGGCGAGTGCCCGCGCGGCGCGCTCACGACAGTCGAGCGCGAGGTCGAGGCATACGACGAGCGCCGCGTCATCGAGCACATCCTGCCCAAGGGCATGGCGACGATAGCCGCCCACCTCGACCACCTGGCGAGCCACGGACAGGATACCTGGTACGCCCAGGCCCTCGAGGTACTGGCCGAGAAAGGCATCGCCGCGCCGAAAGCCGAGCCCGCCTCGGCCATAGCTTCCGCAGCCCCGGTTCCGGCACCGCGCTTCGGCGTGCTCAGGCAGGTGCCGGCCGACAGGCCGACCCCGCGCGTAGTCGACAACGGCATGTCCGGCGGCTGTCCCGGCTCGGCCGCCCGCTCCTTCGGGCCGGCCCCAGCTGTCGGGCCGGCCACTGGAAGCATGGCCTCGAGACTCGACCATTGGCCTATACAGCTACACCTCGTCAACCCGCGCGCCCCGCATTTCGCGGGCGCCCACCTGCTCATCGCGGCGGACTGCACCGCCTTCGCATGCGGCGCCTTCCACCAGGCGCTCTTGGCAGGCCGAAAACTGGTAATCGCTTGCCCCAAGCTCGATACTGGTAAGGAGATCTACGTGGACAAGCTCCGCGCCCTGATAGACGACTCCGGCGTCGCGTCGATCACGCTGGCCGTGATGGACGTGCCCTGCTGCGGCGGCCTCAGGCGGCTGCTCGACGAGGCTATGGCCGGGGCACAGCGTAGCGTCCCCGTGTCGACCGTCGTCGTCGGCATCGAGGGTGGTAGCCTTACGTGGATGTAACAGCGGGACAGCAAAGAGAATACGAGATTAAGAGACAAGAAAGAGGAAGAAGGGGATGGGGTAGATGAGTTTCAGAGGATCTGATTCCTGGATTGGGATATACGACGCATCCTCGCTTCTCCCTCCTCGCCCCTCGGCTTCCCGCCTTTCGGCTCAACGTACTCGGCTAGCCGGATCAAGCGCTCGCCGAAATAAATAAGGAGGCTACTATGTTCTGTTACCAGTGCCAGGAAACCGTCGGCAACAAGGGCTGCTCCGGCGCCGCGGGCGCCTGCGGCAAGAAGGCGCCGACCGCCGAGCTCCAAGACCTGCTCATCCACACGCTCAAGGGCGTCGCGGCCTGGGCCGTCGAGGCCAAGGCCCGCGGGCTCGCCACCGACCGGGCCGACGAGGCCATCATGCACGGCCTCTTCTCCACCATCACGAACGCCAACTTCGACGACTACTACTTTACGCGGTCGATAGGCGAGGCGCTCAAGGTCCGCGACGCGCTACGCGACGAGGTGAACCGCGCCCGATCCGCTAGCGGCTCGAAGGGTTGCCCGGCCTGCGGCACCGACGAGGGCGTGGCCGGCGAGAAGCCCGCCCTACGCTCGGACGCCGCGACGTGGACCGCGGCGCCGCAGGACTACGCGTCCAAGGCTAGGGGCGTCGGCGTTCTGGCTACCGAGAACGAGGACGTCCGCTCGCTGCGCGAGCTCCTGATCTACGGCCTCAAAGGCATGGCCGCCTACGCCCACCACGCCGCCGTCCTCGGCAAGCGCGACGACGCCGTCTTCGCGTTCATGGCCAAGGGCCTAGCCTCCACCCTCGACGACGGGCTGTCGGTCGACGAGATGACCGCCCTCGTGCTCGAGTGCGGCTCGGTCGGCGTCGCCGCCATGGCCCTGCTCGACGCGGCCAACACCGGCGCCTACGGTAAGCCCGAGATGACCGCCGTGGATATCGGCGTCCGCAAGAACCCCGGCATCATCGTCTCCGGCCACGACCTCAAGGACCTCGAGATGCTGCTCGAGCAGTCCGTTGGCCAGGGCGTCGACGTGTACACCCACAGCGAGATGCTCCCCGCCCAGTACTACCCGGCCTTCAAGAAGTACCCGCACTTCGCCGGGAACTACGGCAACGCGTGGTGGAAGCAGCGCGAGGAATTCGAGCAGTTCCGCGGCGCCATCCTCATGACGACCAACTGCATCGTGCCCCCCGCCGACTCCTACAAGGCCAGGATGTACACGACCGGCGTCGCCGGCTATCCCGGCTGCCCGCACGTCGACGCGGACGCCTCCGGATACAAGGACTTCTCGGCGCTCATCGCCGCCGCCAAGGCCTGCCAGCCGCCCGTCGAGATAGAGACCGGCACCATCGTCGGCGGCTTCGCCCACGACCAGGTCGCCGCGCTCGCGCCCAAGGTAGTCGAGGCGATCAAGGCCGGCAAGATCCGCAAGTTCATCGTGATGGCGGGCTGCGACGGCCGCCACAAGGGCCGCGAGTACTACACCGAGTTCGCCAAGGCACTGCCCAAGGACGCGGTGATATTGACGGCCGGCTGCGCCAAGTACCGCTACAACAAGCTCGGCCTCGGCGACATCGACGGCATCCCGCGCGTGCTCGACGCCGGCCAGTGCAACGACTCGTACTCGCTCGTCGTCACGGCGCTGCTCCTCAAGGACGCCTTCGGCCTGGCCAGCGTGAACGAGCTGCCGCTCGCGTTCAATATAGCCTGGTACGAGCAGAAGGCCGTCATCGTGCTCCTGGCCCTGCTGTCGCTCGGCGTCAAGAACATACACCTGGGGCCGACGCTCCCGGCCTTCCTGTCGCCGAACGTGGCCAAGGTGCTCGTCGACAACTTCGGCATAGCCGGCGTCGGAACGGTCGAGGACGACCTCAAGCTGCTCGTCGGCTGATCCCGGGGACGACCGAGTACTAAGTTATAGATCGAAACGCGTCGGGTCCTATCGGGCCCGACGCGTTTCACATTCTCCCCCGCGAGGCGCTATACTAGAACCATGAAGAGAACAGATAACGCTCCGCGCGTCGACAGGAAGACCGCCGACGAGCTGCTGTACGGGAGCCTGCGCGCCGTCTATCACTTCGAGCGTAGCCTGGTCGAGCGCTTCGACCTGGGCTACCAGGAGATATACCTACTGCAGCTGCTGCGCAGGCGCGAGACGGCCAGGATAGGCGAGATAGCCGACGCGCTGGGCGTCAAGATGTTCACCATGTCGCGGCTGGTCTCGCGGCTGCGTGACCGCGGCTACGTCAGTAAGGCGCAGGACTCGGGCGATCGAAGGGGCATACTCGTAGGGCTCGAGCCTCGCGGCGACGAGCTCGTCGCCGCGATAGAGAAGGCCAACTACGAGCTCGTCACCGACTCGCTCTCGCGGCTGTCCAAGACGGAGCAGGCCGCCTTCGTCGTCGTCGCCGAGAACCTCGACGAGGCCCTCGGCGTCGGCGACAGGACCCGCTACGAGCCCTAGCCCGCCCGGCTAGCGGTCGTATTCTCCGTACTCGCAGCCGCCGAGCTCGCCTTCGAGGACGTCGACCTCGACCCATTCGCCGCCGCGCCTCTCGAGCAGCCGTATCGTGCCGGAGGCGTAGCCGCCGTTCCACAGCGCGTTGTGCCGCTTCTCGCCGTCGGGGTTTTCTCATAGTTGACGTTGAGCATGGTATCGCGCGGGCAGGAGAAGCGGATCTCGACCTTGGCCTTGCCGTGCCACGCGTCGATGTTCCACTCCACCCTGTCGTCGTATACCGGGCAATCGAAGACCTGCTTCGAGCCGGTCCAGAACTTCGAGAAATTCCACTCGTAGAATTTCCCCTCGTAGTGCAGGGCGATGAGCAGGCGCCTGGGCAGGGATATGCCGAAGGCCACGGGCTGGGCGCCGCCGACGTCCAGGCTCGAGCGCTCCAGGCGCTTCCCGGTCTTGCGGCTCTTGAGGCTGTTGCAGTTCAGCCAGAC
>JAKQKE010000165.1 GCA_029560805.1 Spirochaetota bacterium
CGAGGTCCTCGCAGGTCGCGCGCAGCCAAGCCTCGGCCAGGTGATCGTAATAATGGAAGCAGGTCATCATGCTCGTCGCGTACTTGCCGCGGAAGGCGTCGCTCCGCCCGGCCTCCTCGATGAGCCGGAATAGCCGTATAAGCTGCCAGGGCACCAGCATGGTGTAGACCGGCGTGCTCCAGACGATGGCGTCAGCGCGCTCGATATCGTCGATCGCGCCGGCCAGCCATGACTCGTCGTAATCGATGGGGCTCAGCGCCTCTCCGGCCTGGAGCACCGTCCATTCGACCGACGGCTCCTGCCCGAGCATGTAGAGGCTGTGCTGCAGTGTCAGGCTATAGTCGCCCTTGGGGCTGCCGTTGACGACCAGGATCCGTAGCTTGCTATCCATTCATGCATCCTTTCTGTATATAGAGTCGATGCGATGAGTGTGGGGCAGGATGGCGAGGTCGTCAAGTTCCGGGAGATCGGCGCCGCGGGAGAACGCGGCCGCCGGGACGACAAGGCGCCCGGGCGGCCGCAGGGAAGACTAGAACGATACGCCGATGTTGACCCCGGCGGCGATGCCGTTGCGGTCGAAGCCGTCGGCGAAGCCTTCGGGCTTGACTATAGTCACGCCGCTCTCGTCGCGGTAGGCGTAGCCGCCCGCGTAGTAGCGTAGCAGTACGTACGGCTCGGCGAAGAAGCTCAGGCCGCTATCGCCGAAGATGTACTTGAGGCCGAGTTCGAGACCGCCCCCGAAGCCGTTGAAGTCGGCCCGGAAGTAATCCGCGCCGGCGCCCTGCTCCACGACCGAGTTGACGTAGCCCAGGAAACCGCCGACGAATACGCCCCCGAGGGCGTCGGTAAACGCGCGGCCGACGTAGCCGCGTATCTTCTCGTTCCCGATGTCGTCGGCCGCGCCCTTGAGAAGGCTGCCGACGTAATAGCGGCCCTTGCCTATCAGGTCCAGATAGGTAAGCTTCGTGTACTGGTGTATGCCCCAGAAGAAATTCGGCGTGTACGCCACCTCGGCCATAGCCGAGAACTGGTCAGCCACTCGCAGTTCGTAGGTGCCCTTGTACATGTTGAAGATGATCAGGAGCGGGTCTATCGACACGGCGTTAGCCGGGGCGTCCTGGGCGTAGAGCGCCGGGGCCGCCATCATGGTCGCCAGCAGGAGCGCGACGACCAGTCGCCTAAAGGGAACCGTTCGTGCGTCACTCCGCCTCAAAGCTTACCTCCACCAGGTCGACGAGGCCGGCGTCGAAGGCGCCGTTGCCGTTGACGTCGAGGTTAACCCTGAGCGTGGGGCTGTTATAGATCAGCTGCAGCTGCGCGACGGAGGTGTTCAGGCTAGTCCAGTCGGTCGAGCCTGCTAGCCCGGTCAGGCTGGTCAGTACGGCCTCGTAGGTATTGTTACCGATGTCGGTCAAGCTATCGAAGGTGGCCTCGTACCGTACCTGGACGTCGCCGTCTATCGCCCGCTGATACTTGAAGCTACCGTCGGCGAGCTCCACCGTGGTTACCACGTGGTCGCCGTCGGGATCCGTTATGGCCCTATACGTGCCGGCCGGCACGGAACTGCCGCTGATGCCCATGAACGAGCAGGAGGACACGGCCGCGCATACGATCGCGGCGAATACGATTTTCTTCATGCATCGCGCTCCTAACGTAGTGTTTGTCCGTATGTATACGTCGGGCGGCACCATGGCGGAAGTGCCGTAGGTCACGTCGGCCGCCATTCTTTAGTCAGGCTCGGTGGCATGACCAAAGGCACGATGGACAAAGACGGCGACTGGCGTTTTTTTTTAAACCCGGCGTTTGCAGACCGCGATTCATGGTCTATACTTGCCCAGCCCATGGTCACCTACAGCTACGACATCTTCGCGATCGTTCTCTGCTCCGCCGTCTGCCTCGCCGCCCTCTCGATGGAGACGGCTCGTTCCTTTCACCGGCGGCCGCTCCTGTACGCATCCTGGTTCGCCTCGTCGGCTGCATTGCTCGCGTGCCTGCCTTTGTCCGTTATAGCCCCCTGGCCGCGCGCGGCATCCGCCTTGCGAGCCGTCGCCCTCCTGTCGATCGCGCCGGCGATCATAAGCGGGGCGCTCGTACTGCTGCTCTTCATCCGTCGCCGTCCCGACGACCTCGTCAAGCGCCATGAAGGCCTCCTGCTCGACAGCATCCGCGAGGGCATAGTCGTCTTCGACGCGGCGGGCAGGATCATCTCGATCGGACGGGAGAACCCGTTGCCGGAAGTCTTCGTCCTGGACCATAGGCCTGACCCGCCGGCCGACCATCCGGCGGCCTTCCTTTCGGCGCTCCTCGCCGCCCCCGAGGAGGCCGCCGGCACCGCGCGCCTGGACTCCCGAAGCTTCTACTGGCGCTTCAAGCCGCTGCCGGGCGGCCGCGGCTCGCTCCTGACCCTCCTCGACACCAGCCGCGAACAGGAACTGGCGGACTCGCTGGAGCGCGCCGGCGCCGCCCTGGCCGCGCGCCAGCGGCTCCTGGTATCGATCGAGCGGCTGGACAGCGAGGCGGCGCGGGCCCGTATCGTCGAGCACGTCTCGGGCGAGATAGACCGCGAGGTGCGCGTGAAGCTTAAGCGATTCCTGTCCTACGCGGCAAGGAATCGATCGCTCTCGGACTGCCTCGGGCTCGCCGAGGAATCACTCGCGGAGGTACGTTCACTCGTCAACGAGCTAGCGCCGCGCAGGGAGGCTCCATGAACTGCCGTATCATCTTCGCCGAGGATCAGCAGCTCATACGCGAGTCGGTGCATCTCCTGCTCGACGGCGACCCTGAGCTGTCCATACTCGACACCGCGGCGGACGGCCGCGAGGCGCTCGAGCTATGCCGCGCCAAGCGGCCGGACATCATACTCATGGACGTACGCATGCCGGTCATGGACGGGCTCGAGGCCGCCCGCGCCATACGGGACGAGGGCCTCGACACCAAGATAGCGCTGCTGACCACCTTCCCGGACGCGGAGATGGTCCATCGGGCGATCGCGCTCGGGGTCGACGGATTCCTGCTCAAGGACGTCGAGCCGGCGGTCTTCGTACGGGCCATCAGGGCGATAGCCGGCGGCCTCGTCGTCTTCCAGGAAGCGCTCAAGCCGTTCCTAGCCGCCGGGAGGCTGCAGCCGACCGGCGCCCCGCCGTCGGACATGGGCCTTACCGATAAGGACCTGGACTACATACGCCATATCGTCAACGGCCTCGGCAATAAGGAGATAGCCTTCCGGGAGTCGTGCTCGGAGGGAACGGTCAAGAACCGCGTATCGTCCATACTCGCGAAGCTCGGGCTCGAGGCGCGTACCCAGGTAGCGGTGTTCGCCATCAAGCGCGGCCTCGTCGTCGACCTGGAATGATGCCGGTCTCGCCCGAGCTCGCCCGCGAGATATTCTGGATCGAGGCGTGGCATATAGCCGCGCTGGTCCTGAACGTCGGCGGCAACGCTCTCCTGCATCGCTACGCCGACAAGACGTCCCTGCTCAGGGCGTATCAATGGCTCCAGGGAGCCCTGCTCCTGTGGATCGTCAGTAAGATGCTCAAGACCGTCTCTCCCCGCGTGGAGCTGCGCTGGTTCTTCATCGTCACCCAGTACCTGGCCATCTGTTTCATCGGGCCGCTGTTCCTGTCCTTCGCCGTGCGCTTCCGCTATGACAGGGCCCCGTCGATCCCCCTGATGCGCGCCCTCTACCTCGTTTCCGCCGCCTTCTTCGGGCTCTTCGCCACCAATCCCCTCCATGGGCTCTTCTATAGCTATTTCGATTTCTGGCGTGACCGCTTCGGCCCGGTCTTCCCGTGGTTCACCGGCTATACGTACTCGCTCATAGGCGTCAGCATCGCGTTCTGCCTTATGAGGATACGCAAGATACGCTCCATGGCCGTCGGGCTGCTCATAGCGACGGCTGCCCTCATTCCCCTCGTGATCAACATCCTCTATACGAGCCGCGTCATACGCCCGCTCTTCGACGTGACGCCCATCGCCATGACGACCTCTATCTTCTTCTTCGCCCTGGCGGCCCTGCGCTTCAACTTCCTCGGCCCTATCCCCGTAGCTCGGTCGATAGTGCTCGAGACCCTCGACGACCTCGTCGTCTTCACCGACGGAGCCGGCCGAGTCGTCCACGCGCGCGGCGCCCCGCGAGGGTTCGTCATAGGCTCGACAGCGCTATCCGACGAGCTGACGCTGGGCGACCGGGTCTACCGGCTCCACTCGTCGCGGCTCAAGGGGAAGCGCGGCTTCAGGTGCTATACCGACATCACGGAGATCGCGCGTATGCAGGAGGAGCTCGCCAGGGAGAACGCCCTCCTCGAGGAATCGCTAGTGGAGATAACCCGGCGCAACGAGCGCAAGCTCTTCGTCCTGGGGCAGGACCTGCTGCAGTCGTCGCGCCGCGCCCTCCACGACATCCTCGGCCATTCGCTGACGCTGGTCATCTTTCTGCTCAGGCGCGGCCTGAGCGAAGCGGCCCGGGGCGACGCGATCGACGAGCGCGCCGTTCTCGACGAATGCGCCGAGCGCGTACGGGAGGGGCTCGCCGGCCTCGACCGCAGGCTCGGCGGCCAGGTATCGCAGGAAGCCGTACTATCGCTGGCCCTGCAAGGGCTCCTGGCGGTCGCCCCTCCTGACGCCATCGAGACCGAGCTCGTCAGCGCCGGCGGCGAGCGGGCGCTTCCGCCGGCGCTCGTAGCGGCCATCCGAGACGCGTGCCGCGAGGCGATGACCAACGCGCTGCGCCACGGCAAGGCCAGGCGCCTGAGCATCAGCCTCCTCTGGGGCGCGACGCGGCTTATCGTCAACGTCTGCGACGACGGCCGCGGCTGCGACGCCCTCGAGGAAGGAAACGGCATGACCCTCATGAGGGACGCGCTCGCCGCGTCCGGTTGCGACATGTCCTGGCAGAGCGAGGAAGGCGCCGGGTTCCAGCTATCGATCCGGGCGCCGTTGCCTCGGGATCGCGGCCCCGCCTACGCGGAGGCCGCGGCTCCTAAGGCTTAGTTCCTACATGGCGGAACGTCTATAGCCAAGTCGCTGGTCGGGAACGAGCAGCAGGGATGCACGTAGCCGAACTGGAGGTCGGCCTGGCGTCTTCCGTCCACGGCCTCGGGCACGTACACCGTGCCGCTCACCAGCCGCGAGTGGCACCAGCCGCACTCCCCGCTCCTGCATTCCGACGGGGCTGCGATACCGTTCCGCTCCATCGCGCGCAGCAGGGTCTCGTCGGCGTAGCAGTCGATCGAATAGGACGCGCCGCAGACCGAGACGTCCAGCTTGAAGCGCCTGCCCCTGGCGCCTTCCGGATAGTCGGCGTTCCGGCCGGGGTTCCTGTACTCTCCTAACAGCTCGTGGCGCACGAACTTCGGCCTGAGGCCGAGTTCGGCGATCTCGGCGTCGACGAAGTCGTTCATCGCCTGCGGGCCGCAGACGAATACGGAATAGTCGCCGTCGACGGGCGCGTGCTTCCTGATGAGCTCGGCGCTGATGAAGCCCTTCTCGCAGCCTTCGAGCTCGTCGTCGCTCAGCACGTTGACCAACCGGAACCGGCCGCAACGTCGGGCGATCTCGCGGAATTCTTCCTGGAACAGCATGTCGCCCCTGGCGCGGCTGCCGTAGAGCAGGGTCAGGGAGCAGTCCTCGTCGCCGTCGGCTATCGCCTTGGCGAGCGACAGGAAGGGCGTGACGCCGCTGCCGCCGGCGAGGCCGACGATACGCTCGGCGTCGCGCAGCGGCCGACGGCCAGGCCCTGGCGCTGCTGCACTTCAGGTTCCACCACCGCGTCTGCGTCGACTCGGGCAACACGGTCATCCCGCTCATCTTCAACGCCTTCAAGAACGCGGGCCTGGCCTTCTGGGAAGCCTCCTCCCACGTCAGGGACCCGAGCGAGACGGCGCTCAGGCTCAGGCGCTACTACGACCTCATCGAGCGCGGCGACGGAGCAGGGGCCGTGGCCTACCTCAGGCAGATCACGGCCGAGTAGCGGCGCTAGCCCTGGAGGCCCGAGATGGCCTCGTCGAGGGACTGCATGCACGACCCGCTGCGGTCTCCGAGCGCACGGACCGTAGCAGACCGCCTCAGGATATCGTCGAAGCCGGCGGCTATCAGCTCGAGGTCCCTACGGGCCTCCATGGTCAGCCGCCTGACCGACTCGATGGCCGCGTTGTTGCCGGCGACCTTCGAGTCGACCGAGTCTACCGAGGCGGCCATGCTCGAGGAGCTGTCGACGACGGCCACCACGGCCCGGTCGATCTCCGCGGTGCCCCCGCCCAGGTCGTTCAGGCCCGCGACTATCTCCGAGAAAGCCTGGGCAGTCTCGGTAGTCCTCTGGCTGATCTCGGCGAAGGCCTTCCCTATTCCGCGGTTGGCTTGGTTAGCCTGGCCAAGGTCGTCCATGAAGGCCTTGAGGCCCTCGGTGATCGCGCTGATATTATCGGCGGTCTCCTCGGCGAGACGCCGGATCTCCTCGGCTACCACGCTGAAACCCTTGCCGGAGTCGCCGGCGTGGGCCGCCTCGATCGCGGCGTTCATCGCGAGCAGGTTGGTCTGGCTGGCGATTCCGTTGATCACGTCGACGATGGACAGGATGGAGTCGGCGTTGCCCGACAGCCGCTCCATCGACTCGGACGACAGGTCGGCGGCGCCCTCGCCTCTCGCGATGCTCTCCGACAGGCTCTCCATGCTCCGGCCGCCCCGCCCGGTGATCGACGATATCTCCTGGATCGACGCGGTCATCTGGTTCACCGCGGCCGACGCCTGCACCGAGATGGCCCGGTACGAGTCGCTGGAGACGCCCAGGTCCGAGCTGGCCCTGACGATCTCGTCGTTAGCGCCCTTCGCCTCGGCTATCTCGTCCGCCAGCGACGCGAGCCGGCCCTGGCTGGCCTCGAGGCTTCGGTCGATCTCCCCGAGGCTATCCTCCATCGACTTCGCCTCCGATACGAGCCGCTCGCCGACGTCGAGGCCGTCGCGAACCGTCGACACGGCCTCCTCGATCTTCTTCATCTTATCGGACGCGGCCTCCGCGTTGGCCCTCAGCTGCGATGTGTAGGAGTCCATCAGGCTGACGAGCGAGAAGGCCGAGACCCCGGTGATCGCCATGCCTATTGTCCCGTTGACGAAGCCGGTCGCCGTCGCGGCGCTGACGCCTTCGGCCCGCCGCACGATCAGCAGCGTCGCCACGTTGTTGAGGACGAAGACGACGACGGCCGGCGCGACGTGACTGCGCTCGCCGAAGGCGGCGACGAAGACGATGACGTACAGCATGTAGTAGATATAGGCGGTGAACGCGGTCTCTGGATCGGTAAAGGCGCCGTAGATGCGCACCGCCGACACGATCACTACCGTGCTGATCAAATACGAATAGATGGCCGTCTTGAGCCGCCCTACGCGTAGGAACGCCAGGCTGATCAGCACGAGCGCGGCGATAGCCGCCGCGCCGACGCCTCCCCGCAGCGTAACGTCGGGAGACACGCCCAGCACCAGGTATCCCACGGGAATAAAGCAGAGCAGGAACAGCATCAGGAAGCTGTAGTACATGAAGATGCGCGCCTTGTTGCGCGAGACCAGGTCATCGCCATCGTACTTTAAAAGGAACAAGGATTCGACGCGCATCATGCCTCCGCTACCGTCCCGACCCAGCTCGGGAAACATGGCGCGAAGTATATATGATAAGTGCAAGCAATATCTAGGTTCACGACGCGCCGCCCCAGGCAGGATTATGAATGTATTCAGGCCTCGTATATCATCTCGGAGGGTCCTGCCAAAGAGACGGGACCCTCGTTAACGCGAGGGCCGCCGTCTCTTTGGCACCCTCCTCCATGGAAATGCGAGGCCTGGTTACGAACAGCCTTCTCGGGGCGGCGCGTCGTGCCGTGCATCGAGTGGCTATCGGACGCCGGTAATCAGCTCGGTTTGGGCGGCGCGTCGAACCGGGTCGGAAGACGGCGCGCGCTCATCCCAGGCTTATCAGCGCCAGCCCCGCCAGCGTCAATAGGAGCCCCAGGATCCTGACCGGGCCTATGCGTTCCTTGAACACGAGGCGGGCCATCAGCACGGTAGGCGCCGGATAGAGCGATACGATGACGGCGACTATGGAGAGCAAGCCCGCGCTGGAGACTAGCACGAACAGTATGTTGGCCGCCATGTCCAGGACGCCGGCGAATATGGCCGCGAGCCGCCCTCCCCGGTTCACGACGAGCGGTTCCCGCCTGGCGAGCATGACGGCGAGGGCCGCGGCGATGGAGGCGACGCGAGCCGCGACGAGGGGCCAGAAGCCCGAGCCGACGCCCGGTCGCGACATCGCCACGTAGAATAAGCCGAATCCGAGGCCCGCGACCAGGCCGTGGATCAGCGAGGCCGTGGTTCCGCCGCGGCCCGATGCCCCTCCCCCGGAGCCGAGCGAGAGTAGGACGACGGCCGGTACGCATAGCGCCATGCCTACGAAGGCTAGCGATCCCGGCTCGTCGCCGAGGGCGAGGCCGACGGCGATCGGCAGCGCGGCGCTCACGAGGGCGGCGGTCGGCGAGACGATGGCGACGACTCCCTTGGCGATGCCGCGATATAGGGTGACGATACCGAAGGCGCCGGCCACGCCTCCCAGTAGGCCCCAGACCAGGTCGACGAATCCTGGCGGCGCCGGCTGAGTGACGGCGACGGCCAGCAGGGCCGTAGCCAATCCGCAGGCCTGGGACACGACCAATACCGACAAGACCTTGCTCTTTCCAGCGGCGTATCCGCCGGAGAAGTCGCCGAGGCCGTAGAACAGGGCCGACGCCGCGGCTAAGGCTATAAACATTCATTGGCTCCTTACGCGAGTTTCGTCGTCAGCATACTGGAACCATGAATATTAGTGAAATTAATTATTTGAATGCTGCATAAATCCTGCTACTATGCCATATGATAGATTATCGCCTCCTCGAGGCCTTCGCGGCGGTGCTCGACCTTGGCGGCTTCGAGCGAGCGGCCGACGGCCTCGGCCTCACCCAATCGGCGGTGTCTCAGCGGGTAAAGGCGCTGGAGGATGAGATGGGCCGTATGCTCGTCGTGCGCGACACCCCGCCCCGCCCTACCCCCGCCGGCGAGCGGATCCTCAGGCATTACCGCCAGGTGTCCGAACTCGAGAAGGACGCCACAAGGGACCTCGGGATACGCGACGAATCGGGATTCCGCCGCCTGCCCGTCGCGGTCAACGCCGACTCCCTATCCGTATGGTTCCTGGACGCCGTCGCGCCCTTCCTGCTAGACGAGCGGGTCGCGCTCGAGCTGCTCGTCGACGATCAGGAACAGACGCTACGCTTCCTGCGCTCCGGCGCCGCCGCCGGCGCGATATCGTCCGAGGTCCAGGCCGTGCAGGGCTTCAGGCGCGTAGCGCTCGGCGCGATACGATACAGGCTGGTCGCGACGCCAGCGTTCATCCGCCGCTGGTTCCCCGGAGGCTTCGACCGGGACTCGGCCGGGCGAGCGCCCATCATCCACTTCAACCGAGCCGACGGCCTGCAGCTACGCGCGCTCGAGCGGGCCTTCGGCGAGCCGCGGGTCAAGCCGCCGGCCCACTACGTGCCGTCCACGGATAAGCTCGCGGAGGCCGTACGGCTCGGCCTCGGCTACGCTATGATGCCGGAGGCGCAGGCGTCGAGGGAACTCGGAGACGGACGCCTCGTCGAGCTCGACGAGCGTTGCCGCTTCGAGACGCCGCTACATTGGTACTACTGGAACCGGCCTTCCGAGCCGCTCGAGCGTTTTACCGAGGCGCTAGTCAGCGGCGCGACGAGGCTCCTCGGCCCCACGCTCCGCCGCTGGTAGCCGCCAGAGGAACGCGGCATAGCCCAGCGCCAACGCGGTGATCGCCCCGGCGACGATAAGCGACCCTGCCGTCCCGGCCGGTTCGACGCCGAATGCCGATAGCGAGTTGAACGCCGAGTGGAAGGCTATGCACGGTATGATCGAGCCGACCCGGAGCACGAAGACCGACAGCATGAAGCCGACGGCGATCGCGTAGACGACCTGCGCCGCGGTGTCCAGGGTAGCCGCGCCGGACAGCAGGTTGACGATATGGCCGAGCCCGAAGGTGACGCTCGATACGACGACGGCGGAGCGCTGCGAGCCGCGCAGGAGTTCCTTGAACAGGATCCCGCGGAAGATGGTCTCCTCCAGGAAGCCCACGCCTATCATCGAGGCCACGTACGCCGCCGTCTCGAGCGGTCCGAAGTTGAGAGTAGCGCCATGCCATAGGTTAGCCGTCGCCAGCGCGACGAGCGGTAGCCCGTAGAGCGCGCCCCGTAGAGCGGCGGGCTTCGGCCATACGAAACCGTAGAACGCGAACGCGTCGCGCTTCCGTAAAGCCAGGGCCAGGGCGAGCGACAGGGCGGCCACCAACGGCGCCCTCCAGAGCGTCACGGCGGCCTCGGGTACGAGGGACTCGAACGCGCTCATGGCCACGACGTAGACGGCGATCCAGAGGGGCGCGCGAAGAGCGCCTTTCGATGGAGCGGCTCGTTTCATTCTTCTTCCTCAATTACGATGATTAACGGGGGATATATATACCGTTTTATGCCTCGATCAACAAGCCTCGTACTACCCGGCTATCGGAGCGCCGCCGCATCGGATATGATACGGCATGCTCGACTCGCTGAAGGCCCGCGCCGCCAAGCTCAAGCGGGAACTGACCGCCCTCTACTACGCGTACCGCGATCCCCGCTCGCCTAAGGCGAGTAAGATCGCGCTGGCCGTCACCATAGGCTACGCCCTGAGCCCCATAGACCTGATCCCCGACTTCATACCCGTCCTGGGCTACCTCGACGACCTCGTCATCCTTCCCGCCCTGATAGCGCTATCGATCAGGCTCATCCCTCCGGATATCCTCGAGAGCGCCAGGGAACACGCCGACCGCGAGCCCGTGCGGCTTAAGCCGAGCCGGATCATGGCCGCGGTATTCGTGGCGATCTGGATAGCCGTCGTCGTCGCGGTCGTAGTACTACTACTCAGAACTCGACCTTAGGTATACGTATGACTTCATCGTCACGGTCGATCCTGAACTTCAGCCTCTCGAAACCGCCGGGTTGCCCTTGCCGTCATAGCCGCTCAGTCAGACCGGTTCCTTCGGGATCCCGGAAATGCCTAAGGATGACCGCTCGCCTCATGCCTCTCCGGATAATGTACCGCTCATTTCGGAGAGCGCAAGCGGCATCGACGTCGAACGGCTGCTTATAGTCGATGCTTTCCCCTTCATCCCATCCAGTTCATCCCGATACATCGTGTGCATCATGTTCAGTTTTAGTCGTACCAGCCCTCTTCCTCCGCCCTATCGCCCTTTGGGGCTGATGTATTTAAACTCGTGGACGCCCAACGGGTTCGCGTACCAGCCGTCCCACTTCCCGGTATCGATCAGGTCCTGCTCCACGTAGTAATAGAACGGGATGATCGCCTGGTCCTTCCGCAGCAGTATGACCTCGGCCTGCCGTAGCGCGGCCATCCGCTCGGGCCCGGCCCTCATCGCGCCGGCCTGCTTGACGAGGGCGTCGTACTCGGGGTTCGCGTACAGGCCGTCGTTGTTGCCGGAGCCGACGATGAACATGTCGAGGAAGGTGTTCGGGTCGAGGTAGTCGCCGACCCAGCCGGAACGCGCGATATGGAAATTGTGGTCGTACATGCGAGCGTACAGGAAGGTCTTCCAGTCCTGCTCGACCAGGGTGACGTCGATGCCGAGGTTCCTCTTCCAGGACGCCTGCACCCACTCGGCTATGATCTTGTGATCGTAGTGGGTGTTATACAGTATCGGGACCTTAGGGAAGCCCTGGCCGCCCGGGAAGCCGGCCGCTGCGAGCAGCCTACGGGCCGCCGCGACGTCGAAGGCCGCGCCCTCTGCGGGCGCGTAGCCTTCCATCGGCGGTACTATCGAGCGGGTGGCCAGCTGGCCGCCCCTGGTTACCTCGTCGACGAGTTCCTCCGTGTCGAGCGCCATCGCCAGCGCCCTGCGGACGCGCACGTCGTCGAACGGCTCTCGGGTCAGGTTGAACAGGTAGTAGTAGGTGGCGATCTGGGGCGCGACCTGGTAGTCCGGGCGAAGCTTTATCTCGTCGATCAGGCTGAGCGGTACGCCGTGGGCCCAATCGATCTCGCCTGACTTGAACATATCGTAGGCGACGAGGGAGTCGTCGATCGGGAGGAAGGTGATCCTGGAGAGCTTGACGGCCTTCGCGTCCCAATACGTCTCGTTCGGTACGACCGTGAGATACTCGCGGGGTTTCCACTCGGCGAGCCTGAAGGGGCCGTTACAGACGATGTTCCCGACCGTGGCCCAATCGTCGCCCTTCTCTTCGATCACGTGCATCGGGAGGATGGCGAAGGCGTAGTGGGCCATCATGTCGACGGCGTAGGGCATCGGGCCGATCAGGTCGACCTGGAAGGTAAGGTCGTCGAGCGCGCGGATCCTGACCGCGTCCCTGCCGGCCTCCCCGGCGTTGTACTCGTACGCGCCCTTGACGACCATGCCGGGCAAGTACGCGTAATCGGACGCGGTGGCGGGGTCGAGGGTGCGCAGCCAGCTGTCGACCACGGTTTGGGCGCTTATCCTGACGCCGTCCGACCAGGCGGTATCGCGGAGCCTGAAGGTAATTCTCGTGCCGTCGTTGCTGATCACCCAGCTCTCGGCCACGCCGGGAGTGGCGCGCGCGGTCTTTGGGTCGTACCCGACGAGGCCCTCGAATAGGGCCGTATAGATCCTGTGCTCCGGAACGCCCTGGATCTTTGACGGGTCGAGCGTCATGGGTTCGGCGCCGTTGCCGATGACGAAATCGGCGGTCGACGTAGCATGCTCCGCGACGATCGACGATGTCTCCTTGGCGGCGTTCGCGGGGATAAGACTCGAAACAAGGATGAATACCATGATCGTAACGCCGACGATTCGTTTTTTATATGTTCTCATACCGCTCCCCTCGTAGCTAAGCCGTTTCAATAATCGGCGCAAGTATACCAGAATATCGCATCGGACGTTGAGTATCACGCTTTAGAAAACCGTCGAGGCATGCCGCTACAACCTGAGCGTTACGCCTATCGATAGCGCCCGCTCGCCGATCGAGAAGCCGCTCCGGTTCGGCACGCCGGCCTGCGCGAGCCAGTCGCAGAAGAAGACGATGACGTCGGCGGCGGCGTGGGCCGCGACGGCGGAGCGCAGTCCTCGCCACTCATAGATATACTGGAACCAGAAGGCCTGAGCCATGGACAGGAGCGAGGTCATGATCACCTCCCCGGTCGGAGACGAGGCTATTTCGTCCCACCGCTGCGGATAATGCGACAGGGTGAAGTATGCCCCGTCGATCAGCTTGGCCGGCCACTCCCCGAGCCTGTAGGCCAACTCCTCGTAGTACACTCCCCGGTACAAGGCTTCCTCTCCGACGCCGGTCAGCACGAAGTTCGGCACCTGGAGGAGGAGTATCAGCGCGACCCCGGCCCATGGGCTGAAACGGTAGTCGCCGATATAGGCCTCACCCGTGGACCACACGGCGTCAGGCCTGTCGACCGACAGCATCGAGATAAGCGAGTAGGCGCCCATCGAGCCTACGAAGCCGGCAACGCTCCAGTGGGCGTAGGCCCGGTAGTCGAACGGCGCCGATGCCAGCTCGAGGAATGAATGCCGGTCCTCGTCGCCGTAGCCGCCGTAGCCGGCGCTCGATCGCAACGAGGCGTAGGAATCGTACGAAGCGAACATGGAGTACTTGTGGGCCGCGTTGAACAGCAGCGGCGTGCCCGGATGCTCTCCGAATACGAGGGCCGAGCCCGCGTAGACGGCGTCCAGGCCCAGTTGCACGGCGGCGTTTATACGCGCGGGCTCCGCTCCGGCGAAAAGCGCCGGGAGACCCTGGACCGTGGCCGTACCGAGCAGCAGGTACGGGAAATACTCGCGTTCGTACAGGAACGACTCGAGCACCGTGGCCAGCTGGATCGACGCGGTCGCCGCCGTATACGCCGCCACCCGCCCCTCGCTTACGGGCGCCGGGCTTCCCTGGGCATGCGCGCCCCAGAGAGGCGCCATCGTCGCCATGGCCGCTACGTACAGGATCGATGCGCGTCTATGTCGTCTCAAGGGCCGCCTCCTCTGGCTCCGTCCCGACTCCCCGGTCGACGCGCTACGCGGGCCGGGTCGCGTCGGAGTAAGGAGTATATCACGCGCTCGCTTGCATGGCCGCCCTTGTGAGCCTTGAAAAATTAGCTTACAGTACGAAACGATGAGATACCCTATCTCCCCCTAGACGGAGACGACCGTATGAAGAAAGCACTGATCGCGCTCTTCTTGTTTTCATGCGCGGAGCTGTTCGCCGGCGGGAACCCGGAACTACGCTTCAGCGAGAGCCTGGGGACTCGGCCGACCCACGACCAGCTGAGAGAGGCCGCGACAGTCTTCCTGAGCGACTCGCTGTATGATGTCGATTACGACTATGTCGACGGGACGCTGTTCGATTATCTCGCGGGCAAGGGCCTATGGGACGAATTGCTGTACGCTATCGGGCATATAAAGACCCTTTCCGGTAGCTATCCGGACTACCCCAGGGGATACCATATATTCAATAATCCTCTATGCGTGGTCTATTCCTCCGACGCGATCTCGTCGGATCGAAAGCGCGAGCTCATCCGCGGGATAGTGGAACTGGACGAGAGATATATAAACTGGCCTTCCTATAACGGTATGGGGAACGGCGCCTCGCCAATCCTCGAGGCGATACGGTATGACGATCCTGAGATGGTCGAGTACCTTATACGATCCGGAGATTATCTCCATTACAGCGTGGAAGTACTCCCCTACACGTACGTAGCGATGGCGTGGCCTAAGAATACGCTCTCCCTGGCCAGGTCTACGGCGGTAAAGGACATCCTCGTCCGGCACGGCGTACCGAAGATCCACGATTTCCCGACCCCTGTCGACGGCTGGTGCATCGCCGACAGGGTAAGGCTCAGGAAGGAACCGAGCCTCACCGGGGAGATCATCGGCCATCTTTCGAAGGACGAGAAGATCAAGGCCAAATCGAGCGGGTATGAGCGAGAAATAATCAGCGGTGCCGAGGGCTGCTGGGTGTATGTCGATACCGGCGCTCAACGCGGATGGGCTTTTTCAACGTATATCTATTGCCCGGCTATCCTCGAGCCGTGAACGCGACATCAGTCGCGATACTGATAGCAGCGAGGCGAGGCCGGCTATCGCCCTTAGGGCGCGATAGCCGAAATCCCGCTTACCGTATCAGAATCCGCCCTTGAGGGCTCCGACGCCGATGAACACGACGGCGATGACGAGCGAGGATCCTACGGTCAGGAGGAGGCCCGCCTTGGCCATGTCCTTGATGCTGAAGTAGCCTGCGTTGAAGGGTATGACGTTGGTCGGCGTGGTGGTCACCAGGATGAAGGCCAGGCTCGTGGTCAGGCCCGCCGCCAGGGTTATGCCGGTCACGTCGATGCCGGTGGCCTTGCCGAGGCCGATGATGAGCGGTATCAGTATGGTCGCCGTCACGCTGTTCGACGAGAACACGACCTTGAGGAGGCACACGCCGAGGGTTACCAGGAAGAGCTGGAGGAATAGCGGCACTTCGCCTATCCGTCCGAGCAGGCTCACCGCGAGCCACTCTGCCACGCCTGTCTTGTACAGGTAGGTGCCGAGGGATATCCCCGAGACGATGAGCAGGATTCCCGCCCAGTCTATCTCGCCCTCGATCTCCTTCCACCTGGCCTTGCTCATGCCGGGCATGAAGAACAGGCACGCCGCCAGCAGCGCCGGCATCGATATCTCGATGACCATGCCGAGTGGCCCCTCGAGGAGCGGCGTGGCTATCCAGACGAGGACGGTGAAGGCGAAGACGAAGAGGGTGATCTTCTCCTCGCGGTTCATCGGCGGCATGGCCTTGAGGTCGGCCTTGAGTTGCTGTCTGCTGACCTTGAGGCGCTTCATCTCCGGCGGGAAGAATAGGAGGAGGGTGGCCCAGGCGACCGGCAGTATCAGGATCGCCGAGGGTACGCCGTAGGCCATCCAGTCGAGGAACGACAGGCGTATGCCCGCCATGTTCGACAGGAACTGCAGGGCTATCGGGTTGGCGCCGGTGCCTGCCGGCGTGCCTATGCCGCCGATGAGCGGCCCCCACGCTACCGATATCATCAGGGCCTTGCCGAAGTTCGACTCCTTGGGCTTGCAGCCTTCCTCCTGGAGTATGGCCCTGGCAAGGGGCATGAGCATGGCCGCGACGGCCATATCGGTGATCCACATGGACAGCACGGCGCCCGCCGCGAGGAAGCCGAACAGTATGGCCCGGCTCGAGTTGCCCGTTATCGACAGGATGAACGCCGAGATGCGCTTCCCGAGGCCCGACTTGGTTATGAACGCGGTTATGACGAGCACGCCGATAAAGAACACGACGATGTCGTTACCGAAGCCCGTCGAGATGATCTCCTTGTACTTGCCTACCTTCAGCAGGGTAAGGAATATCATCGCCATGAGGCCGGTGATATGGAATGGCAGGGCCTCGGTGATCCAGAGCATCAGGGCGAAGGCCATGACGCCGAGCGCGGCCATACCCGGGCCTCCGGAGTGGGCGGACGCCGGATAGGACGGTTTCAGGGTTCCTGGGTCCACGGCGTTGACGATGGTCGATACGAGAGACGCAGGCGCCGGCGTCAGCGACACGGCGAGGCCTATGGCCAGCGCGACCGCGAGTATGACGCCGTTCCGAACCGTCGTGTTCTTTGCTTGTAGAGTTGCCATTGAGTTCCTGTCCTTATCGCTTGTGAGTCTCGCCGAGCGCGGTCCTGAGCAGTTCCCCGACCATGCGCGGCCTATCGGCGACGAGCGCGCCGGCCTTCTCGAACGCCTCGATCTTGTCCTTGACCGAGCCCTTGCCGCCTGAGACGATGGCGCCGGCATGGCCCATGCGCTTGCCCGCCGGAGCGGTCCGTCCGCCGAGGAACGCGACGACCGGCTTCGTGAAGGCGCCGGAGAGCATCGCGTCGGCCACCTCCTCTTCCATGGTTCCGCCGAGCTCGCCGATGATGACGACGGCGTCGGTATCGGGGTCGGCCTGGTAGTCCGGCAGCATCTCGGCGAAGCGGGTCCCCGGCACGGGATCCCCGCCGACGCCTATGAGGCTGGACACGCCGAAGCCGGCGCTGACCACCATGGCCGTGACCTCGTTGGTCAGCGAGCCGGAGCGCGTCATCACGCCTACGCGGCCGCTCTTGTAGACGCGGTCTATCCAGTAGGGGAACATCCCCATCATCGCCAGGCCCGGGCTTATGACGCCGGAGGTGTTGCCGCCCACGACGCGCGCGCCGCATGACAGGGCCGCCTTGCGGATCTGGATCGCGTCCTGGAGCGGTATGCCGTCCGCTATCGTCACGATCTTCTCGATACCCGAGTCGAGCGCCTCGAAGACCGCGTCCTTCGTGAAGCGCGGCGGCACGAACAGCATCGCGGCGTTGGCCGGGTTCTCCGCTACGGCTCGGCGTATGCTGTGGTACACCGGCGCGCCCTCGACGCTCCGGCCTTCCTTGCCCGGCGTCACGCCGGCGACGACCCGCGTGCCAAGGGCTATCATGTGCTTGGTCCAGAACGAGCCCTCGGCGCCGGTGATTCCCTGGACGAGTACCCGATCGCTTCGGTCGATAAAGATGCTCATGCCCGTCCTCCGGCCTTCGCGATGGCCACGGCCTTGCGGACCGCTTCCTCGGTATCGTAGAGCGGCTCGAGCCCGGCCGTCCTCAGGGTCTCCACCGCCTGCTCCTCGCCGGTGCCGCGGATGCACGCGACGATGGGGCAGCGAGGCTTGAGCTCGGCGATGGCCTCGGCGATGCCGTCGGCCATGACGTCGGCCCTGGCTATGGTGCCGAAGGTGACGATGAGTATGACCTTGGGGTCGTTGACCAGGCACAGCTCCATGGCGCGGACGGCCTTCTTATAGTTGGGGCCGCCGAACTCCAGGTAATTGGCCACCGATCCGCCCTCGTAGTTGACCAGGTCGTAGACCACGGTGGTCAGGCCCGCGCCGGCGCACATGAGGGATATGTCGCCGTCGAACTGCAGGTAGGGGATCCCTTCCTTGGCGGCCTCGTAGGCCACGTCGGATTCGAAGTACTCGCGGGACGGTTCCGCCCCGCCCTGCCTGAACGCGGAGTTGTCGTCGATGACCAGCTTGCCGTCCCCGGCTACGAGCGCCCGCTCGCCCTTATCGTCGGCCTTGGTCACGAACAGGGGATTCACCTCGACCAGCTCGGCGTCCTTGTCGCGGAACGTCTTCCAGAGGCCCGTCAGCAGCGCCACGAAGCTCGCTGACAGCTTCCCCTCGAGTCCCAGCGCGTAGGCGACGTCGCGCGCCTGGAACGGCATGAGGCCCGCGTCGATGTCCACCCGCTCCCGGATTATCTTCTCGGGGGCGGTGCGCGCCAGCTCCTCTATCTCGACGCCGCCGTCGGCGCAGGCCAGGACCAGCGCGGTCGCCGCCTCGGGGTCGACGGTTATCGACAGGTACAGCTCGCGGTCGACGGCGACGGCCTCCTCTACGAGGACCTTCCTGACGCCGTGCGCCTCGCCGAGCGCGCCGCCCAGGAGCTCGGAACCGTAGGCTCTCGCCTCGGCCGGCGAGCCGACGAGCCTGACGAGCCCGGCCTTGCCGCGGCCGCCCCGTAGCACCTGGCTCTTGACGGCGCAGGGATACCCGAGCGCCTCGGCCGCCGCGGCGACCTCGTCGGCGGAGGAACAGAGGCGGCGCCGCGGCACGGGTATGCCCCGCTCCGCGAACGCGTCCTTCGCCTGATATTCAAACAGCTTCATGTAGTACCCCGCAAAAATTTAATAGGGATTTTGAACCACAGAGACGATGATAGAGTTTGCTCTCGCTCTTGCATTTCTCTGTGTCTCTGTGCCTCTGTGGCTAAATCGACGATCAGGCCTTCTCGTACTTGGCCAGGTAGGCGCCGAATATGTCGGCGTCGCTCGGGCGGTCCATGGCTATGGGCAGCGACAGCCAGGTGACGTTGATGAAGTGCTTCCAGTGGATGTTCTCGCTGGTGATGTTGCCGCCCCAGGTGCCGCAGCCGAGCGTTACGGTCGAAGGCATGCCGTTGGCGAAGGTACCGCCGTTGCCCGAGACCATGCCTTGGCGCACCATGACGCGGCTGGAGCGCATCGTACGGCCCATGCGGTCGACGTACTCGTCGTTGGAGGTGAAGACGCCCGACGAGTGGCCGGTGCCGCAGGCGTCGGTGATGCCGACGACCGTGCGTAGCCCGTCGTCGAACGACGAGCAGCGCCAGAGCGTCAGCACCGGGGACAGCTTCTCGTGGGCGAATCGCTCGGCGGCCGGGTCACCGCCCGCCTCGACCATGATGAACCTGGTGCCGGCCGGGACCGTGAGGCCGGCGTCCCGCGCTATGAGCTCCGCGCCCTTGGCGATGATCTTCGGGTTTAGCCCTTCGTGGCCGTCCTTGCCGACGACCCAGATCCAGGAGCGTAGCTTCGCCTTCTCCTCCGCCGAGCAGAGGTAGCCGCCCTTGGCCTTCATCGCGGCGACGAAGGCGTCGTAGACGGCGTCGTGCGCCACGACCGAGTTCTCGCTCGAGCAGCTGGTGGCGTTGTCGAAGGCCTTACTGACGGCAATCTTGGCCGCGGCGTCCAGGGGGTCGGCGTCCTCGGCGAGGAGCTGGACCGCGTTGCCAGGGCCGACGCCGTAGGCCGGCGTTCCGGATGAGTAGGCGGCCTTGACCATGGCCCCGCCGCCGGTGGCGACGACGAGGTCGACCTGGCGCATCAGCTCGCCGGTCAGCTCGATGCTCGGCTCCTCTATCATCTGCACGAGGTCCTCGGGGGCGCCGACCTTCTTGAGCGCGGCGCGCATGTATCCGACGGCCAGGCCGCTCGAGCGCTTGGCCTTGGGGTGCGGGGCGAAGATCACGGCGTTGCGGCCCTTGAGTATGGCCAGTCCGTTCGAGGCGGGAGTGGCCGTCGGGTTGGTGACCGGCGCGAGCGCGCCGACGACGCCGACCGGCTTGGCGTACTTACGCAGGCCGCGGGCCTCGTCGACCTCGATGAGCCCTACGCTCCTCGCGCCCCTGATGTCGCGGAGGGAACCGAGCACCTTGTTCTTATGCTTGGTTATCTTGTCGGCCACGACGCCCATGCCGGTCTCCTCGACGGCGCTGGCCGCGAGCCTGGCTATATGCTCGTCGTCGTAGACCGACCAGCCCACCGCGACGCAGACCTCGTCGACGCGGGCCTGGTCCCACCCGGCGGCGACGGCCTGGGCCGCGCGCGCCTTGGCGACGAGCCCGGCTATCAGACCTTCGTTATCGTTCATCGTTGTAATCTCCTTGCCCTTCGGCGGCAGGAACGAGAGCGGACCGGCCCCGCCTCGCGGGGCGGAGTCTCTTAGCTTCTCGTTCAGTAGTACGGCGAGGAGGAGAGCGCGCCCTTGGGGCACAGGCTCCCATCCAGGCTCGCGATCGCCCCGTCCCGTATCGCGTACGACGAGGCGCATCGTTTCTCGCAGCCGGAGCAGGCGAACTCCGACTCGCCCTCCCCTTCGCCGCTAGGCGGGGTCACCTGTCCGACAGGATCGCCCTGGTAGCGTTGCTGATCTTGATGACGCGCATGGTCCGCCCGGCGTTGAGCTCCTCGCGCGACTTGCCCGAGTAATCCTTGAGGCCCTTGCCCGTCTTGATGCCGAGGGCACCGGCCTGGATCATCTTCAGGGCCATGGGGCTCGGCTGCTTGTCGTCGCACAGGAAGGGGTAGATGATCTTGCCTACCCCGGCGGCCACGTCCCAGCCTATGTAGTCCATCAGCTCGAGCGGCCCCTCGAAGGAGGCCTTGAGGCCCTGGTTGGCCTTGAACGCGGTGTCCACGTCCTCGGCTGAGGCGAAGCCCTTGTCTACCAGGTAGCTGCACTCGCGCAGCAGGGCCGCGGTCAGGCGGTTTACGATGAAGCCGGGGACATAGCGGCTGAGCACGGCCGGCGCCTTGCCGACGGACCTGAGGAGCGCACGCACGTCGTCGAGCAGGTCCGCGGGGGTGGACGGCCCGGCCACGACCTCGACGAGGGGGATCACGTGGGACGGGTTGTTGAAGTGCGCGATGAGCACGCGCTCCGGATGGCTGACCTTGACGATATCGTAGACGTTCATCGCCGAGGTCGTGCTCGCGAGCACCGCGTCCGCGCGGCAGGTCTTATCAAGCGACGCGAAGACCGCCGCCTTGATCTCCGGCACCTCGGGGACGGCCTCCACCACGAAGTCGGCGTCGGCGGCCGCGGCGTACTCGGTCGAGTAGCTCAGGTGCCTCGCGGTCCTGTCCGCCTGCTCGCGGGTAATGTACTCGCTCTCGAGCATGACCTCCACGTTCGAGGCTACCATCTTCCTGGCGACCTTGAGGGCTTCTTCCTTGACGTCTATCACGACGGTATCGTAGCCGTAGGAGGCGAAGGTCTGCGCTATGCCGTGCCCCATCGTGCCGGAGCCGATGACGGCGATTCTCTTGAAGGTTCTCATGGGTATCTCCTCCGTAACGGAGGGCGGCGTTTCCGTCCTCCGCGGGTTGAATCGGTGCGGGACTAGAACGCGAAGCCGATCTTGACGTCGGTCATAACGTTGACGATCGACGGCTTGTCCTGGGCCAGGGCGCGGTCTATCGCAGGGCCGATGTCCTCGGGCTTGTCGACGTACTCGCCGTAGGCGCCGACGGCCTCGGCTACCTTCTCGTAGTGCGTCTCGCGCAGGTACAGGCCGACGAACTCCTTGTCGGCGCCGGCTCGCTTGGCCTCGGAGTTCTTGATCATGCCCCAGCACGCGTCGTTCAGGATGACGGTGGTCACGTTGATGCCGTAGCGCATCATGGTGTCGTACTCCATGGCTCCGTAGCCGAAGGCGCCGTCGCCGGTAAGCAGGATGACCTTCTTGTCGGGGTGAGCCAGCTTCGCGGCCATGGCGTACGGGACGCCGACGCCGAGCGGGCCGAAGGAGCCGGTGGCTATGGTCAGCAGCTGGCCCGGCCCCATCGCCGGTAGCAGCAGGTTGCCCCACGACGCGGTATCGCCGCCGTCGATGACGACGACGGTATCCTTGTCCACTCTCTTCCTGATCTCGGCGACGAGGCGGAGCGGGTGGATCGGCGTCTGCGGGCTGACGAAGGCCTGGCCCAGGAACTGGGCCATCGAGTCGCGCGACTCGACCAGCATGCCCACCCAACCCTTGTGCTCGGCCGGCTTGACGGCTGCGGTCAGCTGGGCGACGACGGCCTTGGCGTCACCGACGATGCCGAGAGAGACGTCGAGCTGGTCGGTGACGGCGGCGCCGTTGATGTCGACGCGCAGGATCTTGGCGCCCGCCGGGAAGGCTTCCCTGGACAGCGTATAGCCGGTGCGGGTCCCTATCACGATGATGAGGTCGGAGTTCTGCAGGGCGGCGGCGCATACGGGATGCTTGTCCGAGCCGATGCACATTGCCAGCGGGTGGTAGTCGGGCACGAGGCCGCGGGCCGCGTTACGGGTAAAGACCGGGATGTTAGCCTTCTCGATCAGGGCCGTCACCTCGGCGGCGGCGCCGGACCAGAAGGCGCCGGAGCCGACGATGGCCATGGGCCGCTCGGCGGCGTCTATCATCGCGGCCGCCTTGGCTACGTCGGCCTCGGACGCCGCGGGGCGGGTCTCGCACTGCCACGCCTCCTGGACGCGTACCGCGTCCTCGTCGTAGGCGCAGGCTTCCATCTTGTCGCGGGGCACCTCCATGTACACGGGGCCGGGGGTATTGCGCCTGGCCTCGGCGAAGGCGCGGCCGAAGTACTCGGGGATGCGGTTGCCGTCGGGGATCTGGTAGGTCTTCTTGGACGCGCCCTTGAACACGTCCATCGTGTTGAAATCCTGCAGCTGGTTGCTCTCGTACTCGCTGACGCGGGCCTTGCCGCCTACGGCGATCATCGGGGCCTGGTTGCAGTAGGCGTTAGCCACGCCGGTCAGCATGTTCGTGGCGCCCGGGCCGGCGGTACCGGTGCAGACGCCGGGCCTGCCGGTCGCGAAGGCCCAGCCCTCGGCCATGAAGGCCGCGTTCATCTCGTTGCGTACGCCTATGAATTTGATGCCCGCTTCCTCGCAGGCCTCTATCATCGGGTAGATGTGGCCGCCTGGGATGCCGAAGACGTACTTGACGCCCTCCTTGCTGAACACCTCTTCTATCAGCTTTCCGCCGTTCACTAATGCCATTTCGTTCTCCTTCCTTATTCTTCGATCTCTATAGGCCGCAGTTCATCGTCGTAATCGCTAGCCTGGCTTCTGGCGACGCCTCTGGCCGCCAGGCGTATCCATCCGTAGAACACCAGGAACATCACCGCGCAGATGCCCAGGGTAATCATGATCCATGCGTTGGACCGGGGCGCGAAGCCCATCAGCAGCAGCATCGGGAAGCCGGTCAGGACCGCCCAGATGGTCTGGAAGACCAGGTTCTTGCTTGCCGGGGTGCGGAGGCCCGGGTCGATCTGCCTGAGCAGGATGATGCCCGTGCCGACGACGCCGGTGAGCATCCCGTATAGGGAGAGGAATGATTCCTCGCTATAGGTCGGGAAGAGCTTCTTGGTCGCGTGCTCCACGAAGAAGTAGGTGCCCACCATACCGAGGACGCACATCACGACCATCGGGATGACGAAGGAGCGCTCGCGGAACGCGCTCAGGTTGATCGCGGCGATCGAGGCGGCGATCATCAGGTCGAAGCAGACGTTCGAGATGCGCTCGAGGAACAGGTTGTTGAAGTACTGCTTCTCGATCACCTTCTTCTTGGTCAGGAAGCCGATGGAGCCCTGTACCAGCAAGGCGGCCAGCGCCGCGAAGATGAAGTTGAAGCCCCAGATCAGCGGCTTCACCGTGCTCGTCAGAAGCTCGACCCCGCTCAGGTCGCAGAGGGCGCTGAGCGCGTAGATGATGCCGAAGGCGAGCGCGTAGGTAAGGAAGACGAGGCCGAACTGTAGGGTCATCTTGTCGAGCGTGTCGGACAGGGGCACCTCGTTCGGCGCGGCGATGTCCTCGGGCCGCACCTCGTCACGCAGCTCGGCGCCGATGCGCGAGGTGGCCTTGGGGTTACGCCGTAGGCGCATCAGGTTCAGGAACGTGATGCCGCCTATGGAACAGGCTATGAAGCCGACCGACGATACGGTAAGGCCGAAGCTGGTGCCGTTGGCGAAGCCCCAGCTCGTCTCGTAGGTATGGGCCCAGTTGTAGGCCTGGCCGGGCCCCTGCCCGTAGCCCATCGGCAACAGCATGCCGGAAGCGGGCCAGACCTCGGCCAGCACGAAGTAGAGGGCGAAGGATACAGAGAGGCCGATCACGACCTGAAGCAGGTAGCCCGAGGTGGTTACCAGCGCCGAGTTGAAGATGTCGCGCTGCGCGTGGCGTCGCTTCGTCTTCTTCTCCACTTTCAGCGCCAGAGCGGTGCAGCCCAGGCCGAGGCCGTGGTAGGTGATCATCTCGAGCGTGGACGGCTCGATCAGGCTCTTTCCGGTAACGGCCTTCATGATGGCGAGGAAGGCCACGAGCATGAACCCTCCCAATACCGAGCTCGGTATCAGCATGTTCCGGAGGGGCTTGACGAGTCGGATCAGGGCGTTCGCGGCGATCATCCCGAGGAAGAGGATCGCGAGCGCGAATACGAAGGACCATACTCCCGGATCCCATAGGTTGTAGCTTGATTGCATCGCTTCGGCCTCCATTGCGTCCGGGCCTCAGCGTAGCATCGCATTTCCAGGAGGGGAAATATAATTATTCTATGGGATGTATAGGCATCTCCTTATGCTCCCGCGATCCGAGCCCGCTACAGCTGCTCCGGGGCCATATTGAAGTACTTCGTGTTCCCGCATATCTGCGTGAACCTCATCAGGATGTTCGTGATGAACTTGTTCTTCTTGTAGACCAGCTTGAAGCTACGGTCGAGCTCGACGTCGGCTATCTCGCATATATGGAGCCTGCCGCCGCCTGAGTACTTCCTGGCCAGCATGCCGGAGATGACGCCGACGCCCAGGTCGTGCTCGACCGCGTCGATGATCGCGCTATGGCTGTAGCTGCTCCAGCGGACCGTGAAGGGTATGCCCGCGGACTGCATCATCCGCTTGAAATACTCCCGGGCGCCGCTTCCTTCCTCGCGCAGGATCAGCGGCACGTCGGCAAGCTCCCCCAGCTCGAGCGATTCCTTTGCGCTGAAGGGGTGCTTGCTGGAGCAGATCAGGACCAGCTTGTCGTGGATGACCGGCGTCACCTCCAGGCTGGCGTTGTCGATCTCGCCCTCGACCAGGGCTATGTCGATATCCGCGTTCATCAGCTGCTTCTCGATGATCTGCGTGTTGGCCACCATCACGTGGTAATTGACGTGGGGCATCTCCTTCTTCATCTCGGCCAGGATAGAGCTGAAGATCGTGGAGCCGATGGTGACGGTCACGCCGATGCGTACGCACACGTTCGCCGACTCCTCGCGCAGGAAGCTGTCGAGCCGATGCTCGGCGCTCAGCACCCGTTCGGCGTGCGTCAGCATGATACGGCCGGTAGGAGTGAGCGACAGCTTGCCGCCCATCCTGTCGAAAAGCGAGACGTCGTACTCCCGCTCGATGTCCGAGACGGCCATGCTTACCGACGGCTGCGATATGTACAGCTTCTCGGCCGCCTTGGTCATGTTGCAGCACTCCGCTACGGTCGCGAAAATCTGGAGATTCCTTAAGGTCATGCGCCGTTCCTCCATACGCTGGCTCGGCCCCGGCTCGGGACCGTCGTCGGAGGTATAATTATATACTTATAGTGTGGATAATGGTTTTCATATTTTACAAAATCGAGGTCCCGTCCTATAAAGGCGATGCGACATGAGGATTACGCTTTTATTCTGGAGGAACGCGATGCATCAGTTGACAGGAAAATGGAAAATCAAGGCCAGCACCCCGATGGGGACGATGGCGCTTATCGCCGATTTCGCGGCGAACGAGCCAGGCACGGCCTTTACCGGCAGCGTAGCGGACGAGGGGAATGGCAAGATATACGAAGTGTCGAACGGGGTAATAGACGGGAACAAGATCGCCTACGACATGACCATACGCTTCGGCCTCATTCCGTTCAACTTCCACCTCGAAGGCACCTTCGCCGAGGACGGCACCTGCAAGGGCGTCGGCAAGGCCATGAAGATGGAAGCCTCCTACGAGGGGCGTAAGCTCGTCGGCTAAGAACCGCCCTCCTCCGGTCCTCCCGGGACGCCGTTCCGCGAGGACCCGGAAGGGGCCGATGCGCCGTCCCCTAGCGCCGCCTACCCACCCTATCCAGGATGAACCGCACCTCCTCCTCCACTTCGGCGTGGAGCCGCTTAAGGCTGGTCGGGGTGCCGTAGCGGATGTAGAAGTGCAGCTTCGAGTGGAAGACGTAGGTGAGGATATCCGCGAGCACGCGCGCCTCGCCCCGCTCCCCGCCCGACGATAGTTCAGGGAAACGCTCGAGCTCCGCCAGCAGCAACGGGTAGGCCGGGTGGACGAAGGGGCGGCCGTCCCGCCTCGCGAAGTAGCCGTAGTCGATGTTGGTGGACAGGAACACCGAATAGACGTTGGGCTCGCGGGCGTTCGCCTCGATCATCAGGCGGGCGAAGTCGACGACGCGCTCGGCCGGGGTCTCGCCCTTGATCCGGGCGGCCACCCAATCGGCGCTTTCGCGGGCCAGCTCCTCGAGGCACTCGCAGACGAGCCCGTTGAAATTCTCGAAGTAGTTATAGATGGACGCGTAGGAGTACGCCGCCTTCTCGCCGATCTTCTTCGTCGTGAGGCTATCGACGCCCTCCGCCCGGATGATGCCCTTCGCGGCGTCCAGGAAAAAGCGCCTCGTCCGTTCCTTCTTCGCCTGCTTCCTGTCCATCGAGCCTCCGTTCAATTTATGAATGCCATTAAATAACAGTTCGCGCGTCGATGCAAGCTTCGGCTTGACAGTTCGGTATAACGGCCATAAAGTATTAATGGCTTTCAGTTTTTGAACGCAACAAATATTCCAGATCGAAGACGGGCCTCGAGACTATAGCGACGCGGGAGCGAGCACGATGACGGATAGAAGCGGAACGATTTTCGGCAACGCGATGGGGGCCGCGGTCATACGCAAGGCGGAACGCGCCAAGGCATCCTACCTCAGGGAGTTCGGCGACGACTCGGGAAAGCCGCTCCGACTCGGGGCCAGGCCGGTGCCGGCGCTCGCCGACCTCGGCGTAGACGAGCTCACGGTGAGCGAAGGCGGATCACTGGACGCGGGCATCGACCTGCGCGCCGACGAGCGGGCCCTGGTGATCGGCACGATACGCATGGGCTTCGGCCATTACCGCATCTCGATGGCCATCGCGAGCGCCGCGAGGGCGCGAGGGCTCCATCCGTACTGGTTCGACCTCCACTCCTTCTCCGGCACCTCGGGCGGCGGGATCATCGCCAAGCTGAACGGCCTCTACTCGATGGGCTCGCGCTGGTCGCAGAAGTATCCCCTGTTCAACAAGCTGTACTGGGAGCCGCTCAACTCGGAGGGCTTCAGGAAGCTGTCGTACAACGCCGTGGACCAGAAGGTAGCTGAGATCATGGCGACGCCCTGCGGCCTGCTCCCGAAGGGCGTACCCTACGTGGCGACCCACGCGTGGCCGGCCCAGGCCGCGCTGCACGCGGGGCTCGAGCGCGTCGTCAACGTGATCCCGGACAACTGGCCGATGGCCCTCCACTTATCGGAAGGCGCTATCCACTGCGTCCAGAGCCCGTCGGCCTGGCAGGGCTATAAGCTGCTGCGCGGAATGAGCGGCGACGAGATCCTGAAGCCGATGCCGCCGGGCAGCCTCCAGTATACGGGCCACTATATCGACCACGAGCTCGTCTCGAACCTCGAATCGGACACGGCGGCCAGGGTCTCCAGGCTCGACGGCGACGAGCCGCTCCGCGTGCTGCTGACGATAGGCGGCGCCGGCGCCCAGCGCGAGCTCTTCAAGGCGGTGATCGAGCGTCTCCTGCCGGCGGTCGGGAACGGGAAGGCCTGCCTGCTCGTCAACGTCGGCGACCACGGCGACGCGCTCGACTGGCTCAGGCAGGCCGTACCCGCCCTATCGTCGGCGGTCGTCCACTCGAATGACTGGCACGGGACGAAGCGCTTCGCCGAAGGCGCGTCGTCGGGGAGCGTCGAAGGCGTCCACATCTTCCACGACGCGGACATCTTCGCCGCCGTCTACGCGACGAACCTCCTCATGCGGGCGAGCGACCTCCTCGTGACCAAGCCGAGCGAGCTGGCCTTCTACCCGATACCGAAGTTGCACCTCAGGCGCGTCGGCGGGCACGAGGCCTGGGGAGCGATCAGGTCAGCGGAGCTGGGCGACGGCAGCGTCGAATGCGGCTCGACCAAGGAGACGCTGGCGATGCTCGACCTGCTCCTCGATGACCGCGAGGGCCTGGCGCTGATGAACGAGCGCATCCTGTCGGCCAAGCGAGCCGGCGTCTATGACGGCGCATACCGCGCGGTGGACCTCGCGTCCGGCCGCCGAGAGAACAAATAAGGAGACGGAAGCGATGAACAGCGCGACCATGGATTCAAGCACGACGATCGGCGTCCCGGAGAAGCTTCCGTTCTGGAAGAAGCTGATGTACGCCCTAGGCCAGCTCGGCTGGTCCCTCGGCAGCTATGGAGCCGCTAATTTCCTCAACCAGTACTACCTGCCGTTCAACGAGGGCGGCGAGGCCATCTACCCGAAGATGATCCACCAGGGCTACGTGATCGGCGTGCTCACCGTCATCGGGCTCGCGCTCGGCCTGGGCCGCGTCTTCGACGCCGTGACCGATCCCCTCATCGCGGTGCTGTCCGACCGATCCAGGCTGAGGCTCGGCAGGCGCCGCGGCTTCATGGCGTTCTCCGCCCTCCCCTTCGCCCTCTTTGCCGCGCTCGTGTTCATCCCGATAGGCGGGGCGGGAGCCGGAGCCAACATCGCGCTCAACTCGGTCTGGCTATTCATCTGCATCACCCTGCTCTACTGGTTCATGACCATGTACGTCACGCCGTTCTTCGCCTGGATGTCGGAGCTCGGCCACGACGCCGACGAGCGCCTCCAGCTGTCGACCATGATCTCGATCACCTGGGCCGTCGGCGCGATGATAGGCGCGCAGGCGCCGGTGCTCCAGGGCGTCTTCCAGGCGCGCGGCCTCTCGGCGCTTAACGCGTTCCAGGTGACGATGGCCATCTTCGGCGTCGCGTCGTTCGCGCTGATGATGCTGCCCGTCGTCTTCATCGACGAGAAGAAATACTGCGTCTCCATACCGAGCGACGACGGCTTCTTCTCGTCCGTCGGCAAGGTGATCAAGGACCGCAACTTCCTTGTCTTCACCCTCTCGGACTTCGCATACTGGGTCAGCCTCTATTTTATCAACAACGGCCTCCTCTATTACATCACCGTGCTCCTCGGGCTCCCGAAGGAGACTTACTCCCTGCTCTTCATCGTCATGTTCGCCGTGAGCTTC
>JAKQKE010000172.1 GCA_029560805.1 Spirochaetota bacterium
CGAGCACCGAGACGCCGTTGGCCTCGGCCAGTTCCTTGAGCTCGCGCGACAGGAGGGCGCCGTTCGTCACGATCATCGCCCTGACCTTGGACTCGATGGAGTATCGCTGGACGTCGGCGCGGTCGCCGACGATGACGATGACCGAGTCGACCGCCTCGGCGTCGAGGTGGCGCTTGAAGCTGTCGGTCTCGAGGGCCGCCACGAGCACCCGCGCCTTGAACATCTCGTCCGGGGCGAAGGCGCAGACCTGCTGGGCCTTTATGGTCGCCTCGAGCCGGCCGACGCTCGTCGGGATGACCGCCTTTTTATGCGGGTTGATCTTCTTGAGGATGTTCTGCGCGAACGAGCTGTAATGGAGCATGGCGCGGTAGCGGCCGTCCCCGTCGACGATGGGCAGGGCCTTCTGGCCCGACTGGTTCATCGTCGCGAGGGCGTCCCAGAGCGGCGTGCCGCGGTCGACGACGATGGCCGGACCGCCCATGTAGTACTCGACCTTGGGCACGAGGTCCGGGATGAACGCGGGGAATGGCACGCCGAAGCGCTCGAAGACGTACTCGGCCTGGGGGCTCATCTTGCCGGCGCGGGCCGCGACGCAGCCCGCGGAGCCGAGCTCGCGCTTGAGGTGGGCGTAGGCGGCGGCGGAGACCACGGAGTCGGTGTCCGGGTTCTTGTGGCCTATCACGTAGGTGGTGTCGCTCATGTCGGACAGTGTATCGCCCGGGGCGGAGCCTGGTCAAACCGGATGGCCAAAGGCGGGCCGAATCGCTATGCTGTGGCCCGTATGATCAAGCTGTACGCCTTCCTGGGCAACCACGGCCGGGAATACTCCGGCAACAGGCATAACGTGGCCTGGCTCTTCCTCGAGTCGCTGCCGTTCTATCCGTCGCTCCAGTGGAAGCGCGGCTTCAAGGGCCGCTGGGCCCAGCGGGAGACGCCGCTCGGCCGCACCTGGTTCATCGTCCCGGAGACGTATATGAACCTGTCCGGCGACAGCGTCGCGGAGATCGCCCGGTTCTACAAGGTTGAGCCAGGCGAGGTGCTCGTGACGCACGACGAGCTGGAACTCGGCTTCGGTTATTTCGGCTTCAAGCGCGGCGGCGGGCTCGGCGGGCACAACGGCCTCAGGTCGATGAAGGAGCGGCTCGGTACCGCGGACTTCATGCGGCTACGCTTCGGCATAGGCCGGCCGAACCACGACGACGTGGCCGGCTACGTGCTGTCGGACTTTTCCCGCGACGAGCGGGAGAAGCTCGAGTGCTCGGTGTTCCCGCGCGCCGCGACCGCCCTCGAGTTATGCGCGGAGCGCGGCTTCGACGAGGCGCTGGCCGCCTATACCAAGGTCAACGCGCTGGCCTGAGGCCGGCCGGGCCTACTGGATGAGCCGCTTGAGGAGCTTGTCGTCCTTCTTCCAGTCGGGCTGGACGCGCACCTTGATCGACAGTCGGACCGGGTAGCCGAAGATATCCTCGAGGTCGCGCTCGGCCTCCTCGCGTATCAGCCTGATCATCGACCCGCCGGCGCCTATCAGGATGCCCTTCTGGGTGTCGCGCTCGACGACGAGGTCCCCTTCGTAGACGAGGGTGCCGTCGTCGAGCGTATGGTGGGCCGTGTACTCGACGAACACCGCGTGCGGTACCTCGTTCCTCGTGTGCAGGAAAATTTTCTCGCGTATCACCTCGGCGATGCGGAAGACGGGCTCCTGGTCGGTGTAGTACTCGGGAGGGTAGTACTCCGGGCCGACAGGGGAGGCCTCGGCCAGCGCCGCGACGAGAGCGTCGACGCCGGTACCCTGTTCGGCCGACAGCTCGAAGGCGCGCGAGCCGGGCATGCGCTCGTCCAGGAAGGCGCGCGCGCGCGGCGCATCCGAGTCCCGCGCGTCGATCTTGTTGACCGCGACGAGGGTCTTGCCGATGAACGGCGCGACCTTCTCGACGATGGATTCCTCCTCGGGGCCTGGAGCGCGGGTCGTGTCGATCACGTACAGCACGAGGTCGGCGTCCTCGAGCGCCCGTAGCGCGAGGTCGCGTAGCCGGCGGTTCATCGCCTTCTCGGAGTCGTGCAGGCCGGGCGTGTCGAGGAAGACGAGCTGGTAGCCGTCGCCGGTCTTGATGCCGCGGACGGTGTTGCGCGTGGTCTGCGGCACGGGCGAGACGATGGCCACCTTCTGGCCGCAGATCTTGTTGACGAGGGTCGACTTGCCGGCGGACGGTCGTCCGACGACGGCTATGAAGGCTGATCGGTGCGTATCGGGCACGAAGGCCCTCCTTTCGGGTAGTCCCGGCCGGTGAACAGCGAGAACTGGGCCTCGGCCTGGGCGTAGAGCATGCCGAGGCCGTTGGTCACACGGCAACCGGCCTTGCGCGCGCGGCGCATCACCTGGGTCTCAGGCGGGCTATAGATGGCCTCGTAGAGCGCCTCGCGGCCGGAGAAATCGTACCATTCGATCGGGTCCCCGTCCTGCCCGCCAGCGAGCCCGACGGAGGTGGTCTGCACGATCAGGTCGTTGTAGCGCTCCATCAGGTCGGCCGCCCGCTCGGTCATGCCGGACCACTCGAAGCCATAGGCCTCGGCGAGGCGCCTGGCCTTGGACATGCTGCGATTGACGACGCAGGCCTTGGCGCCGAGCGCGTTCAGCGCGTAGGCGGCCGCCTTGGCGGCCCCTCCCGCGCCGACTATCGTCGCCTTGAGGCCGCGTAGCGTATCGACGCCGAGGAACCTGCGGACATCGGAGGAGAAGCCGTAGGCGTCGGTGTTATAGCCGACCCATTCCGAACCATCCTTGATGGCCGTATTGCAGGCGCCGATGGCCTCGACCTCGGCCGAGCGCCTGGACAGGTAGGGTAGTATGCGTTCCTTGAACGGTACGGTTATCGAGAATCCCCGGATCGACAGCCGGTCGGCAAGCGACAGGAAGCTCTCGACGTCGTCGCTCGGGAAGGGCAGGTAGAGCGAGCGTAGTCCGAGCGAGGAGAAACCAGCGTTATGGATGATCGGCGACAGCGAGTGGATGACGGTCGGGCCGCCGAGAATGCCGTAGAGGCTCCAGTCCTGCTCGAACTCCCTGGCTCGATAGACCTCGAGCAGCTTGGAAGGGTCGAGCTGGCCTGGCGCCGGCGCCTCGAGCCCTGCCCCGGTGGCGCTCGCGTAGACGAGCATGCTGCCGAGGCGGTCGGCGAGCACCCGCGTGCAGAAGCCGTACTCGCCC
>JAKQKE010000183.1 GCA_029560805.1 Spirochaetota bacterium
GCTACGAGGGCCTGTCCGCCGCCGGACGGATCATGCAGCGCGGCGAACCGGTATCGATGCGCATGAAGCGGCCCGACGGCGCGATGCTGCACGGCTTCGCGTCCCCGATCGCGAATACCCCGAACTGGTCGCTGGCCGTGCCCGTGCCGCTCAGCGAGATCCAGGCGAGCGGACGATCCATCGCCGTCCTCGTCGTGGCCTTCAGCGTGGCGGCCATAGCCATCATCGTCGCGCTGTCGTTCCTGTTCGGCCGCTCCATAGCCAAGCCGGTGCGGTCCGTGGCCGAGGCAGCCAACGCCCTGGCAGCAGGCCGGCTCGACGTAGAGATCCCCGATTCGGCGACCCGCCGGGCCGACGAGATCGGCATGCTATCGCGTTCGATGGGCTCGACCATCTCCCGGCTACGCAAGGTGGTCGCCGAGGTGGCCGAGACGAGCGACTCGGTCTCCTCGGGCGCCACGGAGCTGTCGACCTCGGCCCAACAGATGGCCGAGGGCATAGCCGGCATAGCGAACTCGAGCCAGCAGCTGTCCCAGGGCGCCACCGAGCAGGCGGCGAGCGCCGAGGAGGTCTCCGCCTCCGTCGAGCAGATGGGCGCCAACATCAAGCAGAACGCCGACAACTCGTTCCAGACCGAGAAGATAGCCACCAAGGCCGCCGGCGACGCCAGGCAGGGCGCCGAGGCGGTCGCCCAGACCGTGCTGGCGATGCGTCAGATAGCCGAGAAGATCGGCATCATCGAGGAGATCGCGCGATCGACCAACATGCTGTCACTGAACGCGAGCATCGAGGCGGCGCGGGCCGGCGAGCACGGCAAGGGCTTCGCGGTGGTGGCCAGCGAGGTGGGTAAGCTGGCCGAGCGCTCCAAGGTGGCGGCCGGGGAGATCTCGGCGTTGTCGAAGCAGAGCGTCGACGTGGCGGAGAAGGCCGGCGCGATGCTCCAGAGCATGGCCCCGGACATCCAGAAGACCGCCGAGCTGGTCCAGGAGATCAGCGTGGCCAGCCGCGAGCAGGACACGGGCACCCAGCAGATCAACCAGGCCATAGCGCAGCTGGACACGGTGATCCAGCAGAACGCGGCGCTGTCGGAGGAGTTCAGCGCGACGAGCGAAGAGATCTCGGCCCAGGCGACCTCGGTCGCGAGCACGACCGAGGAGCTGGCGGCCCAGGCCGCGCGGCTCAAGGAGGTCATGTCGTTCTTCAGGCTCGGGTCGGCCGGCGCCTCCGGAACCGCGCCCAAGGCGCCCAAGCCGGTCAAGATCTCCGAGCGACCGGGCACCGAGAAGCCGGCGGTCATGGATACCCCCGTCAAGGTCGCACCCGTCCCCAAGCCGGCTACGCGGGGCGTGACGGTCAAGAAACCGTCGACCGCGATCACGCTCAAGGCGCAGCCCAAGCGCGACTCCCGTGACGACGACGATTTCATTGAGTACTAGCACGAGGGATACAGGAAGCGAGGACAGGATTTGAAGATACGGACCGCCTTTTCACTATTCGTAGCCGTCGTCCTCATCGTTGGAGTGGCGGTATCCCTGCTGATGGGCATCCTGCCGGCGCGCGAATATATACAGAAGAATTTCTACGCCAGCGTGGGCAATATCGTAGACGCCTCGAAATCGGGCATACAGACCGAGATAGCCCGCGGCTGGGAGGTGTCTCTGGCGTTGGCCAGGAATCCGTTCCTCGCCGACTGGCTGCTCGGCGACGAGCGGGACACGGCCGCCGGCCGCAAGGTGCTATCGATGGCCGTCGAGTACGCCTCGAGGACCGGCTTCTCTTCGAGCTTCATAGCGAACCGTAGCACCGGATCGTTCTACTCTGGAGATAAGCTCATGCAGGTCCTGTCGCCCACGAGGGCGGACGACTCCTGGTTCTTCGACGTGTTGGGCTCCGATAAGGAACTGACCTTGAACCTCGACTATAACGAGCAGCTCGGCTCGACGTCGCTATGGTTCAACACCCAGGTGCTAAAGGGCCGGGCGGTCATAGGCGTCGCCGGCATCGCGCTGTCCATCGACAAGGTCGTCAACGACTTCAAGGCGGCCGTGCCGAGCGCGAACAGCGGGCTCCACCTGGTGGACTCGTCCGGCATGGTGGTCGTCTCGTCCGACGACGAGGCGATCGGCAAAGAGCTGCGCTCGCTAATAAGCGGGACGGCGAAGAGCATCCCTGGCCTGGCCGATGTCAAGACCTTCGACGACCCGGTTCTCGGTCCGACCCTGCTGTCCGAGGAGCAGATACTGGAATCCGGCTACTCCATCGCCTTCGTCGGTCCCGTGTCGGACTTCGTGCCGTCGTTCATCAGCCTGAGCGGCGGTTCGATACTATTCACGGCCGTCTTCGCGGCCCTCGTCGTCACGGGCGCCGTGCTGTTCATATCGAGGCGTTTCGCGGCGCCGATTCTGGAGATGAACCGGCTGGCGCTCGGGCTGGCCGCCGGCGACCTGAGCGTCAGCGCCGACGCATCGATATCGCGGCGCAAGGACGAGATAGGGACGCTGGCTCAGTCCATGAGCGCGACGGTGGGACGGCTGGCGAGCGTCGTCTCGGAGGTACAGGCCACGGCCAACAAGGTCGCGAGCGAATCCGACGAGATGTCATCGGCCGCCAGGCAGATGGCTATAGGTATAGCCGGCATAGCCGATTCCAGCCAGCAGCTGTCCCAGGGCGCGTCCGAACAGGCCGCCAGCGCGGAACAAGTATCGGCAAGCGTCGAACAGATGGGCGCCAACATCAAGCAGAACGCCGACAACTCGTTCCAGACCGAGAAGATAGCCACCAAGGCCGCCGGCGACGCCAGGCAGGGCGCCGAAGCCGTCGCCCAGACGGTGGAGGCGATGCGGCAGATTGCCGAAAAGACGGCCATCATCGAGGAGATCGCCCGTTCGACCAACATGCTATCGCTCAACGCGAGCATCGAGGCGGCGCGCGCCGGCGAGCACGGCAAAGGCTTCGCGGTGGTCGCGAGCGAGGTCGGCAAGCTGGCCGAGCGTTCCAAGATGGCCGCCAGGGAGATATCGGAGCTGTCGAAGCAGAGCGTCGACGTGGCGGAGAAGGCCGGGCTGATGCTCCAGAGCATGGTGCCCGATATCCAGAAAACGGCGGAACTGGTGCAGGAGATCAGCGTGGCCAGCCGCGAGCAGGACACGGGCACCCAGCAGATCAACCAGGCCATAGCGCAGCTGGACACGGTTATCCAGCAAAATGCGTCCATCTCCGAGGAGTACAGCGCCACGAGCGAACAGATCTCCAGCCAGGCGATGATGGTGGCGGAGACGACCGAGGGCTTGGCCGCCCAGGCCGCCAAGCTAAAGGACGCCGTCACGTTCTTCAAGCTCGACGGCGGGGCAACCGAATGACGACCGAGGAGAGCCTATGCGACAATACCTGACGTTCGAGTTAGACGGCCGACGCTATGGCGTACCGGTCGAATTTATAAACTCCGTGCTCGACCCGCAGTCGATAACGCCGTTGCCCCAAGGTTCCACCCTCGTCACCGGGCTCACCAACGTACGGGGCAACGTCGTACCGGTGTTCGACCCGCGTGACCCACTCAGGCGAACCAAGGTCGAGGACGACCACCTAGTCAAGCGCCCCGGAGGGCAGGACGCGGAGGCGGACGAGCTCGAGGACGAGGA
>JAKQKE010000193.1 GCA_029560805.1 Spirochaetota bacterium
CAGCCTCCGCGCCCTCGGCCTCGACCTCGAACGCCCGCCCCGCGAGATCCTGGACGAGCTCGCCGGCGTCTGGAGCGAATAATTCCATTCCACTTTCCATACTTTTTCCCTTGACAACCAGCCGAAGCGGGAACGTAAGTAGGCTATAGACTGTATAGCCTATGTAAAGTCGCCACCGCACACCATGCGTACATCATCGAGCCAGACGATCAGGACGGCGTACGTGACAGTACAAAACCCTGGCGCCCCCGTGCGCCCGAACCACCCGCCGCTCGCCGCCCCTCCCCGAACACCCCCCACTCCATACACGAAACGCAACCCGATGACCACCCGCTACCTGGTCGGGTTGTGCTGAGCCCGGGCGGCCGCCCGTTCTCGCTACCTATTCAGGAAACCATACTCAGTCGCTCGGGAACCTCTCTCAGCCGCTCGGGAGCCTTCCTCAGTCGCTCGGGAACCTCTCTCAGTCGCGCGGGAGCCTCTCTCAGTCGCTCGGGAGCCTCTCTCAGTCGCTCGGGAGCCTCTCTCAGCCGCTCGGGAGCCTCTCTCAGTCGCTCGGGAACCTCTCTCAGTCGCTCGGGAGCCTCTCTCAGCCGCTCGGGAACCATGCTCAGCGGCTCGGGAACCTCTCTCAGTCGCTCGGGAACCATGCTCAGCCGCTCGGGAACCTCTCTCAGTCGTTCGGGAACCTCTCTCAGCCGCTCGGGAACCTCTCTCAGTCGCTCGGGAGCCTCTCTCAGTCGCTCGGGAGCCATGCTCAGTCGCTCGGGAGCCATACAAGGCAGGTCGACGATCAATCCTGATTGCTCAAGCAACGACTCGGTCGGCAATGAAGCCAAGCAACGCCGACAGAGCCGATGTATTCCAAGCACATCGATGCCTGTCGTTGACAGGTCAATAAAGAACAGAGGAGGAATGGGATGAACAAAAAGAGCACGGATTTCATCCAGCAGGCGCGCACCCTGATCGAGAACGCAGCGGGCACGCCGGAGATAGCCAAGGCGCTCGCCGTCTACGGCTACACGGAGGCCCGGTTCAAGGATGGGCTCGACCTCCTCGGACGGACCGAGAAACTGATGATGCGGAAGAACATGGAGAGCGGCGAGAAGATCGAGGCGACGGCCGACTTCGTCAAGGCCTGGCGCGAGGCCAACGTCATGTACATCAAGACGCTCAAGATAGCGCGCATAGCGCTCGAGGACGAGGCCAAGAGCGACGCCGGCCTCCTCTTATCCGGCGCCCGCAAGCAGACCTTCTCCGGCTGGAGCTTCCAGGCCAGCAACTTCTACGGCAATCTCCTGTCGCGCAAGGCCCTCGTCGACAAGATGGGCGTCTACGGCTATAGCAAGGAAGCGCTCGCCAAGGAGAAGGACGTGGTCGACCAAGCCGTCAAGACCTATGGGCGCCACGCCATCCAGTCGGGCGAGGCCCAGGTCGCCACCCAGGAGAAGGACGCCAAGCTCGACGAACTGGACGCCTGGGTCTCGGCCCTCCGCGCCGTCTGCGAGATAGCCCTCTACGACGACCGCGAGCAGCTCGAGAAGCTCGGCCCCCTCGCCCCTATCCGCCGCTCCCGCCCAGCCAAGAAGGCGCCAAAACCGACGCCCGAACCCGCCGTCATAGCCTGACTGCCAGCCGGCGAGATGCCCTAAGCCTCTCGCCGGCGTTTCGCCCAGCGCGACTCGCCGGCCGCCGTCAGACTCCGCGCTCGCGGAGGCGGACGTGATACGAATAATGGCGACATGATGAACCTGATAGTACGAGGCTATCGGCGGCCCTACGAGCTTCGACCGAATTGAATTACAGCCCTTGAGCACTACCCGCTATCTAGCACGACGCGCCGCCGCGAGATCCTCGCTCGTACCCAGGCCACGCAGTATCAGGGAGGCGGGTCCCGTCTCTTTGGCAGGACCCTCCGAGATGATAGACGATGCCAGGCTACATTCCCGGGTCTCAGGGCGGCGCGTCGTGGTATCGTCGCCTGGACGGACTACCTGCTCGCGATCTTGTAGACTATTATCGCCTCGACTGTATCCAGGATATCCGAATCCCGTATCTCGAATACGCAGGGCTTCGATTTCCCGACGTTCGCGGCGTTCCTCACCCGTTCCTTATCCGATTCGGGAATATCCAAGTCGTCTATCCCGGCGACGTGCTTCTCGGGGAAGTATATCGTCGCCTTCATGAAGCCGCGCCAGGCGGACATCCATACGATGGTCCTGGCCGCCTTCCGCACCTTGCACAGCCAGGCCTTCCCGTCGCTGTAGTATCGCCACTCGTACGTCAGGCCGCGCTTCTCGAATACTCCAAGAAGGCCGCGGTACGCCTCGTATGACGCGCCGAGAACCCGTTCAAGCTGGGCATCGTCGGGAACAGCCGACGGATCAGTAAACGCGATGGCGTCGATTCGCTCCATAACCGCCTCCTTGGCATCCATAACGAATAGAGATCACGGCCGTATCCATGCCCGCTAGTGTATAGTCTGTTCCTCGAACCTTGTAGAGGCTAGCCGCGACCTTCCGGGTCCATCGTCCCGCATCCGCGTCCTGTATGACTATTCCTTCATACTCGCTATGATGATCGCATCCTTAGGTCGAGGGAAGCCGGTATGGATGACGGACTCGTTTACAGGAAACTGAACGTCGGCGATATCGATTCGGTAGTCCGGATGGAAACCGATTTCAGGCCCGGGTTCATCGTACAGGAAAACGCCGAACGATTCCTGCGGGATCCCATGAACTGGCTGATCGCCTGCCTGTCCGGCGATAGGATAGTCGGTTTCGCGTATGGGTATGAGCTTTATCGCCTGAACGGTATCGGGAATATGGTCTATATCCATGAGGTCGGCGTCTTACCCGAATATCAGAGACAAGGAATCGGCACCGAATTATTACAAACGATACGAAGGCTCTGCAAATCGACGGGAATATGCAGGTTCTTCCTATTTACTGAACGATCGAATACCGGGGCCTGCTCGTTATATAGAAAAATGAAAGGCGAAGAAGCCCATACTGACGACGTCGCCTATTTCTTCAGCGACCTGGACGAGTAGATTCACGGACCGAGTCCGACGACCGCCCGCCGCGGCGCGTCGTGCTATTCCGCTTGCAAGAAAAGGCCGTCGCGTGCAGACTGGGGGCGCGGCGCTCCATCGCCGTGGAAGGGACTACCGCATGAACGCTCGGGTCGTCTATTACTCGGCCACCGGAAACACGAGGAAGGTGGCAGACGCCATCGCTGGAGCCGTCGGGCTCGAGGCGTCGACGATCGACGCGTACGCGGACGCGCCGGTAGACCTGCTCTTTCTCGGCGCGGCCGTCTACGCCACGCACGACCACGGCCTGCACGCCGGCATGAAGGCGTTCATCGCTGCTCTGGACCCGGCCAAGGTCGGCAGGGTCGCGCTGTTCTCGACCGGCTTCGTCCATAGCGAGGCCATAGCGATGATGCGCGCCCTGCTCGAGCGGCGCGGCATACCAGTGGCCGAGAAGAGCTTCTTCTGCCTCGGGCGCTTCGCGCTCTTCAACCTGGGCCGACCGAACGCCAAGGACCTCGCGGCCGCCGCCGACTTCGCCCGGGGCCTGATCGCCCGTCCGTAGTAGCGCTTACCGATACCCTACCCGCTAGCTGCAACGACGCGCCGCCCAGTGAACATTGCTCGTACCCAGGCCTCGCATGCACGCGATCGCCGACTCATCGCGGCGATCGTCGGCCGTCGTTCGACATCGCAGGCCTGAACGCAGCGCCCCGTAGTTAAGCGGCGAGCGCAGCGAGCCCGCTTGAACTACGGGAAGCGAACGCCGCGCCACGCGTCGGCCGTCGTTCGACATCGCAGGCATGAACGCAGCGCCCCGCAGTTAAGCGGCGAG
>JAKQKE010000201.1 GCA_029560805.1 Spirochaetota bacterium
GTCGAGGCTGGCGGCGAATTCCTCGGTAAATCCGGCCGGCATATGCTGTACCACGACGACGGGTAGCCCGAGATCCGGCGATATTCTGGCGAAGACCTCGCGGAGTGCGTTCGGGCCGCCGGTCGAGATGCCTATCGCTACGATCTCTGTGGACGCGGGGGCTCGCTTGGGCTTGGGCGGCGCCGGCCTCGGCTCGCGCCGAGCGAGGGGCTTGGCGGCGGACGGCTCTCCCGAGGGGGCCTCGAACATGCGCTCCGGCGACGAGAAGTCGTAGCGAGGCGGCTCCTTGCCCTTCTCGCGCTGGTACTGGGAGCCGTAGGCGATGAGCATCCTCGATAGCTCGCCGGCGACGGTGTGTATATCCGAGGACACCGAGCCCGAGGGCTTCGTAATGAAATCGGCGGCCCCGAGGGACAAGGCCTCCATCGTCACCTGAGCTCCGCTCTTGGCGACGCTGGATAGGATGACGACCGGTATCTCTATGCCTAGCCGCTTGCGCTCCTTCAGGAATTCGATGCCGTTCATCTCGGGCATCTCTATGTCGAGCACGATGACGTCGGGATGGCATCGGGGTATCTTCTGCAGCGCGAACAGCCCGTTCATCGCCTTCTCGGCGGTACGGAGCCCTGGCGTCGAGTCGACTATCCTGGAGATGAGGTTCCTCATCAAGGCCGAGTCGTCGACTACGAGTACGGAAATAGGATCGGGCACGTCATTCCTCCGCGTCGGCTATATATCTTTCTTGTAGAAGCAGGCCCAATCGGTCTTGACGAACTCGAATTTCGTGTTCATGCCGAAGAGCGACTCGGAATGCCCGATGAACAGGAAGGATTTCGGGGCCATCGCTTCCCAGAACCGCTCGATCGTGGCCTTCTGGGCCGCCTCATCGAAATAGATCAGCACGTTGCGGCAGAATACTACGTCGAGGCCCCTCTGTCCCGAGTCGTTCTTCAGGTTGTGGTAGTCGAAGCGTATCGAGTTTTTGATCTCATCTTTGACTTGGTAGCCGTTGCCGCGCCGCTCGAAATACTTGGGCAGGTACGGCTCGGGGATGCCCTGGATCCTCGTCTCGGGGTAAAAGCCCTCCTTGCCGACCATCAGGGACTTGAGGCTGATGTCGCTTGCCGTGATCTCCGCCTTCCAGCCCGCGGGCAGTAGCTCCTTGAGGAGCAGCGCGATGGTATACGGCTCCTCTCCAGTCGAGCAACCGGCGCTCCAGACCCGTATCTTGCGCTCGGCTTGGCGCAGCTTGAGGAGGGCGGGAACCACGTAGTGCTCGATGGCGTCGAAATGAGCCTGGTTGCGGAAAAAGCGGGTCAGGTTGGTCGTTACCGAGTCGAGGAGCACCTTGAGCTCCTCTTTATCCTTGACTAGGATGGCGTAGTATTCCTGCGGCGTCTGCAGCTTGTTCTCGCGGAGGCGCTCGCGGAGCCGGCTCTCGAGGATAGAACGGTTCGTCGCGGAGAAGTGTATGCCGCTCTCGTCGTATATCAGCTTGCGATACAGCTCGAAATCTGAATCAGCCAGGAAATCCGCCATCGCTTGCCTCTCCGCCGAACGTGCATGGAGAGCGCATGGCCCTCGCTTCGTCGAAGTCTAGTGCCGAGAATTCTAGGCTGTCAATAGAAGGGCCTTGGAAGGCGGTTGACTGTCGGCCCGCCAAAGAGGATAGTTACGCTATGAAGAACCCGAATGATCGAGGTCGCGACCGGGCCGCTTGGGGCGTCGTCGCGGTAGTCTCAGCGTTCTGCGTCGCTCTGTCCTTTAGCGCGCCGTCCGCCTATGCCCAGGATTCCAAGGCCGAGAGCCAGCGATATTTCTCCATATTCCAGAGCGCGTTCAACTTCATCCTCGAGAACTATGTCGAGGAGGTCGATCCGAAGGTCCTGTACGAGGGCGCCATGCAGGGCATGTTCGACTCGCTCGGGGACCCCTACTCGTCGTTCCTGACGGACGCGATGATGAGCGACCTGAACGATACGACCACCGGCAGGTTCGGCGGTATAGGCCTCTATATTTCGAAGCCCCTGGCCGACGCCAAGGCTCCAGACCGTCGGCTATTCGTCGAGGTCGTCTCGCCCATCGAGGACACGCCCGGCTGGCGCGCAGGCATCATGCCCGGCGACCAGATCACTCATATAGACGGTGAGCCGACCGAGCCGCTGACTATGGACGAGGTGCTGGGCCGGCTACGCGGCGAGCCGGGCTCGACGGTGACCATCACGTTGCTCCGTGGCGCCGGCCTCGTGTTCGACGAGAGGATCACCAGGGCGGTCATCGAGGTGCCCACGGTCAAGCGGGCGATGCTACCCGGCGGCGCCGGCTACCTGCGCATCATAGAGTTCACCCCGCAGACCGTCTCCAGGGTCAGCGAGGCTATCGAGTGGTTCAAATCGCAGCGGTATACGTCACTCGTCATCGACCTGCGCAACAACCCCGGCGGCCTGCTCCAGTCAGTCATCCAGATAGCGGACCTGTTCCTCGACCGCGGAGTAATCGTGTCGACCAAGTCGCGCAACCGCTACGAGAACGCCGTTTACCAGGCCAAGCCACCCCTGGCGGTGCCCAAGGATCTGCGCGTCGTCGTGCTGATCAATCGCGGTTCGGCGAGCGCCTCGGAGATCCTGGCCGGCGCCCTCAAGGACCAGAAGCGCGCCTACCTGATAGGGGAGAAGAGCTACGGCAAGGGCTCGGTGCAGCAGGTGTTGCCGATCGGCGAGACCGGCTTCAAGCTGACCATGTCCAGGTACTACACGCCGAGCGACGCGAACATCGACAAGGTCGGCATCGCGCCTGACCTCGAGGTCAAGGAGCCGGAACTCAGCCCCGAGGAGGAAGAGTCCCTGTCCGGCCTGATCGAGCGCGACGTCTTCGCGGCCTTCGCGGCGGCCAACCCGAACGCCTCGCCACAGCAGGTCGACCAGTACGTCGAGGGGCTCCGCGCCGCGGGCTCACCGGTGTCCGAGCGCGTGCTCAAGAAGCTGGTACGGAACCAGCTCGAGCGAACGTCGATCAGCCCGGTCTACGATCTCGAGTACGACCTGCAGCTGAACGCAGCGCTCGACGCGCTCGACGACGATGATTTCTGGTCGCGCATATCGGAAGCGTACTCGGTGATGGAGCTACAGGCTCTGGCCGCCGGCGCCCAGGCGGCCGGCGCGGTCACCGCGGGCCGCTGACCAGGGGATGCGCCAGTTCGTCCTGCCCGGGAGCTGGGACGGCGGTCCCGTCTGCGAGCTCGAGGGCCGCGATGCGCGGCGCCTCCTGACCGTGCTCAGACTGTCTCCCGGCGACTCGTTCCCGGCCATCGGCCCGGACGGCGCGCCGTACTCGTGCCGGATCGAGTCCGCCGGGCGCGGTCGGCTGACCCTGTCGGTCGCTCCCGGGGCCCTCGCATCCGCGGGCTACAAGCCGGATGTCAGGGCCGGTCGGCCGGCAAGTCTCGTGGCAGGTCTCGCGGCCGGTCCGAGCCGTGACGAGGCCGTAGCCGTACCGCGGTTGATCCTGGCCGTCGGCCTGCTCAAGGGCTCCAAACTCGACGAGGTGGCCAGGATAGCCGCCGAGGCAGGAGTCGAGGCCATCGTACCCTTATGCACCGCGAGGGCGCTTCCGCGCGACCATGCCGACGGCCGTATCGAGAGGCTCAGGCGCGTGGTGGCCGAAGCTATCGGCCAGTCCGGTTCCGGCGTGGCCACGCGCGTCGAGGCGCCGACGACCGTCGCGGGTTTATGCGTGGCCAGGCCGGGTCGATCGCCGGGCCGGCTCGGGCTGTTCTTCCACGAAGCTCCCCTTGCGCAGTCGTCGATCCATCGCTATTGTACCGACGTGCCGGATGAGATCGTCGCGTGCGTCGGGCCCGAGGGCGGATTCGACGACACGGAGGTCGGGGCGTTGTCCGATAGCGGCTACAAGGCCGCCTGGCTCGGCCCGACGGTTCTGCGCGCCGAGACCGCCGCGATCTTCGCCGTCGCGTCAGTACGAATCGTCTGCCTGGAGCGTCCCTCATGGTCCACGACCGAGTCACGAGAATAAGCGTCCTGAAGGTGCCGGTCGACATCGTCGAGCCGGACGACCTCGAGGAAGTCGTCAAGGCGATGTACTCTGACGGCAAGAACCACCAGATAGTCCTGTTATCGGCCGCCGACCTGATGCGGGCGCGCCGATCGGGCGAATTCAGGACGATGATAGCCGGTGCCAGCCTCGTCGTCCCCATATCGATGTCCATCGTACGGGCGGCAAAATTCCTCAAGCGTCGAGCGCCGGTGCGCTACGAGCCCTTCGACTTCATCGTCAGGCTCCTGTCCATCCTCGAGCGCTGGGGCAAGTCGGCTTACCTTTTTGGCGGTAGCCCCAAAGGCCTAGCGCGCGCCTCCAAGAACATCAAGGCCACCTTCCCCGGCCTGCGCGTGGTGGGCGGTCATTCATCGAGGTTCCCGAAGCATTTCCACCCTAAAATCGTCGAGGCCATACGCAAGGCCGCCCCGACTCTGTTGCTCGTCGGGCGGGGTGTGCCTGGCGCCGAGCGCTGGATACCCCGTAACATGAGGAACTTCAACGCCGGCCTGCAGCTCTGGTGCTCCGACGTGTTCGAGGTCTTCGCCGAGCGTCGTAACCGTCCTCCCTCCGCCATGTTCTCCAAGGGCTTGGAGTGGTTGTACTACCTGCCTAGGCGCCCATGGATCGTATTCAGGCTTTGGACCCAGCTCAGGATGAAGGTCATCAGCCTCTGGTACCGTATCCGCGGGAAATAGTCTTTTTTCTATACTTCCAACACTAAAAGTCGGCTATATCATCTCAGTTTCCACTGATCGGAGGAACGAATGAAGCGATTAGTCGTGGTCGCGATCGCCCTGGCGGCGGTCTCGTGCACTACGCGGCCAGCCTCGCTACCGGAAACCGGGTGGGAAGCGACGGCCCCGGCTCAGGTGCGCAAGGAATATCAGCGAGAGGTCAAGGTCCCCGTCGTCGTCAAGGAGACGGTATCGTATGCGGACGGCGTCGTCGATAGGATCGTGACTCACGAGTACGACGAGGGGCTGATGTATCTCCTCGCCTCGTACAGCTCCAAGCCGTCGTCGCTGGCGCTCGCGAGCCGCGTTTCCTACGGGTATGCGGACGGGAGGCTCGCGTCCAAGGCCGCCTATGCCGAGGACGGCTCCGCGTCGTCCCGCGTCGAGTATGCCTATGACGCCGACGGCAATCCCATCAGGGAGACGACGCTCGACGGTAAGGGCGCCGTTCAGTCCGTATCGGAATGGGCCTGGGAGAAGGGCCTCCGGACATCGTGGCGCGTCTCGTCCGGCGACGGAACCGTCCTGGCCAGGACTGACTATTACTACGACGACGGGAGCCTCGCGTCGGCCAGGCTGTACGATGGCTCGGGCGGCCCGCGCGGCCGGGTCGAGTACGGGTACGACGCCGACGGCGCGCTGATGTCGACCAGGTATTATAGCGCCGACGGGAAATCCGACGGGCGCATCGAGTACCGTCGCGACGGCAACCGGCTGGTGGAAGAGAGCGTGTACCGCGCCGATGGCAGGCTCGAGCGCAAGCTGACCTACGGCTATGGCCTCGACGGAGAGCTACTACGTAAGACGCTTCACGACGGCTCCGGCAAAGCCAGGGAACACGTCGACTACGAGTACGTGTTCAGGATCGCGACGGAGACCGTCGTCTACTACGAATAATGGGCGAAGCCCGAGTGAGGAACACCATGCGAATCATCAGGAGCGCGGCGTTAGCCGCCGCGCTGGCCATAGCCATATCGCCCGCGTTCTCCGGCGAGGCCGCCAGGGTCTACGGCCGCATCCTGGCCGAGGCCGGCTCGGTGCAGGAGAAGTACGCCGCCGCCACGGCAGCGTCGTCGGTCGACGACCCGGACCTGGCCCCATACCTGGCCGACGCGCTCGACTGGACCCTCGGCGCCCGTAGCACGGTCCGGTCGGGTCCCGAACGCGAGACCTATGAGAAGCTGACGAGGGTCCTGCTCAAGCGGCTCGGCGAGGCTCGCTACGCCAACGCGGCAGCGTCGGCGATGCGTGCCGTTGGAGACTCGACCGACCCGCTGACCAGGGCCGAAGCCCTGATAGCGCTCGGCTCGATGCGAGCCGACGAGTACGCCGAGAGGATCGCGCTCCTCCTGCGCGACCTGAACAACGAGCCGACCGCCGACAAGCAGGGCGGCGAGCAGGTGGCCTACGGCTGCGTCATCGCGCTCGAGCGTATGCGCTCGCCGGTAGGCTTCGCCCCGCTATTCTTCGCGAGCGAGGGATGGTACTCGAAGCGGGTCAGGGACCAAGCCGAGCGAAGCCTGGCCCTCGTGCTCGCCGACCCGAGCGAGTCCGTCTCCGCGCTGCTCCGTACCGAGACGCCGCCGCGCATGCTACGCGCCCTCGCGCTCGAGTTGCGCTCCCAGGCTCCGGCCGTCGGGAAAACGGCCGTCGCAGCGCTCGCCCTGAGCCGCGGCATCGCCTATGCGCCTCGCAACCGCGTCGAGCAGGGCCAGCTGTCGGAGCTACGAGTCGTCGCCATGAACGCGCTGGCCTCCGCGGGGCCAGGGAACGGCTCAGCCGTGCCGGATATGGCAGAGGCCTACCGTATCGGCCCGACCGACGAGCGCCTCGTCGCCATGAAGGCACTCGGCGCGGAGAAATCGCCCGCCTCGGCCGCGGCATTACGTGATATTATCCTGGACCTGAACTCGGCCCAGAAGGCCGGGCTCGTCGACGAGACCAGGAACGCTCTGATGCGGGCCGCGCTGCAGAACGCCGCCTTTAACGCGGGCAAGGAGCTGGCGCCCGCTGTCCAGGCCGTGCTGATCAACGGCGGCTGGTCGAGCGGCGTGCTCAGCCTCGCCTCGATCGCCCAGAAGGCGCTCCAGCAGTAACTACGAGCTTGAGGAGGTATACCATGACTACCTATGAGAGGCGTCGCCATGCCTTGGCCGCAAAGATCGCCGACCAGAACGTCGCGATGGCCATGTTCGAGGACACGGAGGGCCGGCGCGATCCTTCCATCCGCTATTTCTGCGGGCATCCGGGTGACGCCCTCCTGTTCATAGCGGCCGACGGCCGTTCCCTCCTCGTGCCATGGGACGTGAACATGGCCGCCTCGATGGCTAGCGTCGACGCGGTGGCGGCGTATACGGATTTCTCCCGTAGCCCCTTCGCGGCGATGGCCGGCGCCCTGGAGCGCCTCGGCGTCCCCGGGGGCTCGGTCGTCGACCTGCCATCCGTCACGCCCTACCCGATGTACGTGGATTACGTCGAGGCCTGCCCCGACCACGACTTCCGATGCTCCGATGACGGGTCGGCCAAGCTGGCCGCCGAGATGCGCGCCGTCAAGGACGCCGACGAGATCGCTACCTACCGTACCGTCTCCGCCATCACCGACGAGGCGATGGATGAGATCGAGAGGGGCGTCCGTTCCGGCGCTCTGGCCACCGAGGCCGACGTGGCCCTGTTCATCGAGCGCTTCCTCCGGCTGAAGGGCTGCGAGGCCACCGGCTTCGATACCCTCGCCGCCGGGCCGTCGCGCAGCTTCGGCATCCACGCCTTCCCCGCGTATACCGCGGCGGCCTTCGCCACCGAGGGCATGTCCATCCTCGACTTCGGCCTGTCGTACAAGGGCTATACCTCGGACGTGACGATGACCTTCGTCCGGGGCTCGACCGCCGGTAGGCGCGGTGAAATGATAGCCCTCGTCCAGAAGGCCCACGACGACGCCATAGCGATCTGCGGGCCAGGCGTCAGGAGCCGCGACGTGGCCCTGCTCGTCGACCGCGTGTTCGAGGAGAAGGGCTACAAGATGCCGCATGCGCTCGGCCACGGCGTGGGGCTCGAGGCGCACGAGGCTCCGGCCGTACGTAGCCGGGAGGATAACGAGTGGTTACTCGCGCCCGGCCACGTGATCACGATCGAGCCGGGCCTCTACGACCCCGAGGC
>JAKQKE010000231.1 GCA_029560805.1 Spirochaetota bacterium
AGTCTGGACCGTCGTCTCCGACGACGGCCGCGAGGCGATAGCCGGCCTCTTCCAGGGACCGGCGACGGTCGGACTCGGGCAGGACCTGCTCGCCGTGCCCGGCCTCGACCCCGAGGCCGACTACCGCGTCGCCGGCCGGACTCAGTACATCAACGTGAAGGCCTTCGGCAGCCTGGTCAACCGCGTGCTGCCCGTAAAGATACGCGGCGACGGCGTGGTGCACACCGTGCTGTCCGAGCACTACATGTTCGAGATGGCCTCCGAGGACTACGCCGTCGCCGGCGACCTGCTGTCAGGCTACGGCGTCAAGCTGATCCAGCAGTTCTCCGGCACCGGCTACAACGACCGCGTGCGCATCCTGTCGGACTACGGCTCGCGCATCTACTTGATCACGACGGTCAGGTAGACGCCTTCCGGCAGGTCGATCGTCCAGGTCCCGGTGCCTGACAGCCCCTCGGCGGCCAGGTAGAAAGCGTTCGACGACGGGTAGATGGCGCCGTAGTAGGTCGGGCCGTCAACGTTTATCCACGGCCCAGCCTGCGAGGCGCTCTGCCCGCCCGCGGTATACGTATACGTATAGTTATACATGTTTATATCGCCTAGGCTGTACGTCGTATCCGCTTCCGTAGACGAGAAGCCGGGCTTGCCGGACGACGCGCCGGAATCATAGCGGTACGGAGCGGACCTGCCCGAATCGTCGGACACGAGGACCGCCGCGCCCCAGGCCGCGAGCAAGTCCCCGAAATCAAGGTCCGAGTCGCCGCTCAGCTCCCGGGCGGCAGCCAGCACGCCGTCGGAGTCCACCGACGCCTGGTCCTCGACGGCCCTGAGCGTTTCGACGGCCCCGTACTGACGCATGAGCCAGGCGCCGAACGCGTACGAGCTCGAGTAGCTTATCAGCTGGCCGGAGTCGCTCGACGAATCCCAGTTCGTAAGGCTCGAGTCAGGGTAGTAGACGAACAGGGGCAGGCGGCCCGAGCCGTTGCCCGATAAGCCCGCCGAGTAGTCGTCGTAAGCCACGCCCCTGGGCCCGTCGGCCAGGATTTTGTCGGCGACGAGGTCCTCGACGCACATGGACATCATCTCCTCTGCCCAGGTGTCGTCGGCGTCGTCGTCCAGGTTCTGGTAGAAGCTGATCATGTGCTGGAACTCGTGGGCCAGGGTCGAGACCAGCTCGCGCGGCCAGTAGCTCCCCTCCAGGCTCCAGTCGCCGGAGGTCTCGACGCCGTCCGTCCCGGCGCTGGCGAGCATCACCGCGTCTATCGCGAAGCAGACCATCTCGTTCGAGTACGCGGAGTACGACGCGCCCGAGCCCTTGACCAGGTTGTCGCGGCCGTAGAAATACCCGAGCACTCCGCCGGTCGTCGATCCGTCGTCGTCGATATCGAGCAGGACGATATCGATGACGCCGTCGAAACCGATGAGCGAGGAGGAGCCGACGTCGCCCCACTCCGCGCCGAGGACCTTGGTGACCCAGTCGTAAATATCGTTGTCGGTACCGGCCTCCCCCGACAGGAATTTCCCGGCGTACGCGTCCGTCATCGCCTGCGAGACGAGGAGGGACTTGTCGCCGTCGAGCGAGTCGTCGTCGTCGTCCCAGCAATCGTCGGCGACCCAGACGCGGAGCGCGCGCTCGCCCATGGCGGTGGCCGTCGCGCCGGAGACGTAGCGGAGCGTCACCGGCACGGCGTTCGCCACGGTCTCGTAGTCGTAGAAATCGCGGACGTCGCCGACCGAGCCGAGCGCGGCCTCGTCGACCTCGAACGACGCGCTCCCCGAGACCGACCTAGCGGCGCCGTACGGGTCGGCCTCGGCCTTCCCGCCGCGCAGCTCGTCCCTGAGCTCGGCGTTGCGGTCGGTAACCTCGGGCGCGCCTCGCGGCGGACGTCCCGCGGGCGGCGGCCCGCTCAAGCCGAGCGATCCGGGCGTCGTCCGGGCTACCGCGGTTCCGCCGGCAGCGGAGGACCGGGCCGACGAGGCCGACGGCTCGACGCCGGGCTCGTCGGCGTAGGAGCCGAGCGACGAATTGGTGAAGACGAAATAGACGTCGCCGGCCGACTCGAGGGAGACCGTAAGGGTCAGGCTCCCCGACGACTTAATCGTCCGGACGGTCGTCGGCTCGGATATCGCGACGCTGACGGCCTCGGCGGACGAGGACGCCTCGCCGCTTCCGTCTTCGGTCCCGTCATCCGAGCCGAAAAGGCCCTGCAGGAACGAGCATGAAGCGAGCGCGAGCGGTAGCGCCGTCGCAGCGGCGAGGCGCGCTAGTCGTATTCTCATGGTTGTCTCCGCGATCGGGCCCCGGGCCCGTCATTATGTAAATATCCCGGCGATGACCGACGATACGGCCTCGGCTGTAACGATACTGTAAACTCCGGACAGTCTCGCTCCGATCCGCCGCCGGCAGCCCGGTTCGTCAGTAGGTAGCGCGTTGACACGCCCCTTGATTGCGCTTACCCTCTCACGATAAAAGGAGCGATTATGGCGATCAAGACCTCCTCGGGCCCCGGATCGGAGCTAGACAGGATACTCCGGGACGTCGGGCAACCGGATACGCGCGCGCTGTTCTACTTCTTCTCGAGCGAGCTCGCCGGCTCCGGTATAGTCGA
>JAKQKE010000251.1 GCA_029560805.1 Spirochaetota bacterium
CTGGATCGGGATCGCGCTGCTCTTTCTCAGCGTCCTGCCGATCATGCTCGGCGTCGCGGGCCGAACCCTCGGTGGGGCCGCGCCCGAACCCAGCAAGCTGACGGTCTACGACGCGTGGGGTCGACCCAAGGACTACCGCAAGCGCGCGCCGATCTGGATTGCCCTGGGCGCGGTCCTGGTCCTGGGCGGCTCCGGGCTCTTCGCCTACGAGATCTCGCAGGTCCCCGATCCGCTCGACGCGAGCGAGGCGACCGAAGGCGACATCTCGAGCTTCAAGCGCGAGTCGGACGGGACCGGCGGTCTGGGCCTCGTGCTGGCGCTGCTCGGCATGATCCCGCTGATCGCCGGCGTGATGGGCCAGCTCGAGGATCCCGTCGAGGTTCGCAAGCCGCCCAAGGGCGGCCATGCGCCGCGCGATCACAAGCTCTTCGAATGGGTCGCGGGCGAGGGCACCTACTACATCAACATCCCAGCCGAAACGAAGGGCAAGCTGACGATCGGCGAGAGCAAGGCCAGCGTCGAGCAGCTGCGTCAGCGCTTCGGCGAGCAGGGCAACCTGCGCCTGAAGCTCGGCAGCAAGGCCCGCGGCCGGCTCTTGATCGGCCAGACCAAGGTCCTCTTCCAGACCACCAAGCCCGCCGCCGCGCCGGTCGTCGATCCCTTCCCGCGCGAGTACGTCGATCCGATCCACTACCTCAAGCCGACCGAGCTCGAGCTGATCACCAACGCGGGTGCGTTCGGCCTCGCGCTGCTCTTTGGCGTGTGGTTCTTCTACTTCGCCGATCGCACGCCGCCGCCGCCCTCGGAGCGAATGGTCAAGGCGATGGGCACGGCCTCTTTCTACGAGAAGAAGGACGAGGCGGTCGTCGAGGAAGAGGTCGAAGAGGAGCAGCTGCTCGAGCAGAAGGACGACAAGAAGGACAAGGTCGTCGAGGAAGAAATCGACGAGTCCAAGCTGACCAAGCCCGACAAC
>JAKQKE010000248.1 GCA_029560805.1 Spirochaetota bacterium
CAACGCCATGTACCGCGACGCGCCGAACGCCTACGGGGCCCACGGACTCTACGTCTCGGTCGCCGGCTGGTCGTTCATCGCGAATGGTATAACCTTCTGGCCGGGCTATTTCCCCGCTACGCCGACGATATCGGCCGGCTACGTGACCGCGCTCGCCAACGCGAATATCGCCGACGCCCATGGCAACCCGCTCGAGCCGACCGTCGCCGAAGGGTACCCGAAAGCCGCCGTCACGGTCGCCGAGGATTCAGTCGATGTCGATGCGGATCCGATCACGCCGGACGTCGTCGGCTGGGACATCACGCCGCCGGCCGTCGCGGAGGCGCTGATAGGCGTCGGGTCCGGCTACTTCGACGTGGTGCCGCTAGCGAGCGGGTCGGAAATCGACAGCTTCGAGCTGCAGTTCACCGAGTACGTACGCGACTCGTCGTTCTACTACGCGAACGCCCTGGATACGACCATGCCCGCCGGCCTGCCAGGCTGGTCGTTCAAGGACGCGGACGCCGAGGCCGTATTCCGCTTCGGGGCGACCGGCTTCGATACCCAGGTGACGAGCACGGCCTTCACGGGCGCTTCCGTCTCGCTGATTGACGACGCCCTCGTCAGGATGGATCCGGTGGATCCCATCAACCCGGTATGGACGGCGAGGAGCCAGCTTGAGTTCAGGTATGCTCAGGGAGCGGCCCTCGTCACCGACCTGGCCGGTAATCTTCTACCGAGTTACGTACCGAGCCTGTGCGCCGAGAAGCTGCCGCCCAAGGTGCGCTTCGTCAGCGCCGAGGTCGGCACCAGCCGGATCTACCTACAGTTCACCGAACCGGTCTGGCACGACGGTACCCGCGCCTTCGTCTCCGGCGATTTCTCGCTCAGCGGCACCTCGGCCACGGTTTCTGGGCTAGAGCTCATCACGCCGAGCGGACCCGTCAGCGAGCTTTGGCTCGATCTGTCCGAGCCGGTCACCACGGCCTTCGCGCTCGACGCGCGCATCGCGCTCGGCGCGCTGGTCATGGACCGTGGCAGCAACTACGCCGACCCCGCCGTGCTCAGGCGGGCCGTCGATATCGCCGTCGGCCCGGTCTCGGTCCTCGGCGCCTCCGACGGCGTACACGTCGGCGACGAGACGACGACCGAAGCCGCCCTGGCCGCCGGCGCGCTCGGCCTCCTGCGGACCTTCGACGGCTCGGGCCGGCTGTATGATATGGATACGACCATCTTCACGGGCCTCGACCTATCCGGCTCGGTATCCCCCTCGGCAGCGCTGTCCATGTATTACGACGTGGCGCCGTCAGACGACTATGCGTCGACCATAGGCGTCACCGGGCGGCTCGGCTCGCTCGGCTCCTTCTGGCTTCCTGCCTATCTCTCCGGCTTCAACCTCGAGGCTAACGGCGAGGCCAGGCTCGTCTCGCCGTTCTCGACCTCGGCCGACGGCCGGTCCAGGAACTTCCTCGTGCCGGCCTCGGACCCCGAGATAGTCAGCGGCGCCGAGGTCGGTTTCATGTTCCGCATGGGCAACCTCTGGATAGCGAGGAACTCGACGCCCGGGGACCCGAGGCAGTTCGATTTGTGGCGCTACAAGGTGCAGGACATCGTCAAGCAGCGCGGCGGCGTCACCATCCTGAACAACGTGATCGACTCGACGAGCGGCGAACGCGCCGCTGTCCAGGTGGATCTGGCCAAGGGCGGCCAGGTGACGGTGCTGGTGTTCACGCTGGACGGCGACGTCGTACGGTCGCTCCACCGCGGGCGCCTAGCCGCCGGCAGCTATACGATCACCTGGGACGGCACGAACGCCGGGGGCAACGCGGTCGCCCGCGGCATCTACTTCGTGCGCGTGGTCGGGCCGGACATCGATGAGATCCGTAAGGTCATGGTGGTCAAGAACCGGTAGCGATCACGTAGTAGGGCGGGCCGGAGCGGCCGGGAACGGAACCGGGCTCCCGGCCCGCGCCGAGTACGCTCCGTAACAGCCTTGGGCCGTTCAGTCCGTGTAGCCGTCCTTGAAGAAGCGCAGGCTCGGCGCGGCGATCAGCACCGAGCCGCAGTCCATGCCCTGCCTATCATAGGGGAATACGGCCAGCTCGACGACCGCCTCGGCCGTCGACTCGTCGAAGCGGTCGAGGTTGCCGCCGTCCATGCGCAGGGCGAGCCTGGTCCAATCCCCGCTCAGCTCGTAGCTTTCCTGGAAGACGACGGGCGTCTCACGCTCTACCAGGAACTCCGTCTGCATGACGCGGAGCGTTATCCTCTTGGAGGCGAAGGGCGCCTGGTAGTTGGCCGCCTGGGACCTCGACGCAGAATCGTAGGGCAGGGCGCCGTCCGGCCAGCGCGCCCAGACGGAGAATTCGTACTTGCCGGCCACGAGGGTCGGAGCCGCGTCCGACGGCCGGAGGCGCAGGCGAAGGCGGGCGTTCTCCTCGAGGTCGAGCCTCGTGAAGCGAAGGTCGTCGAGGTCGAACGTCTGGGTCGCCCCCGACGTGCCGGTCATGAAGCGCGTGTCGGCCGACTCGACCGAGAATACGTCGAAGGCGTGCCGCGAGGCGGACAGCGCCGAGGTCGGGGCGTCATCGAAGCTGACCGCACCCGACGCGTCCCCTATGATATAGCGAACGCTTGCATCCGTCGAGAACGCCTTGAGTACGTAGCGAGCTGTCGGCATCGACGCTGGGTCGTCGAGCATGAAACCGGCGACGTTCGGGTTGAAGCCCGACCAGGCTGTAGGCGGCGAATCGAGTCTGATGAAACGGCCATGGCTGACCGGCGTAGGAGCCAAGGATGATACGGTGCCGCCACCGCCCGTCCACGCCGCGTGCTGGGCGCCTTCCAGGTACGGATCCCCCGCCAGATTGACCAGCTCGAGCCGCCACACCTTCTCGTCGGCCGCCAGGGTGTACGAAGCGGCCGTCTGCGCGGCGCCCACGGTACCGGCGGGGCTCAGCGTCATGTACTGGAACGAGTTGCCGGTACGGCCGCGCCAGGCCCAGTCCCAGCGGCCCGGCGCGTCGAGGGCTACGACGGAGCCCTGGTCGCTCGCGGCCGGGGGCGCCTCCAGCGGAAACGAGGCTATGTAGTTGATGCTGGTGTCGTCGTACTCGGGCCCGAACGACTCGGGGAAGAGGCTCGATATCCAGTCGCACGACGACAGCGCGGCCAGGCAGGAGAACGAGGCGCTTATCGCTATGATCGCTCGGGAACGGCGTCGCATACCCATACTATACCTCATTATCGGCGCCGCTTCCCGTTCCGTTCACTCGGGACGGCCGGCCTATAGCCTGACCAGCTCGTAGTCGCGCGAGCCCAGGCCTATCTTCTCTCCGTGGGCCATCTGGAGCTCGCTACGGGTCTCGGGGTGCATCGCGGTGAACTT
>JAKQKE010000274.1 GCA_029560805.1 Spirochaetota bacterium
CTGTCATCATCCCCAACTTCTTGCCGGATAATTCCGCAAGCGGGATGGCCACGGGGACCGGTTTTCGTTTGCTGACGGCATTGTAGCAGATAAGACCTCGCGTGCGGAAGGGGGAATTGCGGCGTAGGGTTGACAGAGGATTTCGAAGACCTTCCGCATGATGTTGACCATGGGAGCATCGGCGGCGTGTGCCGCCGCCCATGTAGTCCAGCGCGCCTCGGCGCGATCGATGACGGTGTGTACGTTTTGCTGCTGCATCGACTGGAGCGCCTCGCGGATGAAGTTCCGTCCTGGACCTTTGCCATCGAAAAGCAGGGTCTGCGTCTTTGGGCTCCAGTGGCAGGCGAGGAATTCGAGTCCCTCCTCGAGGTGCTCTTCGGGATGCTCGCGGCGCCGCCGTTCTCGGTCCTGCAGGATCTTGCGCCCCTCGGCCAGTTCCTTCTCCTGCCGCGCGTACGCGAGTTTCTCGTTTCGGATTCGAGCGCGTCGTGCACGGCCTTGCTCCGCCGCGTCCCTGAGCACGGCGGCAAAGTAGCTGCGGCGGTCCTTGATCGGCACGAGGCGCTCGATCTTATGGAGCCGAGCGCGAAAGCGTCGCTCAGCCTCTTGGATGTCTTCGAGGGTCTGGGCGTAGTGGGTGCGGATGAATTTGGCGACGTTGCCGGGAAAATCGTATGCCTGGTGGATCGCCGTAAGCGTGAGGCGTTTGGAGCGGGATTCGGCGCGGGCGTCTTCGCGCTGCTCCTCGATGATCGCGCGGAGGACATCGGGCCGCTCGCCCTGGAGCGGATGCCCGCCCGTGCGCGGCGCCGCCTCGTATACGCGCAGGAAGGTCGCAAGGAGCAGCCTGCCGAGGGCCTTGGCAAGCGCGGGATGGCGCAGCTGCGGGAGTTTCTCGGCAATGCGGGCTGTCAGATCGGCCAGGGGCTTCAAGGCGTTCTTGACGACGCCGAAGGCGCGCTCCTTGGTTGCCTTGTCCGTCGGCGTCCCTTCCTTCTGCGGGGCATGTTCGACCTCGAGCTTCTCGAGCGCCGCCTTGGTCAGCTCGGCCATGTAGGGCGTGCCCTGGTCGATGACGCATTGGGCGCCGGGCTTGTCGCCGAGAGCCTCGGTGAGCACATCGACGACCACGCCCGCATTCTCTTCGGTGTCGACGGCGAAGGACTCCCAGAGTTTCTGCTTGCGATCACCGGGGTCTTGCGCGGCGACGACCGAAAGCGGCACGCCGAAGAGCTCCCACTTCGTCGTATCGGCCATGGTCTGGATGCCGGGAACCGTGACCTCGAGGTCGAAACGGCCGGCGTTCTTACGCTCGGGGTGCTTCGGTGCCGGTTCCTCCGGCACGGGGGCGGGCGGGACCGGCGCCGCGGCCGTGGTCTTCCAGCTTCGGAATGTGCGAGGGCGGATGCCGAGAAGCTCGCAGAAACGCTCCGCGGAGAGTCCGTGCTCGCACTTGAGCCGCGCCTGGGCCTGGACGAGCGTGTCCCGGTCGTCTTTGCGCAAGTATGCCCAGACTTCGGGAGGCACGACGGCGAGAAGGGCTTTGAGGACGTTACTTTCATCGACAGGTTGCGAAGAGGCAGCCGGCCGCCCCCGGCGCGTGGCGCGTGTGACGAGGCGCTCGAAGGTATCGAGAAGACGCGCCTTGAGCCGGCTGAGCCGCTCCAGAGAGAGTCCTGCCGGCTTGACCAACTGCGTCACGGGGGCGGCCAGCCACTTTGGGTCATGGCTTGCGACGATGAGGGCTGAAATAGATGCCAGCATCACGCTTGGCTTTCTCGCTTCGATGTGGGAAGATGCTGGACACATTTAAGGCATAGGCTCTTGGTTTTAAGCGACATCAGCCTATGCCTCTTTTCGTTCATGGGCTATAGCTCCCCTGCCTCTGCCCACTAACCGCGAATCGCACCGAGGCAGACGCGATGCCCGAAGAACCGCATCTGGAGCTCGCCGTCGACGGCCACGAGCCGCAAGATCTCTGCGCGCTCGGCCGCGCTCGGCTCCTCGGTGAGGCGTACCTTCTCGGCGAGCACGTCGGCACCCTGCCGTTTGCGGCTCTCGGCTTGCACGGCAGCGAGGACGGCTTCCCAGCGGCCGAAGAAACGGTCCGCGGGACACAGGCCGTCCAGGCCCATGTGCGCGCGGCGGTGATTGTATGCGGCGAAGAATTTCTCGAGGGCCGTGCGCGCCTCGACCTCGGACGCGAAGTGCTCGACTTCCCAGAGCTCCCGCTGGACGGTTTTCAGCAGCGCCTCGATCTTGCCGCGACCGCGCGGCCGGTAGGCCGGCGTGACGTGGTGCTCGATGAGCTCGTCCTGGAGGAAGCGCTGGAAGCTGTCGGCCTTGCCCCACGCCATGAAGGGGCCGGCGCGATCGGTGTAGACGGCTTCGGGCTTCCCGTGGCGACGGATCGAATCCTTGAACATGGCGACGACGGCCTCGCTCGTCGGAGCTTCGAGCAGAATGTAGCCGACGACGAAGCGCGAGAAGTCGTCGATGATGACCCCGAGCGCACGCCTGCCTTCCGAGATGCGCACCTCGGTGAAGTCGACCTGCCAGAGAGCGTTGCGGTGCGGCGCTTCCCAGCGCGTCGGCGGCTGCTCTTCCTGGGGGCGACCGCCGCGGTGCTCGAGCTCGTAGCCGTGCTCACGCAGCGCACGTGCGATCGCGCGCAGCGACAGCCGCCAGCCCTTGAACCGCTTGAGCTGAGCGCGGATCTGCGCGGGTCCCATTGTCGGGCGCTCGCGCTTGAGCTCCAAGATGGCCTCGACCTCGAACTCGCTCAGCCCCGAGCCAGGATCCTTCGGCGCGGTCGTTGGCGTCGGCGAGGCGGGCATGACGAGCACGTCCTCGTCGCTCGGCGTCGCCGCGGCGGAAGTCGCCAACCGTGATGGCGTCGTTGTCGTCGGCCTCACGGCCGACTCTTCGATCGCCTCCCTCGCAGCGTCGTCGTCGGCATCGTCGGTCGCGGCATCGGGCGAAGCGCTCCCGGCCAGCTTCTCCTTGGCCTTCTTGAGCCAGAGCCTGAGGCTCTCGCCGGTGCAGCCGATCTCGCGCAGGATCTTCTCGCGCTTCACGCCGCTGAGCACCAGCGCCACGGCGCGCTCGATCGTCTCGGGCGCGTAGCGCACACTGCGCCCGTTACGCGGCGCAGCCCCAGCCTGAACTTCGGAACCGTTGTGACGGTGGGACATGAAAGACCTCCCTGCCGGTCTCCCGGCGTTGAGGTCCTCGCGACTACCCCGTCACTTGCGGAATTTCGATCACAAAAAGCGGCAAGATCTTGAGGGACACGACAC
>JAKQKE010000293.1 GCA_029560805.1 Spirochaetota bacterium
GAAGCCGTATTCGAGGTCGTGGTAGGAGCGGTTCGGGTCGTCCGGGGCGGCCTGGGCGCAGTACGCGCAGTAGCTTGAAAACTCGGACACGCGTCGTCGCCGTTACGGAGCCAGGCCGTCGACCGAGGCGGCGAAGCGGGACGCGGCCGCCATGATCGCCCGGTGGTCAGCGGCCATGGAGAAGTCGCTGGCGACGATATGCCCGTCCTTGGCCGAGGATAGGGAGTACGCGATGAGCCAGCCTGAATCGGCGGCCACGACGCTACCCGACGCGACGTAGTCGGCCGAGAAGAGCTCGCCTAGGGCCAGGTCTCGCCGCACCGCCGGCGAGCCGGCGAGCGATAGCTCCAGCTCGTCGAGGGCCGCGCGCCTCGAGTCCGCGTCGACGACGCGTAGGCTGGGGCGTCTGGATAACGCGTCGCGGCAGGCCAGGCGCGCCACCTGGACGGTCGTGTCGTCGGCGCCGTGCGACTCGGGCTCGGTGACGACGACGACTGGCGGCTCGGTCGAGCCGGTGGCGGCCGGAAGCGCGGCCGCCGGACTCATGCCGTAGCCGGCGAGGTACGTCGCGTACTCGGCGGCCGCCTCGGGCGTGTCGATGGGCAGATCACGAAGGTCGGCCTCGCCGAGCATCACCGCGATAGCGCGCTCGGCGCGCTCGCCTATGCCCTGGGCCACGGCGAGCGCGGCGCGCTCCTTGGCGGCGGCCAGATCCTTGGTCGCGGCGAGCCTAAACTCGAGCACGGCTCGTCCGGGGCTCGAGGGGGCGCCCACGGCGGCCGACTCGTCGAGCGCGCGTCGCGCTTCCTCGTCCGAGCCGGACAGGAGCAGTATCCAGGCCCTCGCCTCGAGCCCGAGCGCCAGTGTCGTCCTGTCCATGGCCAGCGCGAGCGCCTCGTCCACGGCGCGCCTCGCGCTATCGAGCTCGCCGTACAGCGACGAGGTGATGGCGCCGGCGAGAACGGAGCGCGGGTCGGGGCGATCGACCGCGGCTACGGTCCGCTCCGGATCGACGGGCGCCTCGCGGGGAGATCCCGCGCAGGCGGTAAGCGCCAGCGCGGCGCAGGCGACTAGGGTGAGTAACGCGCGGGCCGATAGGGCCATCGCGGCTTTTATGCTGTAGCCTCGTAGCATCGTTCCTCCGGGTTTCACGGCTCGAAGCGGCCGCTCATCGGCCTTTCGGGCCCTAGGCCCCCAACTTGTCGCGGAGGCCTTCCATCTTGCGCACGTTCTCCTGACCGAGCTCGCTCAGCGAGGCGGCCTGGGCCAGTAGCTCGTCGCAGGAGGCGGCCATCCTATCCATTGCCTGACGCATCGCCGAGGCGACCTCGCGGGACGAGGCGGCGCGGGCCACGGTCGACCTGAACGCCTCCCTGGTCTCGTCTACTGCGGCGCCAGCGGCTACAGATAGCTCCGAAAAGCCCCTGATCGCCTCGGTAACCCCGGCCGTGCCAGCCGATACTTCCTGGAGCTTCATCAGAAGGTCTCCGAAGGTCGACGACATCGCCTGTATCTCCTCGGACAGCCTGGAGAAGAACTCGCTGGTCTGGGCGCTGGCCTTCGTCGCGCCGGCGACCACCTCGGCGGTCTCGGACAGTATCGAGGCTATCGATCCCGAGCCCTCCGCCGCAGTATCCGAGAGGCTCTGGATCTCCTCGGCCACCACCGCGAAACCCTTGCCGGCGTCGCCCGCATGGGCGGCCTCTATGGCCGCGTTCATCCCGAGCATGTTCGTGCGCTCGGCGACTTGGCCGATCAAGCCGTTCATCTCGTCCATCTTGGAGGTGGCCGACACGATGTCGGCTATAGCCTCACCTATCCTGGTCACGCGTTCGTCGCCGGCCTTGACCATGTCGACGAGTTTCGCGACGACCTCGAGCCGCTCCGAGGCGGCCTTGCCTATGCCGTCCACCGCCTCGACCATCTGAGCTATCGAAGCGGATGCCTCGAGTACCTTGGCCGAGTAGGCCTCGAGCGACGAGCTGACTCGGTCCTGGGCCGCGTCGGCCACCTTTTCTCCGTCCTCGGCGGCCTCGAGGGCGTCGATGAGCGAAGCCAGGCCGGACAGCTCCTCGGAGGAGACGTCACGCATGGACGCCGCTGTACTCGAGACCGTGTCGGCCGCGCCTGCCAGGCGCGTGCCTATCTCGAGGGCACCGGCCTGGGCGTCGCTGACGGCGGCGGCCATGCGCTCGAACTGGATCCTGGCCGCGTCGGCGGAGCGGCGCGTGTCGTCGACCAGCTCCGACTGCATCTTGATCGCCATCGAGCTGAAGATGCCCGCGGCGATGACGATGACGCCGCAGGTGCCTAGGTTCTGCATGGCCAGCTCGGTGACCACTCCGCCGTCGAGGGGCAACGCGTCGAGGTAGTAGAGCGCCCCGATGGCGAGCAGGTTAAGGAGCGTCATGATCCAAGCCTGGACTGGCTTGGCGGCGATCAAGCCGGTGGTAACGAGCATGAAGCCGCCGAGCGTGCCGAAGACGTAGGTTTCATAGACATTCTGGTAGGCGTCGAACTTGATGGCGCCGAACATGACGGCGAACAGGGAGTAGATGAAGACGGTCGACGAGGCGCCGTAGCGGCCCCTGGCCAGGAGTACCAGCGACACGACGCAGAGGCCGATCAGGGCCGTCAGGGCGGCCGCTACGATGACAGCTCCGGTTACCGCCATCAGGGTCGCTAGGATGACCGCGAGCGCGGCTATGGCTACGAGGACCGGAGCCAGGAGCTTGGCTTTCTTGAAGAGCCGCACGTCCGAGTCGACGTACGGACGGATGAAAATCCATAAAAGTCCGGCGCGCGATGGAGCCATATACACCTCATAGTTTAAAGCTACCTATAGTATAGCGTATGATCCGGATGAGACAAGCTTTCCGAGGGCTAGCCGTGCTATAGTGGGGCATGCTGATCGTTCCGTACGGCTTGGCCAGGGTCGAGCTGACCGTGGTCAACTCGCGCTTCATAGCCAGCTTGGCTCCGGCCGATTCGGTCGAGGCCGCCCGCGCCTATATCGCCGGTATACGTGCCGAATTCCCGGACGCGACCCACAACGTGCCGGCCTTCATCATCGGGGGCGGCAATGCCGTTACCGAGTTCTGCTCCGACGACGGCGAGCCGTCCGGTACCTCGGGCCGGCCACTTCTGGCCGCGCTCAAGGGCTCGGGGCTCGGCAACGCCGTCGTCGTGGTCACGAGATATTTCGGCGGAACGCTGCTCGGGACCGGCGGCCTGGTCAAGGCCTACTCGGAGGCTGGCAAGGCCGTGCTCGCGGTCGCACGGCGGGCCGAGCTCGTGGAGACTCGTCGCCTCGTCTTCGAGGCGCCGTACCACCTGTTCGAGCGCGTACGTTCGCTCGCCGAGGCGAGCCGCGCGACCATCGTAGCGGAGGATTTCTCCGAGAGCGTCGCCCTGGAGCTCGATGTGGCCGCGGCAGACTGCGACGCGTTCCTATCGGCCCTGGCCGACTTGAGCTCCGGCTCGATAGCCCCGAGGCTCGGCTCTTCGAGGCTCGCGGCCCGGCCGCTCTAGCCGGCCGCGGCCAGCGACTCGGCCGCCGAGCTAGGGCGTCGAGAATAGCGCCGCCAGCTCGCCGTAGCCCTCGGCTTCCAACCCTTCGAGCGGTACGAAACGTAGCGACGCCGAATTGATGCAGTACCGCAGCCCGGTCGGCTCGGGCCCGTCGTCGAACAGGTGCCCGAGGTGGCCGCCCGAGGCTTTGGCCCGTACCTCTATCCTCCTCATGCCATAGGACCGGTCCTCGACGAGGACCAGGCGGCCGGGGTCGATCGGGGCCCAGAAGCTCGGCCAGCCGGAGCCGGAGTCGTATTTGGCCAGCGAGGCGAATAGCGGCGCGCCGTCGATCGCGTCGACGTAGACGCCGGGCCTGTGGTTATCCCAGTACTCGTTGCTGAATGGCGGCTCGGTGGCGCTCTCGACGAGCACGGCGTAGGCCTCGGGCGACAGCCTGGCCCGTAGCTCCTCGCTCGGCTCGACGTAGCAGACGTTGGCGGCGTTCATCGGCGTATTGACGGGCATGGCGTTCGTTTCCTTTCCGGCCTCGATAGGAGCGGTGGCCGGCTTTCCTGACTGCGTCGACGGTACGCCGCCGCATGAGACCACGGCGTACGCGCAGAAGGCGCAGGCGGCCGAGGCCGCGCGGCCCCTCGAGGCTATGCGCGTTATCATGAATATAATATAGGGAATTTGCTATGAAAGGTGAATACGGAGGGCGCGTCGAAGCGCCTCAGCTTCCGATGAACAGCTCCGCTCGGAACCTGGCCTTAGCGTCCGCCGAGCCGGCCGACAGGGAGCCCGCAGGGCGCCCCTCGACGGCGTAGCCCTTGGCCCAGCCGTCCGACGGGCCGAGCTCCTTGGCGTAGATGTCGCCGGCCTCGCCGGGGAGCATCTCCGACAGGTAGTTGATGTCGAGCCGGAGCGACGGGGCGGCCGCCAGCTCGTCCGGGTCGAGCGCGTCCTGGATCCACTGCACGTAGCGGGCGTTGTTCATGTGGCCGTTGTAGTCGAGGTCCGAGTAGGCTACCG
>JAKQKE010000031.1 GCA_029560805.1 Spirochaetota bacterium
ATGTCGCGGGTGATCTCCTCCTTGCCGAGTTTCGTGTCGCGGGCCATCGTCTCGAACTCCTCGATATGCACCGAGGTGTAGACGTCCTCCTTCACGATCCGTTCGCTCACCAGGATGGAATCCTCGTAGTTGTAACCGCCCCAGGACATGAAGGCGACCATGACGTTGCGTCCCAGGGCGAGCTCGCCATCCTGGGTCGCCGGGCCGTCGGCGATGATGTCGCCCGCCTCCACCCGGTCGCCCGTCACGACGACGGGCCTCTGGTTGAAGCAGGTGTCCTGGTTGGTCCGCTGGTACTTGGTCAGGTTGTAAATGTCCACGCCCGTGTCGAAGCCGTGCCGCTCGGCCTCGTCGCACTTGATGACGATGCGGGCGGCGTCGACGCCCTCCACCACGCCGGCGCGCCTGGCCGTCACGACGGCGCCGGAGTCCTTGGCCACGACCGGCTCCATTCCCGTACCGATGAGCGGCACCTCGGGCTGGAGAAGCGGGACGGCCTGGCGCTGCATGTTGGAGCCCATCAGCGCGCGGTTGGCGTCGTCGTGCTCCAGGAAGGGGATGAGCGCCGCGGCCACGGAGACGAGCTGGTTCGGGGAGACGTCCATGAGATCCACCTCCTCGGGCACGACGGTGACGAACTCGCCGCCGCGGCGGGCGTAGATCAGGGGCTCCGTGAAGCGGCCCTTGGCATCCAGGGCGGCGTCGGCCTGGGCGATGATGAACTTCTCCTCCTCGATGGCGGTGAGATACCGGATGTCGTTGAGGACGCGGCCGTTCTCCACGAGGCGGTAGGGCGTCTCGATGAAGCCGAATTCGTTGACCCGGGCATAGGTCGACAGCGACACGATGAGCCCGATGTTCGGCCCTTCCGGCGTCTCGACGGGGCAGATCCGCCCGTAGTGGCTGTTATGGACGTCGCGGACCTCGAAGCCCGCCCGTTCGCGCGTGAGGCCGCCGGGGCCCAGGGCCGAGAGCCGGCGCTTGTGCGTGATCTCGGAGAGCGGGTTGGTCTGGTCCATGAACTGGGAGAGCTGGCTCGAGCCGAAGAACTCGTTGACCACGGCCGAGACGGGCTTGGCGTTTACGAGGTCGTGGGGCATCATGGTCTCCACGTCCTGAAGGCTCATCTTCTCCTTGATGGCGCGCTCCATGCGGATCAGGCCGATGCGGTACTGGTTTTCGATAAGCTCGCCCACGGAGCGGATGCGGCGGTTGCCCAGGTGGTCGATGTCGTCGACGCTGCAGTCGCCCTCGCCAAGCTTGAGGTTGATGAGGTATTTGACGGCCTCGAGGATGTCCTCGTTGCGCAGGGTCGTCACGTCGGCGGGCACGTCGAGCCGCAACTTGTAGTTCATCTTCACGCGGCCCACGTCCGAGATGTCGTAGGTCTCGGGGTCGAAGAAGAGGCTCCTGAAGAACCGCCTGGCCGTCTCCGGCGTGGGCGGGTTCGAGGGCCGGAGCCGGCGGTAGATCTCGATGATGGCCTCCTCGCCCGACTCGATCTTGTCGATCAGCAGAGTCTCCATGACGGAGGCGTTCATGCGGTCCTCGTCGAGGTGGATCATGGAGAGCTCCTGGATGCCCCTGGCCTT
>JAKQKE010000038.1 GCA_029560805.1 Spirochaetota bacterium
TCAGGTGGTGCATCCACTGCTCGATGAGGTAGAGGCTCGCCTCGCGGAGGGGCGTCCGCTTGAAGGGCTGGTAGCCGGCCGCGTGCTTGGCGATGTAGCGGCCCTGGTTCTGGATGTAGTAGGCCGCGAGCGGCTTCTCGGCGTCCTCGCGGTCGCGGAGGTAGTCCGAGGCTCCGGGCGTCCAGAACCAGGTGAAGAAGGCAGCGAGGTCCATGTTCCGGAGGCGCTCGGCGGCCTCGAAGCCGTCCTGGTTCTTGGCGGCCTTGGCACGGGCGAGCTTCTCGAGGGGGAGCTGGGCGAGCATCTTCCCCGCCGCGACGAGGGCCTTGGCCTCCTCCGCCTCGCCGGTGGAGCGGTCGGCGAGAACTATAGTCTTGCCCTTCTCGAAGAAGCGGGCGTAGTAAAGCTGGCCCTTCGGAAGACTGCGCAGGTAGAGCTTGAAGGTGAAGCGGTCGGCGGCGAGTGGTGATTGCTTTGCCATACAAAAAACCCCGGTCAGTCGCACTGTTCAGTTACAGTGCACTTTCCAGGGGTCATTGTATAGCTAATTTCTTTTGGAGAATAGGGGATTCGAACCCCTGACCTATAGATTGCGAATCTCGTCGGCGACGACGGCGAAGCCGCGGCCCGCGTCGCCGGCGTGGGCCGCCTCGATGGCCGCGTTCATCGCCAGGAGGTTGGTCTTAGAGGCGACCTGCTGGATGAGCGCGCTGATCTCGAGCAACCCAGCGGACTCGGCGGCAATTTGCTTGATCCTCGTCGAGACCGACGCCAGGTCATCCCGGCCGGCTTCCGAAGCCTCGAGCAACTCCATGACGCCCTGGGCGTTCGTGGCGAGCACGCCCGAGACCGATGCGATGCTGGCCAACATCTCCTCGACGGCCGAGGAGGACCGCTCGACGCTCCGGCTCTGGGCCTCGATATTGATATCGAGTCGCTCAATGCCCTGGATGACGCGGTCAATCGCCCGGTTGACCTCGGCCACGCTCGAGGACTGGTTGACGGTCTGCTTTTTCACGTTCTGGATATTGGCGTTGATCTGGGTGATCGCGGCGGCCGTCTCGTTCGCGTTGGACGATAGCTCCAGTCCGGCGGACGCTATGGCCCCGGCCTGAGCTCGAATGGCCGCTACGAGGCCGCGGATGCGCTCGAAGGTCTCGTTGACCACTCGGGACATTTCGCCTATTTCGTCTCCGGCGCGCGCGTCCAGGCTCCTCGACAGGTCGGTCAGCTCGCCGCTCGATATCTCCCTGAATACAGCGCTTATACGCTCGATCGGCTTCGTCAGCGAACGCGACAGCACGATGGCGACAGGCACGATCACGACGGTACAGCCGAACAGGATCAGGACGAGGCGCAGGAGTTGAGCCTTCATAATCGAAGCGATGGCGCCGGCGGAAACGTCGAGGCACAGGAGTCCGTCGAAACTCCCGATATACAATATTCATTCTGATGCGCTTTGGCTTAACCAAATGGCCCAGCGCGCGAGTAGCCCTATTCAGCGGCCGGTCCGAAGCCCTTGCCCGCGGGCGGGCGGCGCTACTATCTTACAAACGTGCTGCATATCCAAGGGCTGTTTAAAAGTACCGGCACAGATCAAGGAAGCATTGATGATCAATAAGAAAGCGTCTCTGCCGCTATTGTTCTCGGTCGTCTTCATGGACATGGTGGGCTTCGGCTTCATCATCCCACTGATCCCGGACTACATCCGCGCCTTCGGGGGAGCCCCGTCGCTAGCAGGCGTCCTGATGGCGAGCTACGCCCTGGGTCAGTTCTTCGCCGCTCCGATCGTCGGCAGGCTGTCCGACCGCTGGGGCCGTAAGCCTCTCTTCCTGTTTTCGATAGGCGGCACCTTCCTTTCGCTGTTGCTGCTCGGCTCCGCGCGGTCGCTGCCGCTGATATTCGCGAGCAGGATCCTGGACGGCTTGACCGGCGGCAATATCACCGTGGCCCAATCGTACATCGTCGACATCACCGACGACAGGAACAGGGCGAAGGGACTTGGCATCATCGGCATGGCCTTCGGCTTCGGTTTCATCATCGGTCCGCTGTTCGGAGGCGTCCTGTCACGCTTCGGCCTGTCGGCTCCGGCTTTCGTAGCCGCCGGCATAGCTGCCCTGAACCTGGTACTGATCACCGCCATCCTGCCCGAGAGCCTTTCCACCGAACGGCGCGAGGATCTCCAGAGGAATCCCAGACGCGCGTTCTCCGGCGCGTTGCTCCTGGAAACGCTGAGGCGAAAAGGGACCGGCACGGTACTCCGCCTGTCGATGGTCTACTCCTTCGCCTTCACGATGTTCGAGAGCATGTTCGCCCTATCCGCCGCCGAGGCGCTCGGCGTAAGCCCGTCGACACGCGGGTGGCTCCTGGCCTATATAGGCGTGTTGGTCGCCTTGGTGCAGGGAGGCGGCATAGGGTACCTGGCCAAGCGCTTCGACGAGCGCAGGCTGGGGGCCGTCGCCATATCGACAGTGGCCGTTTCGCTCGCCCTGTACGCGCTGGCGCCGTCGGTACCGACCCTGATGCTGGCGCTCGCCCCATTGAGCCTTGGCTCCGGCGTGGCCAGTACGATGCTTCGCGCCCTTCTGACGAAGAGCGTATCGAGGGAAGCGTCCGGCGGCACGCTCGGCCTGGCCGCTTCGATCGACAGCATCAACCGTGTGCTGGCTCCCCTCGCCGGCGGGGCGCTTTTGGCGTGGGCCGGGCCGCGATCGCCGGGACTCGTAGCCTCGGCGCTGGCAGGACTGACGGCTTGGTACGCGTGGAAGCGCCTGGTGCGCGAAGATTGCCTGGCCAAGGATGCCGCGGCCGGCTCGTGCGAGGACGAATAGGATCCATCGAATCAGGAAGGAGCGAATCGTGGCTGAAGCGGCAGTCGTCTACGCGACGAGAACGGGCAACTCGAGGGCTTTGGCAGAGCACATAGCGCTCGCCCTCGGTACCAGGGCTTTCCGTATCGAGGACAGGGTTCCCCGGAGCGGTCTCTGGGGTTATGTGCGGGCCGGATTCCAGGCTTCTACAAAGAAAGCCAGTCCTATTGGGGATCCTGGCGTTGATCTGAGAACGGCCGACAGGGTCGTCATCGTCCAGCCGATCTGGGCGTCCAGCGTGGTGCCGCCCATCCGAACCTGGCTCCTCGCCCACGCCTCGGAGCTTGTCGGTAAACGGATCGGGCTGTTCACCGTCTCCAAGGGCGGCGACCCGGAACTCGTCAGGAAAGCCTTCGAGTCAGAGTTCATGCGGCCGGACGTCTTCGGCCACGTCATGGAGAGCGATACCCAAGCCGTGAAAGAGGCCGCCTGCGCCCGGTTCGCAGAGGAGATCTCCGGGGGACGCTAATGGACCGACCCCCTCGGATCGAAAGCCCCAGATCTCGCCGTCGACCTCGGCCGAGTCGACGGCGCGCCGCCTACTTGAGCATCCTGTAGCACCTGAGCTTACCGGCCCCTCCTCCACCGTCGGCGATGACCAAGGTATCGCCTGCCGCGGAGACCCCATTGACCGACGATATCGATGCATCGACGAAGCTCGTCAGGAGCGCAGGCTCTGCAGGATCGCCTACGTCGATCAAATCGATCGTGCCCGCCGTGCAGATGAACACGCAGTCCTGGCTGACGGCGATCCGCCCGACCCTTTGAACGGCGAGCCGGCCTTCAACGAACGGAGCGCTCGACGACGCAACATTTATGACTAGCAGCGAGCAGTCATTCTCCGCGTAGAGCTGCAGGTACACATGGTCGCCGCTTCTGACCATGTTGCCCGTGCCGTTGTAGTCGATGGGTATGCGGGACAGCTCGGTGACGCCCGTCCGCGCGGTATTAGGCTGGAGTACGCGGAACGTGGCGCCGTCGCACCTGACGTAGATGAGGCCGTCTCCAGCGCAACCGCCGAAGACATTGCCTTCGGCCGGCTTGAAATTAGACTGGTAGGTCGCGGCGTAGGTGTCGGACACGTCGTACATGTACATGCCGCCCCCCGCGATGTAGAAGAGGCTCGTGCCTTCTGCGATCAGCGCGTACGCAGCTTCCGATCCGCTCAGCTGATAGACCAGCGATGGGGATGACGGGCTCGATACATTGACCTTGGCGAACATGCGGCCGCCCGAGCCTCCGTCGATATAGACGTTAGTGCCCGCCATGACGATGTTGGCCGCGTAGAGGCGGTAATCCGACGACGATGGGAAATACTGCCCTACCTGGTTCGGCGCGTCCGGATTGGCTATGTCGACGACCGCGACGCCGCCTACATCGTCATACGTATACGTCGCGACGTAGGCGTACGAGCCGTCGGCCACCACGTCCCTGGCCGCGGTGCTGAAATACTCAACTCCGGCCTTCTGTAGCCCCGTGATCTTGGTCGGCGTCCCGTCTCCCGCCAGGTCGGTGCCGAGAAGCGTGTCTACCAGCCCGCACGAGGCCGCGGACGCGACGACGCCGAGGATGACGAAAACTCGAACCGCGATCCTTCCCATACTCCGCATAGTTCCCTTCTTTCCAGGGTGGACGGAGCCGATGCGGGGAAGCGAGCGCGGCCGATGGGTGTGGTACGTATCCCAGCCGGGTTTCGGGCTCTCTGGCCCTGGTACCATGAAAGCATATCGCGACGAGCGAGGCAATGCAAACGTCCCGCGGCTCCGGGTGGTCTAGGCCTTGCAGAACTAATCCAAGTCTCTGGTGAAGGACTTGCGGCTATCGTCGCAGGGGGGCGAATATGTGGCCGCCCCGCTAAAGGCCTGGCCGACAGCCGACGTAGAATCACTCGCCGCGACAGTCGAGAGCGACTACGACCTCGTCATCGTGGACCTGTTCTACCATGACGCCGACGGCGTGGCGATGGCCCTGAGCCAGGCCGACCTCGATACGATTCGCCACAAGGCCTGAGGAGGCAGGAGACTGCTCATCCGCTACATGAGCGTCGGCGAGGCGGAGGACTACCGGTTAGCCGCCCGCCTGGAAAGCCGTGCTGTACGGCGAGCGGCGCCTACCTGGACATAATAGACGCGTTCGAGTACTTCGAGGAGGCACTCGGGTGCTAGAGCCTTACGTTAAAAACCGCGGCCATGCGGCCGCGGCTTCGTAGTAGCGCTCGGTAGCCTGCCTTACTTCACGCGCTCCTGGAAGCTACCGTCACGGGTGTCGAGCCTGATCCTCGTGCCGATGTCGCAGAACAGGGGCACCTGGACCACGC
>JAKQKE010000062.1 GCA_029560805.1 Spirochaetota bacterium
CGGTCGAGGTTCTCCTTGTCGCCGGCCGTCTGGGACGTGACGGGACGGCCTTCGGCCTCGCCTTCGGCCTCCTCAGGCGCGGTGGCCGGTTCCTCGTCGCCGCCCAGCGGGGCGCCGTCGGTGTACAGCTCGCGGATTTCCCATTCGGCGAGCCGGTTGATCAGCGACGAAGTCAGAGGCGTCTCAGGCGTCAGGAGGATGTAGCTTTCGTCTATGAAGACCGGCTCGCTGTAGTACGTATCCGGCGTCAGATCCTTGAACGGGATGGCGTTCATGCCCATTGACCCCTCTCAGGCGATATTCTATGCTTTGTCCGCGTTTCGCGCCACCGGCGAACGGCGCGCAGAGCCGCTAGGCCCTCTCTTCTATTATTGGAGACAATCCGCATGAAGTTTAAGACAATATTCATACTTTTCAACGCGATCCTCCTGTTCTCGTTCGCTTTTATATTCCTGATGCCGTTCTTCCTGCTCGGGTTCGACTATTCGATGCCGTTCTGGACGAAGAACTGGCCGCTGTTCGCGTTCTTCGCGGCGGTGCTCGTCGGCTTCAACGCGTTCTTCGGGCGGAACTGGAGGTTGTTCACCTTGCTCGAGGCGGAACGCTGGGACGAGCTTGGCGTCTTGCTCGAGGATCGTGTCTTCGTCAAGAAGCGCCGCGATAGCCGAACGGTTCGGCTCCTCGTCAATACGTCGCTGCTCAGGGGGGACGCGGCGACGATAGAGCGGCTCGAGAACACGCTACGCGCTGAAAAACCCCGGGCGCTCAGGCGCGACGCGGTGATCTTCGGAGCCGCCCGCCTGCTGCGCAACGACGCCGAGGCGAGCGTGCGCTTCCTATCCGAGTACGCCGACGGCAAGGGCGTCGAGAACGCGGCCTGGATCAAATTCCACCACGCCTTCGCCCTCGTACTCGACAAGCGGGCTCGCGAGGCGACCGCGCCGCTCGAGGCCTCGGTGGGCGCGCGAGACCCGGTGCTGTCGCTCCTGTCGGCCTATCTGCTCGGTTCGCTGTGCGCCGTCTCCGCGGTCGGCGGGGAGCGCGATCGGCTCAAGGCCGTCGCCGAGGCCGAACGCTCGAGGCTGGCCGGACGCTACGCCGCCCGCGCCTGGGCTCGCGAGGTCGAGCGGGCCAAGAGCGAGGTGCACATCGTCATCCTGTCCAAGATCCTCGACGAGGCGAGCGAGTGGCTCTATAGGGCCCCAGCGTCCGCCTAGCCCTATCCGGCGCGACGCCTAGCCCTATCCGGCGCGACGCTTAACCCGGGCCGGCGCGACGCCTAGCCCGGGCCGACCTGTAATCTCGCTCATGAGCCGTGCGGGCCTGGCCGACAATTGAGGTGTATGAGCGTATCACGACCGAGATCCATCGCCGCGCTACTGATAGCCGCCTCGTTCTGCGTCATGATAGCCGTGTCGGCCGCCGTGGCCGATCCGGCCGTCGCGTCCGGTTCTCGGTCGCATACGGTACAGAAGGGCGAGACGCTGTACGCGATAGCCAAGCGCTACGACGTATCGGTCGCGGCTCTGATGAGCCTCAACGGCATCGCGGATGCCGGCAGGTTGTTCGTCGGCATGCAGCTGGCCATTCCGGGCGGTTCGGACACGGAACCTCGTCGGCTCGACTACGTCGTCAAGAAGGGCGACACGCTCTACGGCATCGCCAAGGCTCACGGCGTCGCCGTCGACGACATCGTCAAGGCGAGCGGCATGTCCACGACGACCATCAAGATCGGCCAGACTCTGCGTATCCCGACGCCTTCGGCGGACGCTCCGGCGGCCTCCGTCTCGACGACGCCGGCGTCACCGGCAAAGCCTGTGTCGGTCGCCGTCCCGCCGGCCTCCGTAGCGGCGAGCGCGAAGCCCGCCATAGCGGCCGGCTTGAGCTGGCCGGCCGCGGGATCGGTCTCGTACCTGCAAGGTAAGCTCAAGGGCGTGTCGATAGCCGCCGAACCGGCCTCGGCCATTACCGCGGTCAGGTCGGGTACGGTCATATCGGCTGGACCGTTCCGTGGCTTCGGTTTGGTCGCGTATGTACAGGCGGTGGATAGCAAGATTTATGTCTACGGCGGCGCGGCGGCGCTATCGGTCAAGCTCGGAGACCCGGTGCGTAAGGGTTCGCTGATCGGCAAGGTCTCATCGGACGGCGATGCGTCGGCCTACTTCTTCGTCTTCGATGGCGCCGATACGATCGATCCGGCATCCGCACCTCGGGACTAGCCTATCTGGTAGACATCGAGTCTCGACGGTACAATCGGTAAATATTCTTTTACAATCTAGGCTTTGATATAGTGAAATTTAATATTTTTGATAAAAAATCTCATTTTCCCTTGATTTATTCCTCCGGATGTATAAAATTCCACCTGCGATTCGATGCCTACGAGGGTTATTCGCCACGGCCTAGGCTTAGCGGCCTGATTCAGGAGACCGTATGAACGAAATGTTGCTTGAGAAGGCAGCCCCCGCGAAGCGATCTAAAAAAACGCGATCAGTGCTACAGCAAAAAAAGCTGAAACGACCGAAAACTACCAAGGAAAGCGATCCGCTCGCCTTGTACCTCAAACAGATTTCTAGGTATCCGCTGTTAAGCGCCGAGGAGGAGGTGGAGCTCGGCGGGGCCATCCAGAAGACGAGGAACGCCGTGGCTGCGCTCGACTCGATAGCCGACGAGTCCGATCCGGACTACGGTCGCAACCGAGCCGCAAGGGCGGAGAAGCAGGCCGAGCTCGTCGCCTACAAGCACCGCATGATATCGAGCAACCTGCGCCTCGTCGTCTCGATCGCCAAGAATTACCAGCACCGAGGCCTGTCCCTGCTCGATATTATCGACGAAGGCAACATCGGCCTGATCGAGGCCGTCGAGCGCTTCGACTATACGCGCGGCTGCAGGTTTTCCACCTACGGTACCTGGTGGATTCGCCAGGCCATCATCAAGAGCCTGGCCGACAAGGGGCGCGTCATACGCATCCCGATCCACATGCTCAACACCATCAAGAAGTGCTATTTCGTCGCGAAGCAGCTTACCCAGGACCTCGGGCGCGATCCGTACGCCGCCGAGCTGGCTGACAAGCTCGGCATGGATCCCAAGAAGGTCAAGGAGATCATGAAGCTGTCCCAGGAGACGGCTTCGCTCGATACGACGGTCGACGAGGATGCGGTCACCCACCTGGCGGACCTGATCAAGGACGAGAACGCCGTCGATCCCTTCGAGGAGGTCTTCTGCATGACGTTGCAGGATACCATCAGCGACGTGCTCAAGAATCTCAACCAGCGCGAGATCACGATCATCACATTGCGTTTCGGACTGAACGGCGAGGGGCCGCTGACGCTCGAGGAGACCGGCAAGCTACTCGGCATCACGCGCGAGCGCGTCCGCCAGATCCAGGAGAAGGCCGTCCAGAAGCTCAAGGAGCTACGCCGGCTGGATGAATACCAGGAAATCTGCTGATAGGCGACGATCTCCTATAAAAAGGGGCCGCCCGGATCGATTCCTGACGGCCCTGTTTTCGTCTCAGCTTACTCGCCCGCTAGGAGCTTCGCCAGAGCCGCGTGCCCGCGGCGAGCCGCGACGTCGGCCGGAGTCTCTCCGGCCGCGTTGCGCCGCGCCGTATCCGCTCCGAGGGCCAAGAGGGCCTGCGCTGCCCGATCGAGGCCGCCAGCGGCCGCGTAGTGGAGGGCCGTCTCGCCGAGGTAGTCGGCGTCGTTAGGCGAGGCGCCGAACAGCGCGGCTATCATCGCGTCGCCCCTCGACAGCGCTATGACGGCCGGGGTGGCGCCGCCTGAGTCCCGCACGAATCGGTCGGCGCCGGCCGCGACGAGTAGCTCGGCGATTTCGGCGTAGCCGTTCGTCGCCGCGACGTGGAGAGGCGAACGTCCGAAGGCGTCGCGGTCGTCGACCGAGGCGCCGGCCGCCAGGGCCAGCTCGATGAAATCGATCGACGGCTTAGCCTCGAGTATCACCCTGATCACCGAGCGTCCGTCGGCGTCCGAGCTCCTGGCCGTCTTCTGGTCGAGCAGGGCTTGGAGTACCGCGCCGCCTTTCTTGAGGGCATAGCTGAGGGGGCTTTCCCCGGCCGAGTCCCTCGAGTGGATGGACGCGCCGAGCGAGGCGAGCGCCCGAGCCGACCTGGCGTTCTCGGCGTAGACGGCCTCGAGCAGGGGGGTAGCGCCCGAATCGTCCCTGACGTCGACACGCCCGGCCTTGGCGGCCAGAGCGCTCGTGAAGCGATCGTCGGCTATCCTGGCCGCTGCATGGAGCGGCGTCTCGCCGGAGTTATCGCGCGCCAGCGGGTCTGCGCCGCGCTCGAGCAAGAAGGCCGTGGCCTGGGCGTCGGAGCGGTCGACGGCGTCACGTAGCGGCGTCTTGCCGGTATAGTCCCTCGGGTCGAGGCTGGAGGCCGAACGGGCCAGCAGCTTGAGGCATTCGGTAGCCCGCCAATAGACCGCCAGATGGAGGGCCGTCGAGCCGGACGAGTCGCGTATACCGGGGTCGGCCCCGAGCGCGAGGAGCGCGTTGACGGTGCCTGTCGAGTCGCGTTTGAGCGCCAGCATCAGGGCCGTCTGGCCGTCGTCGTTCTTGCCGTCCACCGGTACGCCCAGCCTCGCCAGGTAGGCCGCGCCGTCGGCCAGGCCTGCCATCGCCGCGTGATGGAGGGGTCCGTTACCCGACGGGTCCTCGGCGGCCAATACCTCTGGCGTGAAGAACCATACGAGCGGCCCGCCCGACGCCGTGAGCGCCGTCGTGAGCGGCGTGGCTCCAGCCGCGTTGGCGAGCAACGGGTCCGATCCTGCCGCTAGTAACGCGAGACCCTGGGCCTCGGCGCGCAGGCGGGCGGCCAGGTGCAAGGCCGTGTCGCCCTCGTTGTTGCGAGCCGACGGGTCGAGCCCGAGCTCGGACAGGACGGCTATATCGCCCGGGTCGGATCGTAGCCTCGTCGCGTGATGGTAGGGCGAGTCGCCCGACTCGTCCTTGGCGCCCTTGGGCGACGCGGCGACGAGGATGCGCGTCGACGAGGGCCCGTCGGCGAGCGCTATCGATAGCGGCGTCTCGCCCTTGAGGTTCTTCACGTACATACTGGCGCCCCGACCGGCCAGCGTCGTCGCCAGGGCCTCGTTCCGACGGCGCATCGCCAGGGCCAGGGCCGTATCCCCGTCGGCGTTGGCGGCATCGACGGGCGAGCCCGCCGCTATCAGCCGTTCGATCATCGGCTGGCCGTAGCCGAGGGCGACCGCCAGGTGGAGCGCCGTATTGCCGGCCCGGTTCTTGATCGACGTGGAGGCGCCGGCGTCGAGCAGCAGGTCGACGGCGACCTGGCCTGCAGACCCGGGCAAGGCTATATGGAGCGGGGCGTCGCCGGAGCCGTCGACGGCGTTCGGGTCTGCCTTCCTGGCGAGCAGTAACCTGGCCGCGTCGAGTCGGCCGAGTCTGACCGCGTCGTGCAGGGCCGTGGCCCCCGAGGCGTTCTTCGCGTCGACGGGCACGCCTCGCTCAAGGAAGAACGACAGGTAGCCTCGATGGTCGTAGCGGACGGCCTCGTGGAGCACGGTCGCCCCGTCGGCGAAGCGGGCGCGGGTATAATTCGTGTCCCTGACGGCACGTATGAAATAGGCGAAGTCGTCGATCGAGCTGGGCGCGTTCCTCGATACCAAGAGCTCGGCTATCGCGGCGCCCTCTATGTTGCCTGGGTGTAGGAAGGCCGCGTCGAGGGCTGTCCTACCGGAGCCGTCGCGGGCGGCGAGGTCGGGGCCGAGAGCCAGGAGGGCTTTGACCGCCTCGATGGACAGCCTGTCGACGGCGGTATGGAGCGGCGTCTCGCCTTTAGGGCCTTTGGCCGAGACGGAGAGCGAGTCGACGACCGAGGCGACGAAGCCCTTGGCTATGGCCGCGTCGAGCGGGCTCACGCCGGCGGCGTCGATGGAGAAGACCGAGGCGCCCTTGGCGATGAGCGCCTTGGCGGACCTGGTGTCCATCGCGTCGATCGCGTAGCGCAGGGGCGTCTTGCCCTCGGCGTCCTTGGGGTCGGGCTCGGCGCCCATCGCGAGCAATATCTCTACCATTTCGGCCGAGCCCTTGAGCACCGCCGCGTGGAGGGGATAGCGGCCGTCGGCAGCCGGCTGACTGGCTTTCTCCCTGCCCTTGAACAGGGCCTTGAGACCAGCCGCGTCTCCGGCCTCGATAAGCTCGGCTATGCTCGGCTCGGCCGCGGGAGCCGGCGCTTGAGCCGCCGGTTCCCCGGCGGGCTTGGGAGAGGACACGCACGACCAGAGAGTCAGAGCGCAGGTCGCTATAAGGAGCGTACGCTTGGTTTTCACAGTCTATTCCTTCCAGAGTATAGTGTATCGCGTCAGAGGCCGCGGGGCGATAGGCTTTCTTTTTATCATCGGAATCGCGTATCCTATGCTTGAACCACTAGATCGGCGTCCGCGTAGCCGGGCGCCAACGGAGGCGACAGCGTGAGGATCGGATTCTGCGTACCTATGAACAAGGCCTGGTCGGCCGCCGCCGACGGCATAGAGCGGGAGCACGGAGAGAAGGTCGAACTGGTACGGGGCGTCGAAGCCTGCCTCGAGGCGTTCCCGAGCCTCGACGCGGTGATCGCGAACCGTGTGGATGCCTCGAGCTACGGGGCGGCTCGGTCGCTCAAGGCCGTTTTCGTGCCCTTCGTCGGCGTCAACCATCTCCCCGCCGACCTGCTGATCGAGCGCGGCGTGGCGGTGTTCAACTGCCACGGCAACGCGGAGAGCGTGGCTCAACACGCGCTGTCGCTGGCGCTCGCGGGCTTCGGCAGGCTGATCGAGTTCCATAACGACCTGCGGGCCGAGACCTGGCATGGCTTCTGGGTGGACAAGGGCAGCGAGGATTTCTGGCATTCCATCTACAGGAAGCGCTGCGCCATACTCGGCGCCGGTGCGATAGGACAGAAGCTCGCGCGCCTGCTCAAGGCCTTCGACTGCACGGTAATCGGCTATCGCCGTAGGCCCGGCGAGCCCATGCCCGAGTGCTTCGACGAGGTGCAAGGCGACCTCAAAGCCGCCGTGACCGGAGCCGAGATCGTCTTCGTCACCCTCCCGTTGACCGACGCCACTCGCGGCCTCGTCGGCGCCGCCGAGCTCGAGGCGATGCGCGGGGCCTTTCTGGTCAACGTGGGGCGCGGCGACGTGGTCGACGAGCGGGCTCTCTACGAGGCTCTGCGCGACGGCGTCCTGGCCGGGGCCGGTATCGACGTCTGGTACGTCTACCCGCCCAAGGGCTCGGTCACGGGCGCGCCCTCGCGCTATCCGATCCATAGGCTGCCGAACGTGGTCATGTCGCCTCACGTGGCCGGCTCGACCTACGAGGCTGTCGACTTGAACATAGCCCAGACCGTCGAGAACCTGGATCGATGGCTTCGGACCGGGGACGCCGAGCACCGCGTCGACCTGCGCGCATCCTATTGAAGGCTAGCGGCGTCCGGCTACTCGTGCCCGAATAGCCTTCGCGGCGCCTCGATGAGCAGGTCGGGGTAGTCGCGATAGGCGCTCATCACGTCGTACAGCAGCTCGAAGGGGCAGGCCTCGCGGTCAAAGGCCAGGAAGGGCAGGGCCTCGAGCAGCTTGGCGCCGGGCATCGCGTCCCCGAGCGTGAAGACCGTCTCGACGTCCGGCCGCTCGCGTAGCGCCGCCAGGGCGAGCGCCTCCGAGCCGGTGACGAAGAAGCACCTGACCTGGTAGTCCGGCTGGGGGTCGAGGGCGAACAGCCGCGACAGCTCGAAGTAGTGCTCGGGCATCGAGAACGCGTCGGCGAGGCGCCTGACCGTCCCCGCTGGCGGCAGACCCGAGTCGGAGCGTAGCGCTATCTGCCAGAGGCAGAACGGGTTCTCCTTGCGCAGGTCCCTGGCCGCCCTGGCCACCCTGGCCGCGCGCTCCGGATCATCCGCGTCGAGGAGCAGGGTGACCGACGAGGCGAGCCGCTCCGGCGCGACGAGGAGCGCGTCGAGCCCGTCGGCGCCGCCGCGGCCCGATCGCAGGTCCGCGAAGCAGACATAGCCGCCGCGCTCGGGCTTGAAGGTCGGGGCGACCGGCGAGCCGAGCGCCACGTCGAAGCTCTCCTCGTAGTCGGCCACCGCGTCGAGGAGGTCGTCCTCGTCCATCCAGTCGGTCTCTATAACCCAGTACGGCGGGCTCTCGAGGTATTCCTTGACGCCGAAGGCGGACGAGTCGGCTCGGACCGGCGAGCCGGCTGCTAGCGGCATCGGGCTCAGCTTCGCGTCCTGGCCCATGCCCGTCATGCCGAGGTAGTCGAAGGTCGCGATGGCCGAGTCGTAGTCGTCGCCGGGCATCCCGAGGTACAGCTCCGGCGTCACCGCGATACCCTGGTTCCATAGGACGCCAGCGCCGCGCTCGAGGCCGTCCTTGTCGAGCGACGCGCCGACGGCCGCCTGGGCCTTCGGGTTGACGCTGCCGAGCCAGGCCGAGACCGAAACGAAGGCGGCGTCGGCGAGGAGGGCCGCGGCCTCGTCGTCGAGCCCGGCCGGGTCGAGCCTGCCCGATAGGGCGACGCCGGTTTCGTTGACGGCGGCCAGCGACTTGACGAAGGCTTTGAAGTCGGGCCGAGCGTCCAGCCTCCGGTCGATGAAGCGGGCCTCGTCGACGCCGCCATCGGAGGCCAGCCTGAGCACGCGGGGAGCCGTGTCGCGAGCGAAGAACCTGGGCCCCGGATAGGGGCGTAGGAAGGCCGGATACGTGGCTCCCCCGCGGGAGGCCTCGATCAGCACGGTCTTGCCGGGAGCGATAGGCAGGGCGCCGCTCAGGTAGGGGTCGGGCAGGCGCTCGAGCTCTACGGACGGCGAGCCGGCATAGCGCGGCTTGATCGACCTGGCGGACAGATCGGCGAGTAGCTCGACGACCGCCGCCTCGGGCTCGCCCTCGATCAACGCGTCGAAGGCCTGCGCCTTGAAGACGGGCATGCCCTGGACCACCTCGGGGCCGAGCGCCGCGAAATGCGTCGAAGGCAGGAGCGATCGGAGCCGCCTGGCTATCCACAGCGAACGTTCGAGGTTCCAGGCGTGGAGCTCGAACAACATGAGTTCGGGGCGAGAGCCTAGGGCGGACGCGATGACCGCCGCGTCGCCGCCGTGGTCCGCGGCGTTACCGTCGAGGAACGCCCATTCGTCGCGCGATAGCGCTTCGGTTTCCTCGGCCCAGGCCATGGCTCTGGCGGAGGCCAGCGGCACGTTGTCGCGGGCGCCGATGCCCGAGCTGTCCTGCATCGGCAATAGTACGCATAGGATCTTCATCTCGTGGATATTCGCTCCGTTCCGTCGTGACGGTCAGGTAGAGGATACCTCGGAAACGCCGCCCTCGCATAGCTCGAGCCACCGCCGCGACGACGGGAAGGACGGAAAGGCGGTGGCCCAGTCGCCCTTGATCGTCGGGGAGGCAAGGGCCCTCTCGAGCATGGCCAGGTATTCGTCCCGCCGCACTGACTTGCCGCCGAGCGACGCGACGTGGTCCGTGTAGACCTGGCTGTCGACGAGGGTGCACCCCGCCTCGGCGAGCGCCCAGACGAAGGGTATGAAGGCAGCCTTGGACGCGTCGGGCTCCCGGCTGAACATCGACTCGCCGAAGAAGGCCGAGCCGAGCGACAGGCCGTAGAGGCCGCCGACGAGGGCGCCGTCCAGCCAGGCCTCGACCGAGTGCGCGTAGCCCAGGGCGTGCATGCGCTCGTAGGCGTCGATCATGTCCGAGGTAATCCAGGTGCCGCGCTGGCCGCGCCTGGGCGAGGCTGAGCAGGCGCGTATCACCTCGCCGAAGGCCCGGTCGAGGCTTAAACGGAAGCGGCGCTTCTTGATCAGTTTGCGCATGGTGCCGGAGACGTGGAGTTCGGCCGGCTCGAGCACGAAGCGCGGGTCGGGGCTCCACCAGACGATGGGCTCGTCGTCGTTGAACCACGGGAAGATGCCCTGGCGGTAGGCGGATAGCAGCATGCCCGGCGACAGGTTGCCCCCGACGCAGAGCACGCCGTCCGGCGACGCGCCGGATACTGGCGGGAAGGCGAAGCCGTCATCCTCGCCGAGCCATGGAAAGCGCGGCTTTCTCATCTCGGGGGCCGCTAGAGCGCCTTGATGACGATCCGGCCGTCCTCTACGTCGGCACGCGCGGCGCCGCCGTCCTTGAGAGCGCCGAAGAGCACCTCGTCGACGAACCAGGACTTGATGCGTTCCTCGACGACGCGGCCGACGTTGCGGGCGCCGAATTCGTCCGAATACCCGAGTTCCGCCAGGAGCTTGACGCAGGCATCGGTCGCCTCGAGGATCACCTTCTTGTCGGCGAGCTGGGCGCGGAAGTCGTCGAGCGCCTTGACCACGATACGCTCGATCACCTCGCGCGGAAGCTTGCCGAAGCGCACGACCGCGTCGAGCCGGTTGCGGAACTCCGGGGTAAAGGCCTTCTGTACGGCCTCGTCGATCGCGGCCTCGGTGAACGCCCGCTCGCCGAAGCCTATCATCGGTTTGCCGATGTCCCGAGCGCCGGCGTTGCTCGTCATGATCAGCACGACGTTGCGGAAATCCGCCTTGCGACCCTGGTTGTCGGTCAGCGTCGCGTAGTCCATGATGGACAGAAGGATATTGTAGACGTCGGGGTGGGCCTTCTCGATCTCGTCGAGCAGGACGACCGCGTGCGGCGTCTTGCGTATCGCGTCGGTCAGGAGGCCGCCCTCCTCGTAGCCGACGTAGCCCGGCGGCGAGCCTATGAGCCGGCTCACGGTGTGCTTCTCCTGGTATTCGCTCATGTCGAAGCGGTGGAGGGCGACGCCGAGGGTATCGGCCAGAGTGCGCGCCAGTTCGGTCTTGCCCACGCCGGTCGGGCCGACGAACAGGAAGTTGGCCACAGGCTTATCCGGCGCGCGGAAACCGGCCCGGCCACGCTTGACGGCCTTGGCTACGGTTTCGATGGCCGCATCCTGCCCGAAGACGCTCGCCTTGAGATCCGCCTCGAGGGTGGCGAGCCTATCACGCTCGGTCTGCGACACGCTCTTCTCGGGGATACGCGCTATCTTGGCGACGACCGTCTCGATCTCGCCGCGGCCGATGGCCAGGGTCTCGGTGGCGCCCGCCCCGTTCACCTCGTTCCCGGCCGCGTCGCCGGCGGCGGTCGCGGTGGCTCCCTCGTGCGAGGCTCCCTCGTGCGAGGCGGCCTTGTACGCGCGTATCCTCGCCCAGGCACCGGCCTCGTCGAGCACATCGATGGCTTTGTCAGGCAGTCGACGCTCGGTGATGAACTGGGCCGACAATCTCGCCGCTAGCTCGAGCGCCTCGTCGGAGTAGGTCACGTCGTGGTAGGTCTCGTACTTGGGCCGCAGCCCCTTGAGTATCTCGATCGCCTCGCCGACGGTCGGCTCGACGATGTCTATCTTCTGGAAGCGCCTGGACAGCGCCCGATCCTTGTCGAAGAACTTGTTGTATTCCTCGTAGGTCGTCGAGCCTATGCAGCGTAGCTTACCGGAGGTCAGGGCCGGCTTGAGGAGGTTGGACGCGTCCATGGAGCCGCCCGAGACGGCGCCGGCGCCGACTATCGTGTGGATCTCGTCGATGAACAGGATGGCCCTGTCCTTCTTGAGTAGCTCGTCGACCACGCGCTTGATACGCTCCTCGAAATCGCCCCTGAATTTTGTGCCTGCGATGATCGAGCCCATATCGAGCGAGTAGATAGTATAGTCGCGCAGCTTAGGCGGCACTCGCCCCTCGACGATGCGTTGGGCGAGGCCCTCGGTGATGGCGGTCTTACCGACCCCGGCGTCGCCGACGTGAATGGGATTGTTCTTGAGCCGCCTGCAAAGGACCTGGACGGTGCGCTCTATCTCCTGTTCTCGGCCGATGACCGGCTCCAGGCGACCCTCGCGGGCGGCCTTGGTCAGGTCGGTGGCGAATTTCTCGAGGGCGCCGGCCTTGACCGTCGAGCGCGGCTTCTGTCGGGCCTCGGCGCCATCGATGTCGTCATCGTCGTCCGGTGACGAAAAGGGCCCGGCGGCCGAATCGATATCCCCGTCTTCGCTCGGACCATACTCGTCGTCCGACCCGTGCGATATGACCTTGAGCAGTTCCAGACGGTTGACGCCGGCCTTGCGTAGGTAGTAGGCGGAGTAGTTCCGCTCCTCATCGAACAGGGAAACCAGGATTTCTGGGATGCCGACCTCGGTTTTGCCGGCGCCCTGGGACTGCGTCACCGCTCGTTCGATGACGCTCTGGAACCCGGCCGTCTGGATGGGCTCCTGGTCCTTGACCGCGGGAATCTTCTGCTCGAAGTAGGCCTCCATGCCGACTTTAATATGCTCGATGTCGGCGTCGCAGGCCTCCAGGATGGAGCGGACCTGCTCGAACGACAGCGAGGCGTACAGGATATGCTCAGGCGTCAGGTACTCGTGTCCCCTGAGCTTGGCTTCGTTGTACGCGGCGTTAAATATTGCTTGAACCTGCTGGTTAACCTTCATACCTGCCCTTAAGCCTTCTCCATGACGCACTTGAGCGGGAAACCGTTCTCCCGGGCCATCTCGTGCACCTTATGCACCTTGGTCGCGGCTATGTCGTACGTATACGTGCCGACCACGCCGCGTCCCTTTCTATGAACGTCGAACATTACTCGCGTCGCCTCGAATAAATCCTTATGGAATACCGACATAATGACCGCCACGACGAATTCCATCGTCGTGTAGTCGTCGTTCAGGAGTATCACCCGGTATTCCTCCGGTTCCCGTACGTCGGTTTCCTCGTCCGCGAGGACGCCGCCTTCTATATCGTTTTCTGTAGCCACCGTACCTTAAAATAAACAACGCGCCACATAAAAACAAGGCGCATGCGGACCCGGTGGGCCGCATGCGCTCGCCCGGGTTCAAGCGGACGATCGCTTCGCGATAGCCGCTTAACTCCGGGCGGTGGTACGATGGGATCACCGGGGAAGCGTACTCGCCGCTGGGGCGGCTCGTCGCTTCGTGGTACGGGTAAAGTCAGCTGTGGGGACCGCGTACTCGCCGCTGGGGCGGCTCGTCGCTTCGTGGTACGGGTAAAGTCAGCTGTGGGGAAGCGTACTCGCCGCTGGGGCGGCTCGTCGCTTCGTGGTACGGGTGAAGTCAGCCGTGGGGACGCGTACTCGCCGCTTCGTGGTACGGGCGGCGGCAACCGGAAGATAAATTCCGCCAACACCGAGGCGGTTCGGGGCGTACAATAAGCGTATGCAAGATAGTGACGGCGCAGAAGAAGGCGCTAGCGAGCGTTGTACGACTGCTGGGGCTCAGCGAGCTCGAGCGGCGTGAGAGCCGAGCCCGGCGGAGCTTCGAGACGCGGCCATGAGGGGTGGGGACGATGCGGCGCTGGCCTTCGAGGCGCTGTGGGACGCCTATTATAGGCGGCTGATGGTCTTCGCCGCCGCTTACCGGGGACTTCCTAGCGCCGAACGGCACGACGCGGCCGCGGACGCGTTGATCGCCGCGTTTGGGGGCCTACGAGGCTTCGACCCGAGGAGGCCTTTGTCGCCGTGGGTATACCGCATCGCGGCCAATCACTTCTCGGACGCGGCCAGGCGGGCTCGACGAGAGTCGACGATAGAGGTCGGGCAGGCTGATTCGGCCGGTTCCGATGATGGCGCTACAGGGGGCTATCGAGGTCCGGCCGTAGTCGAGCCCGCGACGAGCGGAGACCATGAGGCGGACTCTGTCGAGCGTGACCTGGTCGAGCGCTGCGGAGCCGCTATAGCGGCGTTGCCCGAGGCGGATCGGCGAGTCGCCATGCTACGCTTCTACGAAGGCTTCAGCGCCGCCGACGTCGGCAGGGCGCTCGGTATGCCGGCCGGTACGGTGCGTTGGCGCGTCGGCGTTATTCGCGCGGCCATCCGCGCGGCTACGGGGGAGGATAGGCCATGACGGCGGACGAACGGGTACGGGCGGCTTTCGAGTCGGAAGTGCGCCGAGTCGAGGCTCGGGAGCCTTCGAGCGTCGAGACGAGGCGGGCCTTGGCCGCGGCCAGGCTTATGCCTATCTCGGCGACGCGACGACGGCTAGGCGCGGGCGAGCTGATACCGGTCGTCGCGATGGCCGCTGCGGCTTTCGCCGTGGCGGCCATCGATCTTGGTTCGATGCAGCGCCTGCGCCCCCTCGCCGGGGTGCTTGCCGCCGCGGTGCCTGACAGCGCCGGGGAACGTTTCGTGGATTTCGTACTCGAGGCCGGCGAGTCGTATCGGTCAGCAAACTAGTCATCTTCAACGCAAATTCCAGGAGGAAAGAGTGCTCAAGCGAATCGTGTTCCCGATGCTCGTCGTCGTCGCCGTGATCGCGCTCACCATGTTTGTGTGCGCGGTGACGCCTTGGATGTATATCGACATCGCGTCGTTCATCCTCGTGCCTATCGGCTCCCTGCTCTTCATGGGGCTGGCTTTCGGCTGGAAGGCGAGCGGGGCGGCTTTCTCGTCAGCTTGGAGACCCAACGCCTCGAGGCGCGAGCTCGAGGCATCGGTTAGGTTCTTCAAGGGGCTACGCGCGGTCGTCTGGTCCTTCGGGGCTCTCGGCGCTATGATCGGCCTCATCGCCGTATTGAGCAACCTGACGGATAGGGCGAGGGTGGGGCCGAACCTGGCCGTGGCCCTCGTCTCGGTATTGTACGCGGCCATCTTCGACCTGCTCGCGGCCTTGCCCTTCCTATCCGTATCGACGAAGCGGCTCGCCGAGGCGGATTGATAGCGGCGCGTTGGGGGCGTGTTGGGGGCGCGTTGGGGGCGCGTTGGGGGCGGCAGGCTCTCTTGACGAGGGAGCTCGCCCGGGAGCATATTCATGGTCACAGGCTTTGATGGAGACGAGTAGGCGGGCAATCGCGCCTTGAGAGAGGGCGCCCCAGGCTGAGAGGCGCCCGACGCGATCCCGCCGAAAACCGCTCCGGAGCCGCTCCCGTGAACGCCGACATATGCCGGCCTGTATTGGGAGCCGGGCGTGCCCGTAATAGCTGCTAGAGCGCGGTCGGCCCATGCGGGCGGACCGAAGTAAGGTGGTACCGCGGATTCCGCGAGCCGTACGGCGACGTCGTCGCTGGGCGGCGGGCCTCGCAGGGGGCTTGAGCGGGGTTCGTCCTTACGCTAAGGACGCGATACGCGTCCTGGAACGCCGGGAGTCCGTCCCGAGCGGGCGTGCGTATGGACGCGACCCGCCCGAGCGGTCCCGTCCGAGGAGTACCGTATGAGCTTTCCCGTAGAGACCGTTCGCCATTCCCTGTCCCACGTGATGGCCGAGGCCGTCGTCAAGCTGTACCCAGGCGCCAAGGTGGCCATCGGGCCCGCGATCGACGATGGCTTCTACTACGACTTCGACCTGCCGTCGCCCATCCAGCCGGACGACCTGCCAGCCGTCGAGAAGGAGATGCGCCGCATCATCTCGGCGAACGTCCCGTTCAAGCGCGTGGAGGTATCCAAGGCCGAGGCCAGGGATCTGTTCAAGGATGAGCCGTATAAGCTCGAGCTGATCGACGGGCTCGACGACGGCACCATCACCGTCTACGAGCAGGGCGCCTTCCGCGACCTCTGCCGCGGGCCCCACGTCGACTCGACCCGCGACCTCAGGCCCGACTGCTTCAAGCTACGCGCGGTCGCCGGCGCGTACTGGCGCGGCGATGAGAAGCGGCCGATGCTCACCCGCATCTACGCCTACGCCTTCGCCAGCAAGGCCGAGCTCGAGGCCCACCTGAAGATGCTCGAGGAAGCCGAGAAACGCGACAACCGCAAGCTCGGCAAGGAGCTCGACCTCTTCAGCACCCACGAGGAGGCCGGCGCCGGCCTCGTCTACTGGCACCCGAAGGGCGGCCGCTTCCGCGTCGAGCTCGAGAACTGGTGGCGCGACGAGCACTACAAGAACGGCTACGAGATCCTCTTCACCCCGCACATCGGCAAGAGCTGGCTCTGGGAGACCTCTGGCCACCTCGGCTTCTACAAGGAAGGCATGTATTCGCCGATGGAGATCGACGAGGATGACTACTACATCAAGCCGATGAACTGCCCCTTCCACATGATGATCTACAAGAACGGCGTCCATTCGTACCGTGAACTACCGATGCGCTGGGCCGAACTCGGCACCGTATACCGCTACGAGCGCTCGGGCACCCTGCACGGCCTGATGCGCGTGCGCGGTTTCACCCAGGACGACGCCCATATCATCTGCACTCCGGAACAGATCGAGGACGAGATAGCCGAGGTGCTGCGCTTCTCGCTGCACATGCACAAGACCCTCGGTTTCAAGGACATCAAGGCCTACCTGGCGACCAGGCCGGCCGGCGACGGCGCGGTCGGCGCGCCGGAGATGTGGGACAAGGCGCTCGAGAGCCTGCGCAAGGCGGTCGACGCCCAGGGCCTGGCTTACGAGATGGACGAGGGCGGCGGGGCTTTCTACGGTCCCAAGATCGACCTCAAGGTCAAGGACGCGATAGGCCGCGAGTGGCAGCTGACCACCATCCAGTTCGACTTCAACGAGCCGGAGCGCTTCGACCTGACCTACGTCGACGCCGACGGCCAGAAGAAGCGACCCTACATGGTCCACCGCGCCCTCCTGGGCTCGATCGAGCGTTTCTTCGGCGTCTACCTCGAGCACACCGCCGGAGCCTTCCCGATCTGGCTGGCACCGGAGCAGGCCGTGGTCATCCCGGTCGGTCCGGACTTCGCCGACTACGCGGCCGAGGTGGCCGCCGAACTCAAGAAGGCTGGGCTACGCGCGAGCGCCATGCTGTCGGACGAGCGGATGAACGCCAAGATCCGCGACGCCCAGAAGCAGAAGGTGCCGTACATGCTGGTCGTCGGGGCCAAGGAGCGCGACGAGGGGGTCGTGGCCGTACGCGTTCGCGACGGGCGCCAACTACCCGCGATGCCGGCCTCTGAGTTCGTCGGCATGGTGCGCGGCCTCGTCGAGGCCCGCTCGCTCGAGCTGTAGGCCGCCCGAGGGGCGCCATGGATACGCGTTCGAGTAGCCTGGCCGGGCGGCTGGCCGTCGTGGCCGGGCTCGGCTTCCTGTCCTGTTCGCTGTTCGTGGCGGTCCGCTACTGGCTGACCGGCCGGTTCGCGCAGGGCTACCTGCTATGGAACCTCCTCCTGGCGGCCGCGCCGGTCGTCATAGCCTGGGCCGGCCTCCGCCTATCCTACGGCGGCCGGCGCTCCCGGGCCGCGGCCCTGGGAGCCTTCGTCGCGTGGTTGATCTTCTACCCGAACGCGCCGTACATCTTCACCGACTTCATCCATGTCGTCAGGCGGGCCGGGCTCGGCTCGGTCGCGGCGCCCTGGCTGTCGGAGTGCGACCTGCTCTGGTACGACATCGTGATGAACGCGGCCTTCGCGTTCGTCGGGCACTACCTGGGGCTCGTTTCGATGTACCTGATGCACGGGGCGGCGCGGCGGCTCTTCGGGCGAGCCGCCGGCTGGGCCGCGATGGCTCCCGCCATCCTCCTGTCGGGCTTGGGCATCCACCTGGGCCGCTTCTCGCGCTTCAACAGCTGGGATCTCTTGATCCATCCTGTCCAGGCCGTCCGCGTCATCCGCGAGTCGATAGCCGATCCGGCCGCGCTCCTGTTCTCCACGGCCTTCTCGCTGTTCATAGCGCTGACGTACCTGGTCTTCTACGTTGTCAAGCGAGGCGACATAGGCGAGCTCGACGGCTAGGGGCTCGGTCCCCGGGGTCAGGCCAGGGCGGCCAGGGCTTCCATCGCGGCCGCCGGGTCGTTCGATATGATCGAGTCGATGCCGAGTGCTGCCAGCCGGCGTAGCTCCACCGGGTCGTCGACCGTCCAGGCCTGGGCGCGCACGCCATGCGCGGCCAGCTCGGCCGCGTTCTCGGGCGTTAGGAAGGTGTGGCGCGGGTTCAGGTATCTTGCTCCTCGTGCCTCGCAGTACGCCCCGGCGCCGAGTAGCCAGGCCGACTCGATGAAGGCTACCTCGGCCTCGGGACAGAGTGCGGCGCAGATGACCGCGGACTGGTGGTTGAAGGACGAGAAGATCGTTCGCCTCTCAAGCCCACGGCGCCGTATCGTCGCGACCAGCCGCTCCTCCATGCCTGGATAGCGGTAGACGCCGTTCTTAAGTTCGATATTGGTGACTATACCCGCCCCGGCCACCAGGTCGAGGTACTCGTCGAGGGTAGGGATACGGTTCCTGCCATACGCGCCCTTGAACGAGGCGCTCGCGTCGAGCTCGCGCAGCTGGGCGAGGCTCATGTCGCGTACCCGCCCGCAGCCGTCGGTGGTCCGGTCGACCGTCTCGTCGTGGATCACCACGAGCTCCCCGTCCGAGCTCATCTGCACGTCCAGTTCTATACCGTCGCAGCCGGTCTCGAGCGCGGCCGCGAACGAGAGCATCGTGTTCTCCGGGAACCTTGCGCTGACGCCCCGGTGGGCGAATATCCTGCTCATGGTCGTTTCCTCCTACCGTCCGCCATAGCGGACGACCTGGCGGGGCCGGTGGAGCCGCGGACGATCAGTCTCGGCGGGTACTCGACCCTGGTGATCACATCCGGCGCGCGGCCGCCCGCCGCTGCGCCGGGCTCGGCGCCGTCCGGTCCGGCCCCGTCGTCGGCCTTGGCCATCCTCGCGGCCAGCATCGAGAAGGCGTTGTGTCCTTTTTCGACGATGTAGTTGTCGACCGTGGTCAGGCCTATCGATGATAGCCGCGAGGGGAAGACGTTGTCGAAGCCGCAGACGCTGTAGTCTCGCGGTATCGAGAAGCCGGCCTCGACTATCGCGTCGATGATGCCGTAGGCCACCATGTCGTTGACGCCGACGAAGGCGGTGACGCCCTCGTCCGACAGGCACGACTCGGTCAGCCGGTAGCCCACCTCATGCTCGACAAACAGGTCCTCGAGCTCCTCGGACGGCGTTATATCCCTTGAAAACACCGTCACGACGCCGGAGGG
>JAKQKE010000093.1 GCA_029560805.1 Spirochaetota bacterium
AACGGCTGGGAATGGCGGCTGCTACGCGCGGCCGTGATGGCCCTGCCGGAAGACGCCTGGCTGCCGGCGGCCCGGGCCATGGCCTTCATGCGCTGGCGGGAAGCCACCAGGTACTGCGGGCGCTGCGGCGGCCGCAACCAGGACAAGGCAGACGAACCGGCCCGCGTGTGCTCAGCGTGCGGCGCCTTGAGCTTTCCCAGGATATCGCCCGCCGTGCTGGCCGTGGTGCGCCGGGGCGACAAACTGCTCCTGGCCCGCAACGCGGCCTCCCGCCTGGGCTTCTGGAGCCTGATAGCCGGCTTTGTGGAACCAGGCGAGCGTTTTGAGGACTGCGTGCGCCGCGAGGTGCGTGAAGAGGTCGGCCTGGATATACGCGTGGACGGCTACCTGGGTTCCCAGCCCTGGCCCTTCCCCGACCAGCTGATGATTGGCTTCAGGGCCAGCTGGGCGTCCGGCGAGCTTGCCCCGGACGGCGTGGAGATAGCCGAGGCGGGCTGGTTCGGTCCCGACGACCATCCGCCGCTACCGATGCGCGGCAGCCTGTCGCGGCGGCTCATCGAGGCGGCCTTCGAGGATATCAGGACGGCAGGTACTCGGCGTTGACGTGCCTGAGCGACTCGAGCAGGTTGCGCTTGGCACGCGAGGAGCCGCCGGTCAACGCCTCGACCCGATCGCGTACGCGGTCGCGCTCCGAGCGGTCGTTGTAGCCGCAGCTACAGGTCGCCGACGCGAGTCCCAGCGCCTCCGCCAGCTCGACGACCTGCCGTTCCTCCACCAAGTACAGTGGGCGTATCACCCGGAGCGGATACTTGCGATAGCTCACCACCGGCGGCATCGTCGACAGCTCGCCCTTGCGCATCATGTTCATGAACAGCGTCTCGAGCGCGTCGTCCAAGTGATGGCCGAGCGCCACCGCGGAGAAGCCCTCGGCCATAGCGTAGCGTATCAACTCGGTGCGCCGCTGGGTGGAGCACCAGTAGCAGTTCATCTTCCGGCCCGGCTTGAGCCTGCCCTCGACCGCCACGTCGACCGTGACCAGCGGTATTCCCCATTCGGCGAATTCGTCCTCGAGTCGCCTCGACAGGGCGTTCGGCGAGAAGTCGTTGCGTATATGGAGGCCGACCAGCTCGGCGTCCAGGCGTCCATGGCGCTTCTTAAGCGCCAGGTCCCGCGCCATGACGGCCGAGTCCTTGCCGCCCGAGGCGCCGATCAGTACGCGATCGCCCGACCGTATCATGTCCCAGGTCCTAAGCGCCTTGACGACGAGGCCGTCGACCGCCTGCTCTATGGTTCGTGTCACGGTTCGTTCTACTATCGATGCGCGGCCCGCCGCAAGCCCAGTCCGCATCGAATTCGCCATAGGCCTCTTGAATTCCGGCGCGCGTAACGCTATTATCTAGATGATATCATATTGATATCTTTTAGGTATCGTTATAAGGAGACCTCCATGGGTAACGAAACGACTGCATCTTCGGGAGCCTTCGGCGAGACGGAGCTGACGCCTCGACATTCGAACGGGCTGGCCATTCTGGCTCTGAATATCCTGTTGATGATAGGGGCGCTCGTCCTGTTCATCGTATGCGTGATCGCCCTGGACGGCGGAGGCGCGACTCCGCTCGCTATTATCGGAGTGATAGGTTCCCTGCTCTGGCTGTGCGTCGTCGGACCCATCCTGTTCGGCGGCATCAAGGTGCTCAAGCCGAACGAGGCGATGGTCTTCACGCTGTTCGGCAAGTACTATGGCGTGCTCCGGGAACCCGGCATCTTCTTCGTGAACCCATTCGCGTCGGCGGTCCATCCGGCCTCGACCGTCGAGCTGTCCACCGCCTCGACCGTCGACAAGGCGGTCGCGACGGGGCGTCCGGCCGGGACGACGGTCAAGACCGTCTCCAGGACTCTGTCACTCAAGGCGATGACGCTCAATAACGACAAGCAGAAGATCAACGACTCGCTCGGCAACCCGATCATCATCGGCATCGTGGTCGTCTGGAAGGTGGTCAACCCGACCAAGGCGGTGTTCAATGTCGACAACTACGCCGAGTACCTATCGATCCAATGCGACTCCGCGCTGCGGAACATCGTGCGCCTGTACCCCTACGATTCCAGCGACTCCGAGGGCGAGACCTCGCTCCGGGGCAGCAGCCAGGAAATCGCCGAGAAGCTCAGGGCCGAGATTCAGGCCAAGGCCGAGGCGGCCGGCATCGAGATCCTCGAGGCGCGCATCACGCACCTGTCGTACGCGCCGGAGATCGCCGCCGCGATGCTGCAGCGCCAGCAGGCTTCGGCGGTCATCGCCGCCAGACAGATGATCGTCGACGGCGCGGTCGGTATGGTGGAACTGGCACTGGACAAGCTCAAGGCGAACAACATCGTCGACCTGGACGAGGAGCGGAAGGCCGCGATGGTCAGCAACCTGCTCGTCGTGCTCTGCTCGAATAAGGACGTGTCGCCGATCGTGAATTCTGGCTCGATCTATTAGGCGTAGGGACTCATGAGCGGCGACAAGGAAAAGGATAAAAAGCAGATACTCTTGCGGCTGTCGCCGTCGTTGTGGCGGGAGCTCGCCGCCTGGGCCGAGGACGACTTCAGGTCCATCAATGGGCAGATCGAGTTCCTGCTGACCGAGAGCGTGCGCCGCCGCCGTAAGGGCGATGCGACGGATTGGGACGATGGCCGCGACGAGTAGCGGCCGGTGGGGAGAGACATCATGATAGAACTGAAGGGCATTTCTAAGACCTACGCCAAAAGCGCCGTCAAGGCGGTGGACGACCTGTCGCTGACCATCGAGGACGGCGAGATCTTCGGCTTCCTGGGCCCGAACGGAGCGGGCAAGACGACGACGATCAAGGTGCTGACCGGCGTACTGCGCCCCGACTCGGGCCGCGCCTCGGTCGACGGAGTCGACATAGCGGTCGACCCGCTCGAGGCGAAACGCCGCATCGGCTACGTGACCGACAATCCGGAGCTGTTCGCCAGGCTCAAGGCCGCCGAGTACCTCAACTTCGTCGGCGACGTGTACGGCGTCGATTCCGAGACGCGCCGGGCCAGGGTGGCGGAGTACGCCGGCCTGTTCGGCATTCGCGACGCGCTCGGAGGCAGCATCGGCAGCTTCTCCCACGGCATGAAGCAGAAGCTCATCGTGACGGCGAGCCTCCTGCCCGACCCGCCGAACTGGGTGCTCGACGAGCCGATGGTCGGCCTTGACCCGAAGGCGGCCTTCGCCCTCAAGGAGGTCATGCGGGCTAGGGCGAGCGCTGGCAAGACGGTCTTCTTCTCGACGCACGTGATGGAGGTGGCCGAGCGCCTGTGCGACAGGCTCGCCATCATCAACAAGGGCAGGATCGTGTTCGTCGGTACCCTGGCCGAGCTCAAGTCGAGCCACGGGGCTGACGGGTCGCTCGAGAGCCTGTTCCTGGAGCTGGTCGACGACCAGGGGGAGGGGGCATGAAATCCTTCCTGAGCCTTGCTCGGCTCTACCTCCAGAGCTTCTATAACCTGCCGGCCAAGAAAGCGCCCGGAGCCGGACGCGATGCCAAGGCCCTGCTCAAGGCGGTCGGCATAGCCGCGCTGGTCGTCATCGTGGTCGGCGAATTCGGCTTCATCTTCGTCATGCTCAACCTGGGCATGTACGAGGGCCTCGTCGCCTCGGGCATGCAGGGCATGCTCATCCTGAACGCCGTGGTCATCGCGACGATGATGACCCTGGTCGTCGGCTTCATGACCGCGCTGTCGACCTACTACGTGAACGACATGGAGCTACAGCTCCTGTCCATGCCGATCAAGCCCCGGGCGATGTTCGGCGCCAAGTTCCTAGCGGTCTATGTGTCCGAGGCGCTGTTCTCCCTGTTCTTCATGGGCATCGCGATGGTCATCTTCGGCGTGAAGGAAGGCCCGGGGCCGCTGTTCTACCTCTGGGGCCTCGTAGCAGCGCTACTCTTGCCCCTGCCTCCGCTCGCGGCGGCGTACATCATTCAGATACCTCTGATGTCGTTCGCGCGTTTCCTCAAGAACAAGCGCGTCATCGTGATGCTCGGGGGCGTGCTCGGCCTCGTCTTCGCGCTCGGCTTCAATCTCTACTACCAGCGTATGATGGTCAAGCTCGGCGATCCGGCCGCCCTTGCCGCCATGGTCGGCGGCACTGACTCCCTGGTCTCCAGGATAGGATACTCCTATCCCCCGGCCGCGTTCGCGTGGCAGGCCATGTCGGAGCCCGCTAGCGGCCGGGCCGTCCTGTCGATGCTCGGCCTCGTCGGCACTTGCGTAGCCCTACCGGCCCTAGCCCTGCTGTTCTTGTCCGGGGCCTACGTGCGTAGCCTCGTCGGCTTCAACGAGGCCCATATCAAGAAGCTGACGCGAGCCGGCGCCGACGCCTTTATAGTCAGGCGCATCCGAGCGGGCAGCCCCTTCGCGAACCTCGTGGCGCGCGAGTTCAACATGATGAACCGCGAACCCATGTATCTGCTCAACGGCCCTTTCATCATCGTGCTCATGCCGGTCATCATCGGCATCATGCTCGTGGCGCAGAAGGATGCCTTCATGTCCGACCCGGACATGGCCGGCGTCCTGGCCATGCTCGGCTCGGGTCAGGGCGCGGCGATAGCCGGCCTAGTCGGGGCCTTCATGGGCACCAGCACGAGCATCGCCTGTACGGCGCTGTCGCGCGACGCCAAGGCCCTGCCCTTCATCAAGAGCCTTCCAATAGCCCCGAAGACCTACATGCTGGCCAAGCTGTGCCACGCGCTGATCTTCGCCGTCTTCGGCAGCGTCGTCGGAGTCGGCCTCGTGGCCTTCGCGCTACGACTCTCGGCTATCGACGCGCTGGCCTCGGTGGCCGCCGCGCTCGCCCTGTCGGTACTCCTGAACCTGGCGGCACTGTGGCTCGATACGGCCAACCCGCGCCTGTCCTGGGACAATCCCATTGCCGCGATGAAACAGAACCCCAATTCCGTGATAACCATACTCGGCTGCATGGGCCTGCTCGTCGGGGCCGGGTACGCGGTCTTCAAGTTTTCGATGGGAAGGGGAGCGCTGGCGCTGTGGTTCGGCGCCCTGCCATTCGCGGTGTCGGCCGCGCTCCTCGGCCCCTACTTACGCTTCGCCGAGCGCCGCGTCTCCGCCCTGGAGCCGTAGCGGCTAGGCCCCGGAGGACAGTCCGCCGTCCGCCCGGGGCCGCCGCGCGCGGGCACTAGGCCGGCTCCGCCTCGTCATCCACGCCGAGGAACTGGCTGCGGTACAGGTCGGCGTAGAAGCCGTCCGCGGCCAGGAGTTCCACGTGGGAGCCCTTCTCGACGATGCGGCCCTCGTTCATCACGAGGATAGTATGCGCATCACGTATCGTCGATAGGCGGTGCGCTATCACGAAGCTGGTGCGGCCCCTCATCAAGCGCTCCATGGCCTTGCGCACGACCAGTTCGGTACGGGTATCCACGGAACTGGTCGCCTCGTCCAGGATGAGTATCCTGGGATCGGCCAGAAAGGCGCGCGCTATGGTCAGGAGCTGTCGCTGGCCTTGCGACAGGTTGGTGGCGTCCTCGGTCAGCACGGTGTCGTAGCCGTCGGGCAGTACGCGGATGAAATGGTCGGCGTGGGCCGCGACCGCCGCGGCGACGATCTCGTCCTCGGTCGCGCCCTCGCGGCCGTAGGCGATATTGTCGCGTATGGTGCCGCCGAACAGCCAGGCATCCTGCAGCACCATGCCGAAGGCGCGCCTGAGCCGGCCTCGCGGCACGTCCCTGATGTCCACGCCGTCGACCGCGATCCGCCCTCCCTTGAGCTCGTAGAAGCGCATCAGCAGGTTGACGAGGGTCGTCTTGCCGGCGCCGGTCGGCCCGACGATCGCTACGGCCTCGCCCCGCGGCGCCTCGAGCGACAGGCCGTCCATGAGCGGCGTATCGTCGCTATAGCCGAACGAAACGGCCTCGAACGAGACCTGGCCGGAGGCGGCCGCGAAGGCGAGCGCGGCCGGCGAGTCGGCCGGGGCGTCGGGAGACTCCTCCGCCTCGTCGAGCAGCTCGAAGACGCGCTCGCCGGCCGCCATCGTCGACTGCAGTATGTTGGCTATGTTCGCCGTCTGGATGATGGGCTGGGTGAACTGCTTGGCGTACTGGATGAAGGCCTGCACGTCGCCCAGGCTGATCGCCCTGGCGGCGGCCATCACGCCTCCTATCGCGGCGATCAGCACGTAGCCGATGTTATTGATGAAGTTCATCGTCGGCATGATGATGCCCGAGACGAACTGCGCCTTCCACGCCACGTCGAACAGCCTGTCGTTCACTTCCTCGAAGCGCGCTACCGAGCGCTTCTCGTAGCCGAAGGCCTTGACGACCTGGTGGCCCGAGTACATTTCCTCGACGTGGCCGTTCAGCTCGCCCAGGAATTTCTGCTGGCCCTTGTAGTACTTCTGGGAGCGTTTGGCGATGGCCGTCGTGGCCAGCGCGTAGAAGGGCAGGGTGGCCAGAGCGACGAGCGTCAGCTTCCAGCTTATGGTCAGCATCATGACGACGCTACCGACCAGGGTCACGGCCGAGGTGATGATCTGCACGAGGCTCTGTTGCAGGGTGTTGGCGATGGTGTCGACGTCGTTGGTCACGCGGGACAGGATCTCGCCGTGGGTACGGCCGTCGAAGTACCTGAGAGGCAGGCGGGCCAGCTTCTCGTCGATCCCCTTGCGGAAGGAGTAGACCGTCTTCTGGGAGACGCCGGCCATCGAGTACTGGGTCAGGTAGTTGAAGCCAGCCGAGACCAGGTACAGCCCCAGGAGCAGCGCCAGTATCCTGCCTATGCCCCTGAAGTCGACGGCTGACCTGGCGACGCCCTCGAACAGCAGCGTGATGGCCTGACCGAGAATCTTGGGGCCGGCTATCGAGAACACGGTACTCAGGACGGCCATGACCAGCGCGAACAGGATGGCCGGGAGGTGTGGCCGAAGGTAGGATACCAGCCGCCTCGTCGTGCCCTTGAAGTCCTTGGCCTTTTCTCCGGGCATGCCGAAACCTCCCGGGCCGTGGCCTCCGGGACCTCGCCCGCCCGGGCCCCTGCCGAGCAGCTGGGTCGGCTTGATATCGGGCGCGGCCCGCCCGCCCTTCCCCGTCTCCGCGGCGCTCATACCGCCTCCTCCGCCGACAACTGCGACGCTACGATTTCCTTGTACACGGCGCAGGTCGCCATCAGTTCGGCGTGCCTGCCCTTACCCACGACGCGGCCCTCGTCGAGCACCACGATCTGGTCGGCGTCGCGTATAGTGCCGACGCGCTGCGCGACGATGATGACCGTCGCGTCTCCGGTCTTCTTCCGTAAGGCCGAGCGCAAGCGCGCGTCGGTCTTGAAGTCAAGGGCGGAGAAGCTGTCGTCGAACAGGTATATCTTGGGCTTCCGCGCCAGCGCCCTCGCGATCGAGAGGCGCTGTTTCTGGCCGCCCGAGACGTTCACGCCGCCCTGGGACAGGGTCGCCTCCATGCCGCCGTCCTTCTCCGCTATGAACGCGGAGGCCTGGGCAATCGCCGCGGCCTCTGCCAGCTCGTCGTCTGTGGCCTCGTCCCTGCCGAAGCGCAGGTTCTCGGCGATGGTGCCGGAGAATAGGGTGGCATTCTGGGGCGCCAGGCCCAGGTAGGAGCGTAGCGTTTCCTGGCTCATGTCTCGCACATCGACGCCGTCGACGAGGACCGCCCCGTCCTTGACGTCGTAGAAGCGGGCGAGCAGATTGATCAACGTCGACTTGCCCGAGCCCGTGCCGCCTATGATGGCCGTGGTCGTGCCCGGCTCCGCGACGAAGGACACGTCCTTGACGGCGGGCTCGGACGCGCCGTCGTAGCCGAAGCCGACGTTCCTGAACTCGACGCGGCCCTTGGCCTCGACCGGCCTGACTGGGGAGGCCGGGTCGTCGATCTCGGGCTCGACGTCGAGCACCTCGTTGACGCGCTCGGCCGAGACCTGGGCGCGCGGCACCATGATGAAGATCACCGAGACCATGACCACCGAGAACATGATGTGGGCCGCGTACTGGATGAAGGCCATCAACGAGCCGATCCGGATGGCGCCCGAGCCTACCTCGCGCCCGCCGAACCAGACTATCATCACCGAGGTCAGGTTCATCATCACCGTGATGAAGGCCGGCACGAAGGCCATGATGCGGTTGACCTTGAGGCTGGTGGCAGTCAAGTCGGCGTTGACGCCGTCGAAGCGGGCCCGCTCGTGCTCGACCCGGTCGAAGGCGCGCACGACCCGGATGCCGGAGAGGTTCTCGCGCATCACGCGGTTGAGCGCGTCGATCTTGGCCTGGATGGATTTGAATAGGGGTAGACCCTTGAGCGCGATGATGACGATGGCCGCGCCGAGTATCGGGATGACGACGAGCAGGATCCACGCCAGGCGCGGTTCGGTAGCCAGCGCCATCGCGATGCCGCCGATGGCCATGATCGGCGCCTTGGCCATCATCCGCTGCATCATGAAGGTAACCTGCTGGACCTGGGTGATGTCGTTCGTCGACCTGGTGATCAGCGACGAGGTGCCGAAGCGGTCGAGTTCCCGGAGCGAGAACGACGATACGCGCGAGAAGACCTTGGAGCGCAGCGTCTTCCCGAAGCCCATCGCCGACCTGGCCGCGAAGAAGCCGCCGGTCAGGTTGGCCGCTACGCCTATGAACGCTATGGCCAGCATCCGGGCGCCGGTGCGCCAGATCAGCGCGATATCGCCGGTCGCTACGCCCTCGTCCACGATGACCGACATCAGCGCCGGCAAGCTCAGCTCCGCCATCGAGCTGGCGAATTCCATCAGAAGCGCCAGCGCTACCATGAGCGCGTACGGCTTCAGGTACTTGAAGAGTCTCAGCATGTCTTAATCCGCTCCTCGTTCCTTGGCTCGGCCGTGGGCTCCGCTACAGGAGCGGCCGTACCGTTCGTTCATGTACTCGGCGGCCCGAGTCAGGAGCCGCGCGAGCGTCGCGCTGTCATCCTCGCCCAGGTAGTCGACGAGGCCCCGTATCTCGCTGAGCGCCTGCTCGCGGAATGAGCTGTCCAGCGTTCTACCATCGGGAGACAGGCGCACCCTGATGACCCGCCTATCCGCCTCGTCGGCGTAGCGCTCGACCAGGCCCCTGGCGACCAGCGCGTCGACCGCCTTGGTCACGGTCGGCGGCTTGACCGACAGCCAGGCCGCCAGGTCGCCGACGCGCATGCCCGACTCGGGGGGCTCGTGCGACAGTCGGTGCATGACCTGGAATTCGCCCGGCCGTTGGGCATGCCCGAGGCTCGGCCGGCGTTTGAACGGTCCGATGGCCCTGAACGCCTCGAAGAGCCGCTCGGCGATCGGCCGCTCGTCCCGTATATCGTCGATCATGTTCGTCCTCGTAGCTTCGCATCCTCATGCAATTAGCCTTGCTAAAAGTTAGCCTTGCTAAATATATTAACGCCGGCTTGCCTGGTCAAGGCTATGACCACGCGACCAAGAAGGCCCGGGAGGGTATACTACGGGCATGTCGTTCCTCCCCACCACGCGAGCCGAACTGGCCGCCAGGCGCCTCGACGGGCTCGATTTCGTCATCGTCACGGCGGATGCCTACGTCGACCATCCGTCGTTCGGCGCGGCCCTGATCGGGCGCAGGCTCGAGCGCCTCGGCTACTCGGTCGGCGTCATAGCCAGGCCCGACCCGACTGACGTCGAGGCTTTCCGCGCCCTCGGTCGTCCGTCCCTGGCCTTCCTCGTCGCTGGCGGCGCGATTGACTCGATGGTCTGCAAGTACACCGCCAACCGCAAGCCGCGCTCGACCGACGAGTACGCCCCTGGCGGCGACCCGAGCCTCTGCCGCGGCGCCGATGGCTCGATACGGGCTTTCGCGGTCAACGGCCGGCTTGCGAGCGCCAGGCCGGACCGGGCGGTGATCGCCTTCGCCGGCAAGTGCCGCGAGGCCTACAAGGGCGTGCCGGTGATAGCCGGCGGCCTCGAGGCCTCGCTGCGCCGCCTGTCGCACTACGACTACCTGTCGGATACGGTGCGCAGGCCCATCATCGTCGACTCCAAGGCCGACCTCATCGTCTACGGTATGGGAGAGCGCGCGATCGCCGAGGCGGCCCGCGTCCTCGCCGAGGCCCGCTCCCGATCCGACGCGTTCGATCCGGCGGCGCTACGAGGCATCCGCGGTACGGTATGGCGCTGCTCGCGCCGGGAAGACGTGCCGGAGGGCGCCGTGAGCCTACCCGACCACGAGGCCGCCGCCGCGGACGGCCGGGCCTTCGCCGAGTCGTTCGCGGCGCAGTACCGTAACACCGACCCGGTATCGGCCCGGCCCCTCGTCGAGGCGGCCGCCGGCCAGTTCGTCGTGCAGGAGCCGCCTCAGCTTCCGCTGTCCCGCGCGGAGCTGGACGAGCTATACGGCCTCGGCTTCGAGCGCGCTTGGCACCCGGCCTACGACCGGTACGGGGGCGTACCGGCCTTGGCCGAGGTGCGCTTCAGCATAGCCTCGAGCCGAGGCTGCTACGGCGCTTGCGCCTTCTGCGCGCTCGCGTTCCATCAGGGCCGCGTCGTAACGAGCCGGTCAAAGGAGTCCATCGTCGACGAGGCGCGGCTCTTGACGGGCTTGACCGGCTTCAAGGGTTATATCCATGACGTCGGCGGGCCGACAGCCAACTTCCGAGGGCCCGCCTGCGATAAGCAGGCCGGGGGCGGCGCCTGCGTCGATCGGCGCTGCCTGGCTCCCGAGCCATGTCCGGCGCTCAAGGCCGACCACCGGGACTATGTCTCCGTGCTGCGGGCGGTCCGCGCCGTACCCGGCGTCAAGAAGGCCTTCGTGCGCTCGGGCGTGCGCTTCGACTACGTGATGGCCGACAGCGACCGCACCTTCCTGCGCGAACTGGCCGCTCACCACGTCTCCGGCCAGCTCAAGGTGGCGCCGGAGCACGTGTCCGACCGGGTGCTCCGCCTGATGGGAAAGCCTCCGCGCCGCGTCTACGACGCTTTCGCCGGCGAGTGGTCGCGGGTGAACGCCGAGCTCGGTCTAAAGCAGTTCCTGGTGCCGTACTATATCGCCTCGCACCCTGGCGCTGAGCTGTCCGATGCGATAGAGCTGGCCGAGTACCTGCGCGACTCGGGCTTCGTGCCCGATCAGGTGCAGGACTTCTACCCGACGCCGGGTACGCTCGCGACGGCCATGTACCGGAGCGGCCTCGACCCGCTGACGATGGTGCCGGTCTACGTGGCGCGCGGCGCCAAGGAGCGATCCTACCAGCGCGCCCTGCTACAGTACTCGAAGCCCGAGAACCGCAAGCTGGTCATCGAGGCGCTCAGGCTGGCCGGCCGGACCGACCTGATAGGGCGCGGGCCGAAATGCCTCGTGTCGTAACATTGGTCGTCGGCGTGCCTTTACGCTATATTCAAACGACGGCCTCGCCCCGATGGCTCGGCACTAAGGCTCGGCCATTAGGCTGGCGCGTCGATAAGGAGTACCCATGACGAAGCGGATGCGGGTCGCCCTGGCCCCCGTTCTAGCGATCATACTGGCCCTGTCGGCCTGCGTCGGCGCCCCGGAGCCAGCTCCCGGCGTCCTGGACAATGTATCGACCCTGCCCGGCGGCAGCGCCTACCGGCCGTCCGACCCGTTGCCGCTGGCGCCCGAGCTGACCAAGCGCGTGCTGCCGAACGGCCTGACCTACTATGTCCGACGCAACGGCAACCCCGGTGGCCGAGCGGTCATGTTCCTGATCGTCAACTCGGGCTCGACCAACGAGCGCGACGACCAGTCAGGTTACGCCCACTTCGTCGAGCACATGGCCTTCAACGGCACCGAGAGCTTCCCGGAGAACGAGCTGGTCGGCTACCTGCGTTCCATAGGCATGGATTTCGGCGCCGAGATCAACGCGCACACGACCCGCGAGGAGACGCTGTACACGCTACAGATGCCGCTGTCGGATCCCGAGTTCTTCGACACCGGTCTCAGGGTGCTCAAGGAATGGGCCACGGCCGTGACCTTCGACCCCGCCGAGGTGGAGAAGGAGAAGGGCGTTATACTCGAGGAACTCAGGCTGACGCTCGGGCCCGACGAGACCGCCCGCGTGCGGGAGGTCCGCGGGCTCCTCGCCGGCAGCGCCCACGAGGACCGCGAGCCTATAGGCTACGAGGCGTCGATCAAGGCTGCGACCGCCGAGCGGCTGCGCGCCTTCTACGAGGAGCATTACCGGCCGGACCGGATGGCCGTCATCGTGGTCGGCGATATCGACGTCCGCGAGGTCTCGCAGAAGATAGAGCGCGAGTTCTCCTTCCCTGCCCGCGACGGACGGGTCCAGCCTAGACCTACGTTCGCCGTGGAGCCGACCCGCGACCTGGGCTTCGTCGCCACCTTCGACCCGTCCATCGAGCGCTCGGTCGTCACCTACCGCAAGATCGTACCGTACGAGCCCGAGACGGTCATCGGCGACTATGAGCGCCTGCTCAAGATACGGATAGCCGCCGAGGCCATACGAATGCGCCTGTCGGACCTGGTGCGATCCGGTGGGTCGCCGTGGCGCGACGCCTACTTCGACGACGATTACTTCTACGGCCGGACCCGGCTGTACTCCTTCTCGCTGAGCTCGGCCGCCGGCGAGGAGCTCGGCGCCTTCGGCGGCCTGGCCCGGGAAGTCGAGCGTATACGCCGCTTCGGCTTCACCGACAGCGAGTTCAACCGGACGGCCGATCTCTACCGGCGCTGGCTCGGCACCCTCGACGTCGAGGACGACGATCTCAAGAGCTTCAGCTTCGCCGAGGAGTACGTGCGCAACTTCATGTACGGCGAGCCGGTGCCCGGCGTCGTCAACGAGCGCGTGTATATCAAGCAGGTCCTCGACGAGTTGACCCTAGGCGAGCTGAACGCGGCTGCCGCCGAGATCCTGGCGGCGGATGAGGGCTTCGTGGGAGTGCGAGCCAAGACCGGCACGGGTAATGCCGCGCTCGACGAGGCCGCCTTCGAGCGGCTGCTCCGCGAGGCTAGGACCGCGGCCCTCGAGCCGCTCGCCTCCGGCGGCGACGAGGTTGGCCTGTTCGACGACTTGCCCGAGCCCGGTTCGATCGTATCGGACCGGCGCTTGGCGGACGGGATCACCGAGCTCATGCTGTCCAACGGGGCGCGCGTGCTACTCAGGCCGACCTCCTACGATAAGGACTCGATCAGCTTCCTGGCCTGGTCGGCCGGCGGCTACTCGACGCTACCCGTGGGGCTCCAGACGGCCGCGGCCTTCGCGCCATCGCTCCTGACGGCGGCCGGCCTCGGCGGCATGAGCGCCACCAGGGTCGACGAGGTGACCGCGTCGTTGAACGCCGGCCTCCAGTGGTCCATCGGCGAGAACGGCGAGATCCTGGCTGGCAAGACCGCCACCGTGGACCTCGAGGCTTTCCTGCGCCTGGTCTACCTGACCTCGGCGGAGCCCGGCCGAGACGCCATGGCCTTCAACGCCGCCCGCGACCGGCTCGCGTCCCAGATCGGCCCCTACGTGCGCGACCCGTCGTACCGCTTCGAGTCGTCATGGAGCCAGGACCTGTTCGGCGGGAACGCCAGGGCGGCCCCGCTCGACGAGGCGGCTACCCGAGCCGTCGACTTCGACGAGACGAGGGCCCTGGCGGTCTCGGCGCTGGCCGACGCGTCCGAGTTCACCTACGTGCTCGTCGGCGATTTCAAGCTCGATGAAGCCAAGGCCCTCGTCGCCAAGCACATCGGCGCCATACCGGCCGGCTCGCCCGATACGCCCGAGTGGATAGCGCCGCTATCGCCGCGGGACGGCGGCCGGCGCGTCGACTACAGGCTGTCGCG
>JAKQKE010000257.1 GCA_029560805.1 Spirochaetota bacterium
GGCGGCCGACTCTGGCGTCTCGTCGACCATCGTCTTCACCCTGCTGCGTAGCCTGACCGCCTCGCTCCTGCACGGCTCGACGACGGCCCTCTCCGGCTTCTGTTTCCAGCTGATGGTCAATCGATCCAGATTCTCGCCGGCGCTGGCGCTGGGCACCCTGCTCGGCGGCTGCGCCGTTCATTCCTTGTACAACGCGCTGCTCCTGAACGCCGAGCACGGCGCCTGGGCCATCGTGCTGCCGATAGCGAGCTTCGGCTTCGTGCTGTTCGGCGTCAACGGCTTCGGCATCGTCGGCTCACCCAGGACCCGGCGCAAGGAAGGAGCCTCCGCATGAGGCGAATACGCACTATCGCGACCGCCGGCCTCGCGCTGGCCGTCATGCTCGTGGCCGCGGCCTGCCAGGCCCCCGTCTGGGAGAACTTCGGCCTGCTCGAGTTCCCCGGTCTCGAGGCCTATCGCGGGCCCCTGGGCGGCCGGCTCGGCGAGGTAGCCTTCGGCGATATACTCGTGGGAGAAGGCGATTCGTACACCCTCTCGATGCGCAACGCCAGCTCCAAGCCGCTGACCATAGACCGCATCGCCTTCGACTCGCCGCACTACGACTTCTATGGCCACGTCTCGCCGGCCTTCCCGATCACGCTCGCGGCGGGGGAGACCAGCGACCTCCTGACCGTAGGCTTCTATCCGACCGACAACGGCGACCTGGACGGCCGCGTGATGTTCGAGGTGGCCGACCGCGTCGTCTCCGTGGGCCTGACCGGCCGAGGGGTGTGGCAGCTGACGTTGTCGATACACCCGGATACGCTCGATGAAGGCTTCGACGCCGGTCAGATCACGTCGCCGGTCACGGTTACTCCGGCTTCAGGTGCGGTCACGTTTTTATCGGCCGACGGAGTCGTCAAGCTGACGGCCTTGGCCAATATCATGTCGAAGTTCAATGCCTGGGAAGTTCTGGGCACGCCGAAAGTAGAACCGGACTTCGCCGATGATAACCTGAAGGCCGAGGACACGATCGTCACGCTCCGCGCGCATACCGCCATCCAGGCCAGCTTCTATAATCCGTACGTCTACTTCCCCGTCGCCGGAGCCACGCCTGTAGGCAGAACCGCGTACGACAGTCTGCAAGCCGCGATCGATGCCTGTGTCCCAAGCCCGACCCTCGAAGCCGTCATAATAAAGCGCGGGTCGCACACGGTCGGCGCCGGCGTCACCCTGCCCGAGGGCGTCTCGATCTTCGGCGGCTACAGCGCCGATTATGCGACACGGGCGTACAAGACGCCCGCCGAACGGTCCACGACCAACCCCGCTATCCTTACCTTCGCGGCCGGCACTGGCCTCTCCGTATCGGCCGCCTCCGGCCAGCAGAGCGTCATCGAGGGCGTCACGCTGACACGCTCGGCCGCGAGCGCCACGCCGGTGATCACGGTCGGCTCCGGGGCTAAGCCGGTCATCCGCTACACGACGATCACGACGCAGGGCGAAGGTCCGGCGCTGCAGTCGAGCTACGGCAGCCCGCGCATCGGCGACTGCGTGATCACCGGAGGCGCGGGTGCCGGCAAGTCGGTCGGCGCCTACTTCTACGGCGGCGCGCCGTACCTGGAGTGGAACGACATACGCTCGGGCAACACCTCGGGTAATTACTCCGAGGCCTACGCCGTGCGCTTCGAGGACAATTCCTATCCCGACCTTTATATGAACACGATCACGGCCGGCACCGCGAGCGGCACCAAGTCGGCGTCGTACGGCGTGTACCTGGACTTCGGCTGCAGGCCCCTGATCGTCGGCAACACGATAGACGGCGGACGCGCTCCGGGCTCCGGCGGCATCAGCACCGGCGTCTTCTACATCAACAAGGACGGCAAGGCGACGGTCCGCTACAATACGATCAGCGGCGGCTTCGGCGCGCTCCAGGCCCGCGCCCTGTACGCCGCCCAGGGCGCCAACTACTACCTGCGCTACAACAACCTGACGGCCGACCAGGCCTCGGGTTCGACCGTCGGCCTCTACCTGGACACGAACGGACGGGTGCGCCGCCTCATCGGCAACGGCTTCGTCGGGCTCGGCACCCTACAGTACACCTGGCTGAGCGACGAGGCTATCGGCGACATCGACGAGCTGAACGGCGGCTACTACCTGAGCGACACCGACGCGAACAAGGCCGAGGCGATAAGCTTGCCCGGCGTGCCTTCGTTGGGGGTGAGGGAATGAGTACGACGAATCGACGATATGCCCGTACGATAGTCGCCGCCCTGGCGGCAACCGCCTGCGCGCTAGTATCCGCCTGCCCGACGCCCTACCAGGGCGCGATAGACATCGAGTCGCGCGTCATCCGGGTCGATCTGCCGGACGTGATCTTCAACCCGTTCTCCGCGAGCGCGCCGGCGACGGTCCGAGGCGTCGGAGCCATCTCGGCCGTCGTCACGGTCACGACCGACGCTGACAGTTACGAAGCTATTATCGGCTCGGGCGGCCTCGACGCCGTCTACGACTATACCCAGGCGGCCGTCACGGTAACGGGCCGGCTCCTGTCGGTGAGCGTCGCCGTCTCCACCGTCAGCGGCCAAACCTTCACGGCCGAGCTCGACGACTGGAAGGACGGCTCGGCCTACGCTGGCTGGACCACCTTCGCCAACGTACGCAAGTTCAGACTCTGCCTCAAGCCCGGCGTCGAGACTGTCACCGGCTCCGCTCTGTCGCTCGAGCCCGGCCCTCGCGGCGGAGTCGGCCTCAGGCTGCTCTACGATAACCACGCGACCGACCCCGACTTCGCCTACACCGACCGCGGCCAGGCCGCGGCTCTCGGCTCCGGCGTCATAACCGTGCAACCTGTCTGGCTCGAGAACCCCGCGGGCCTTAGCTACGACGTGCACAGCCTCGTCGTGAACGAGAACCTCCAGGCGTTCTACGACCCCCTGTACAGCAGCGCCGCTGAGTATTGGCCGGACGCCTGGACCGGTTCGTGGACCGTGGACGAGATACGTTCAGCGACGGGCAAGTCAGTAGCCGGGTCGAAAGTGGCGCTCGTCCGCCAGGTGACCAACCTGAGCGCCGTGAATCCACTCGGCGACGGCAACAGCTCGTACCGCTTCTCGTACCCCGCCTACGTCGGCAAGTACCTCGTGGTGGCCCTGGTCGTCACCGACGGGCAGCTGTCGGTACCGACCCAGGCGGTGGTCATACCGATAGAGTGATCGCGACGAGTACGTCGCGATGGCGCGGGAATGAAGCGGCGGCTGGGTCCGATGGAGCCAGCCGCCTTCTTTTATTGGCCGTAGAACGCGTCGAGCATGCCGCGCCAGGTGGTCGATCCGGCGCCTTGGTCGGCCGCCTCGAGGTACCCGTAGGGAATATCCTGGATACCGCTGTAGCCGTCGGTGTAGTAGCCCTGGTAGGCGTAGTGGCTGCGCGCCTGTCCGTTCAGCGTATGGGTCTCGTCGCCGTGGCTGAAGAAGATGCCCAGTCCGCGGCCGCAAGCGCCCTTGAAGCCGCCGTACTCGCTCGCGGTCCAGGTGTAGACGACGGCCGAGGACAGGGCCTCCAGCACTGCCTCGGCGGCGGCGGTGGCGTCAGCTGGTAAGGCGGCCTTATTCACGCGTTCCGAGAAGTCGCCGAGGTCGTGGTAGGGGGCGTAGAGCGGCAGGTCGTACTGAGAGCCGGAATAATAGGCGACGCTCGCGTTACGGAGCGCTTCGATCGCGGCTTGGCGAACGGATCGCTCCGCTTCGTCGGCGCCACCGTCGCGATAGTCGAGCAGGGCCGCTCCGAACCCGTCGACCGCCGTCTTGAGCGACTCCATGCCCGCTAGGTCCAGCGCCGTCATCGTGTTCGGATAGAACGTCGACTTGGCCTCGTAGCCCTGGACGACCTCCCTGACGAAGGCGCGGCCGGAATCGAAGGCGGCTTCGGTGGAGAAGAGGCGGGCGTAGTTCCAGCCTCCGTACTCGGTGGCCGGCGAGGCCGCGAAATAGCCGGCCAGCTCGCGTAGCTCGTAGGCCGCCTCGTAGAGGCCCAGGTGGCAGGCGTCGGCGCCGAACGCCTCGAGCCGGTGGCCGGCCAGGCCTCCCGGGCCGTAGACCGGCTCGAGCGCCTCGTCAAGCTCGCCTATGTATAGTTGGCCCGCCGAGCCGTAGCGGCCGTCGTCAACGTAAACCTCGTCGTCGAAACCGATCGAGCGAGACGCCGCGAGCCCGCTGCCGTGGTTCCATAGTATCAGCGCGTTCCGCCTATACTCGGGGTAGGCTTCCGTCGCCCAGGCCGCGAAGGCCGTCAGGTTGCCGCGGTCGCCCATATCCATCTCGTCGTCGCTTCCGGTCCGCCAGACTCCGAGGCTCGACGAGGCGCTCGGGATCACGTGGGAGGCCAGGCTGGCCGGGTCCCTGTCCGGCCTGACCTCGAAGAGCCTGGCGCCCGACCAGTCGCCGTCGTCGGACGAGTTGTAGGAGGTATTGACTCCCGGATTGGCGGCCAGGTAGTCGGCGGTGGAGATGCGGTCGAACAATGCGACCACCTTGAGGTTGCCGCGCAGGGCCGGCGCGGCCTCGGCCAGTCCCAGTTCCATACGGTTCAGGTCGTAGTAGCCGTCCGCCTCGAGGGTGTTGGCGGCGGCCATGTAAATCATCACGAGCCATGGATCGTGGAGCGAGACGAAATTCGCCGTAAGCTCGGCGTTCTTGGCCACGGTAAAGCTGAACTCGGCGTCGTAGCTCGTGTAGCCGCCGCTCCACGAGTCGAAGACGCCGCCTTCAGAGGGCTCGGCTCGTAGCGTCACGCGGGTGCCGTCACGGAACGCGTACCGTCCGTCGACGCGCGACTCGTTCGGGGCGTCGGCCTCCACCGTCACCGAACCGATGGCTGAGGCGGAGACGCCGATGGTCCGTAGCTCGCCGTAGAAGATGCTCATGAACAGCGAGCACGACGACGAGGCCGCGCATAGCGCGGCCGCCGCGAGCAGGAGGCCGCGCCGCGCGCCGGTTCGCGCGCCAGAGCGCGGGCTCCGTACCCGAGCGGCCTCGGCCGGGTAGTTCGTCGTCCTTACCATTGTAACCAAACTATAGCACGCGGCTCGGTCTCTTACAGCGCCTTGGCCCGCACGCGCTCCATCGCCCAGAGCACGTACTTGCGTACGCGGGCGTCGGGGTCGTTCTGGAGCTCGGCGAGGAGGGCCTCGCCCTCGGGGCCAGCCAGGCGCTCCAGGGCGCGGGTCACGGCGACGCGCACCTCGCCGTCGGGGTCACGGGCCGCGAGCACGATGCCCCGATACGCGGCGCGGCTGCCGACCACGGACAGGGCGGCCGCCGCCGCCCGACGCAGGGCCGGGTCGCGGTGCTTGAGCTCCCGTATCCTGCGCTCCACGTAGCCGAGCGACTCCAGAGCCTCGACGATGAAGGGCTTGAGCGAGACGATGTCCTCGGCTAAGAGGTCGACGAGGGCCTCCTCGCCAGGCTTGCCCATCCGGCGGACGGCCTCGGCTATCCTGGCCTTGAGCTCTCCGGTCGCGTCCTTGAAGCGCTCGAGTATCCTGCCGAGGTCCTTGCGGGAGCGGCGGCGCGATAGCGCCTCGACGAGCTCGTCCGAGCGACCATCTTTCGCGCCAAGGGCGTCGATCAGGAGTTCGAGGCTCGCGGCGTCGGTGGCGCGGCCGAGGCCGCGCACGAGGGACAGCTTGACCTCGTCGACCTCGTTCTGGTCGGCGAGCACGACCGCGAGCTTCTTGACGGCGCTGGGGCCGCCGGCCTCGGCTATGGCGGCCGCGGCCGCGACGCGTACGCGCTCGACCGGATCGCGGAGAAGTTCGATACCGCCGGAACCGAGAGTCTTGTCCTCGTTGAACGCGGCCAGGGCGCGGACGGCGGCCGAGCGAACGTCCGGGTCGGCGTCGGCCAGGGCGGCTTTGATGTCCGCCATGAAGGAGCGGTCTCCGGCCGCCTGTAGGGCCGCGAGCACCGAGGCCCGGGATGGCGCGTCGACGCCGTCGAGGATGTAACGCGCCTTGCGCTTAAAGGCCTTGGAATCGGCGTCGACGACGATGGGCGCCAGGGCGCCTATCTCCTCGAGGTCGAGGGTCGGCAGGGTCTCCATCGTGCGCTGGATGGCCCAGGCCAGCTTGAGCTGACCGGCCAGAATCAGCGCGTCCCGCCGGAGCGCGCGAGGGGTCCCGGACCGGTCGGCGCGCAGGAAGCCGAGCGTGAACGGCACGACCAGCTCGGGCGGCTGTTTGAGCAGCGCCTCGCGCAGCTCGTCGCGCAGCGGGAAGAGCGGGTCGGCGAACAGCCGGCACAGCGTATCGAAGATGACTCGGTCCTGCGAGCCGTCCGTGGCGCCTAGGACGGCGGCCGCCAGCTCCCGGTCGCCGCGCCTGGCCTCGAGCTCCCGCGCTACGGCCTCGCAGGCTGCGCGGTCGCCTCGGGCCTTGACGGCGTCGAGCACGGCGCGGTAGACGGCAGTCTTGTCGGCCGGGTAGGGAGGGCTTCCCATGCGCTCGAACCAGCGCGCCGCGAGGGGCGCAAGATAGGCGCGGTCGCCGCCTGACTCGAGCACGCGGGCCGCCGCCAGGAAGGCGCCGTCGGTCTCCATCGTCGCGACGGCCTCGAGGAAGCCGTAGACCTGGAACTCGGCCGCGTTGCGTAGTAGCGACAGGCGGCGCTCGAAGTCCTTGGCGTCGCCGGGATTGGCCTGCTCGAGCAGCGGGCGCAGGGATCCGCGCGCCTCGAGGTGCTCCGCCGCGGCGAGCCGCTGTTCGCTCTCTCCCGACTCGAGGAAACGGAACGCTATCTCCTCGTCGCGCTCGCTCGCCGAGTCGAGCAGCTCAAGCACGTGGATCTGCTCCTCGGGCCCGAGCGCGTCCATGTCGGGGGCGTAGAGGTCGGGGAATTCGGCCATGATACGAGCTTTGGCGGCCCGTCTGACCTCGAGCGCCGGGTCCTTGGTGAAAATGCGGTACGCCTCCTCGTAGAAGGCCAGTCGCTCGCCGGCGAGCGGGGCCTGGAGCGCCAGCCTCCTGACGAGCGGGTGGGGGTCGGCCAGGCTGTCGGCTATGCCCTTCTTGGATCGCTCGGCGTCGTCGAGGGCGAGTATCCTGACCGCCATAGCTCGGGCCGCCCATTCGGGGTCGCCGAGGAGCTCGCGCACCTCGTCCATACGGTCGGCCAGGAAGGCGCCGGCCGCCGCGGCGTCGAAGTCGCGGCCCGGACCAGACAGGGCCACGCGCCTGAGCGCGAAGCCCTCGCCCTGGTCGGCCATCCAGGAGGCCAGGGCCTTGCCCGCGCCGCTGGAGCGCGAGCCGCCCTTACGGAGGGCCGCCTCGAAGCAGTCGAACAGCGCCGTTTCTGGAGAGAACTCGAGGAGTCGGCTCGCCGCCCGACCCGAGGCGGTCGAAGCGAGCGTGCCGCGCCAGCGCTCGACGCAGCCGAGGGCGGCCGGCAGCTCCGGGAAGGGGCCCGGAGCCCTCGCGAAGCCGCGCCTGGCGCGGCGCAGTATATAGCGCTCGCGGACGGCGAGCATGAACG
>JAKQKE010000115.1 GCA_029560805.1 Spirochaetota bacterium
CGGCCGGTCGCCTATCCAGCGGACGCTCGCCGCGCCGTCGACGTACTTGGTAGCGCAGTAGAAGGTCGAGTCGAAGGTGGCGACGCTGAAGTCGTCCGAAACGCCCTTGCCCTCGAGCGGGACCCTGAAGCGGTAGGTCACGCGGCCATCGCTCTGGCTGACCCCGAAGGCCTCGACCGCTTCCGGGCAGGTTCGGACGGAACCCTTGCGCACGAAGGTGAAGTAGCCGTACTTCCTGAGGTTCGAGAACGCCTTGGCCCGCACCGTCGCGGTCTCGGCCTCGTCGAAGGCGCCGTCGCGGTCCTTGTCGAACTGACCTATGATGTCGGCGCTGAAGACGACGTCGAAGGTCCACGACACGACTATCCCGACGCAGTCCCGGCCGCTCATCTCGAACTCGAGGCTCGAGTCGATGAAGACGTGCGGATGCGCCCATAGGGCTGGCGCCGCGCATAGCGCGAACAGCATAGAGGCTACGGCTCGTCGGTAGTTCATGGGTGCTCCTCGTCGTCGATTCTATAGTGAAGCGGCCGGATCGTGAAGCGCTCCGGCGTCTATATCCTCGGATCCCATTGTCCGGCTATATTGGCATATGCTATATTGACACGGAATAGGAGCTTGTACCATGGATTCCGAGCGTAACGACGATGATGGCGGCTATTCGGGGCCGATCCTGTATTATACCGACGCCGTCATCGACCATTTCACCAATCCGCGCAACGTAGGCGAGATGAGCGACGACGAGGCGGACGGCTACGCCTGCATCGGCGACCCCGGCTGCGGCGACGAGATGAAGCTATGGATAGCCGTGCGCGACGATAGGATCGAGCGTATCGCGTTCAAGTCGTACGGCTGCCCCGGCGCCATCTCGACGAGCAGCATGCTCACCGTCCTCGCCGAGGGCCGGACCCTCGACGAGGCGCTCGCGATTACCGACGACGACGTGGTCGGCGCGCTCGGCGGCATCCCGGAGAACAAGCAGCACTGCTCGCTCCTCGGCGTCAAGGCGCTGCACGCGGCCATAGCCTCGTCCAGGCGGTAGCCGCGCCGCGACGGCTACCCGTCGCGTCGTCGTCGTCTAGCGGCCCCTGAGGGGTAGCACGGCCTTGCAGGCGGCGTTGACGATAGGGTAGGCGATCGGCGACGAGGTCAGCGCCGGATGGGTGCCCATCTGGAACTGCACGATGTCGTTGGCCGTCATCCGGTGCATGATGCAGGCGGACAGCACGTTGACCATCTCGCCGACCGACTTACCGCCGGATAGCGAGCCGCCTATCAACACGCCGGTATCCTTCGCGAAGACCAGCTTAACCTTGGTCATGC
>JAKQKE010000123.1 GCA_029560805.1 Spirochaetota bacterium
CCGCACGACTCGATCTCGCGAGCCAGGATGGTCTTCTGGATGTTGCCGCCGGACAGGAACTTGACCCTGGTCTCAGGCGACGGGGTGGCTATGTTGAACAGCCCTATCATCTTGCGCGCGAATTCGAGGATGCGCCTCGGCAGGAGCAGCGCGCCCTTCGAGATGGGCGCCGCGCGGTAGTCCTTCATCGCCAGGTTGCTGGCGACGCTCATGTCGCCGACGGCTCCGACGGCGATGCGGTCGGACGGGATATGGCTGACGCCGCTCTTGATGATCTCCAGCGGCGTGCGGTTGGTCAGGTCGACGCAGTTGATCGACACGCCGCCCGACTTGGCCGGCCTGAGGCCCGTGATCACCTCGGAGAGCTCGCGCTGGCCGTTGCCGGCGACGCCGGCTATGCCGACTATCTCGCCCGCGCGCACACTGAGCGACAGCTCGCGCAGGGCCGGGAGGCCGCGCTCGTCGTCGGCGCAGACGTCCTTGAGCTCGAGCACGACGGCGCCGGGCTTGAACGGTCCCTTGTCTATATCGAAGAGCACCTCGCGGCCGACCATCATCCTGGCGAGGTCCTTCGGATCGGTGTCCCTCGTCGTCTTCTCGGCCACCACCTTGCCGCGCCTGAGCACCATCACGCGGTCCGCGAAAGTCATCACCTCGTCCATCTTGTGCGTTATGAACACGGCGCTCTTGCCCTCGGACTGCATGCGCTTGACTACGGCGTTGAGCTCCTGCGACTCGCGGGGCGTAAGCACGGCCGTAGGCTCGTCGAGCACGAGTATCTCGGCCTTGCGGTACAGCTGCTTGAGTATCTCGACGCGTTGCTGCTCGCCGACCGACAGCTGCCAAATGTAGGCGTCCGGGTCGACGGCCATGTTGTAGCGCTCCCCGAGCTCGACGATGGAGCGCTTGACCGCGACCATGTCCGGCACGAACGGTAGGCCCGCCATGCCGAGGATGACGTTCTCGGCCACGGTCATCGTATCGACCAGCATAAAATTCTGGTGGACCATGCCGACGCCGAGCGCGGCCGCGTCCCGGGGCGAGCGTATGTCGACCAGCTCGCCGCGCAGGTACACGTCCCCGGAGTCCTGTCGGTACAGGCCGGACAGTATGTTCATCAGGGTGCTCTTGCCTGCCCCGTTCTCGCCGAGCAGGGCGAGCACCTCGCCGCTATCCAGCCTGAGGTCGACGCCGTCCGACGCCTGTACCCCGGGGAAGCTCTTGCATATCCCGCGCATCTCGACGAGCGGAGCCCCGTTTGCGGTAGTTTCCATCGTTGCTGACACCTTGTACGTGAATGATTTGAAGTAGGAAAAAAAGGGCGTCCCGGGAGGGACGCCCCTCGCT
>JAKQKE010000261.1 GCA_029560805.1 Spirochaetota bacterium
TCGCACTGCCGCTGGATGAACACGTTCATCGTCTCATCGCCGGATATTACCGGGATTTTTATCATACCGAGCATCCTTCCGATGGCCGGACGGCGATCAGTGAAGCCGCCGTCCCCGTCTTGAGCATCGGCCCGAAACCCTCCGCAATTGACTTTTTTCTTCAATTATGGATAATTGACGCTCGCGTTACCTCGCGGGCCTATAGCTCAGTTGGTTAGAGCTGCGGACTCATAATCCGTCGGTCCCTGGTTCAAGTCCAGGTGGGCCCAAAAAAGCTCGCTTCGCCCCTTAGGGCGGAGCGAGCTTTTTTATAGGGGCCCACCTGGACTTGAACCGGAGGCGCGTCGCGAGCTAGCGAGCGCGAGGCGCAAGGATGCGCCGAGAGCGCCGAAGGCGGCCCGGAGCGAAGCCGCCAGGATGGCGGCGAGCGCAGGGCAAGTCCAGGAGCCCCGCGTCAGCGGGGCTCTGTATAGGGCCCACCTGGACCTGTGCCGCAGTTCGCCGAAGGCGAACACTACAACAACATTCCACTCGGCGCCGCCCGAAGGGCGGTACCGAGAAGCTCGCCGAGCGAAGCGAGGAAGAGCGCCCAGGGATGGGCGCGAAAGGGCTTCGAGGCGGGCTGGAGGGCGAGGGCAGGAAGCCCGAGCCCGGAAGCCAAGTCCAGGAGCCCCGCGTGAGCGGGGCTCTGTATAGGGCCCACCTGGACTTGTGCCGCGGTTCGCCGAAGGCGAACACTACAACAACATTCCACTCGGCGCCGCCCGTAGGGCGGTACCGAGAAGCCGCCGAGCGAATGCGAGGAAGAGCGCCTATGGACGACAGCGCGGCTCCGGGCCGGGCTATTCGCTTCGACCAAGCCGCGTTATATAGAATAGCTTTTCTACGCCTAAGCGCGCGTATAAAGCTATCCAAGCGGAACGTACCGAACGATTTAACCCGATACGGCGTCGACTCTTCTACTATATCTTCGATTACGAAGCGCTTCTCTCTATTCCTGCTCTCTTTTGAACGCCTTCACATAATCCAGCACCCCGAGCTTCTGTAAATACGCTCTGACTTCTTTATCCTCGGCTTCCTTCGTCCGCCATCGCTCCTGCGGTAGTGTGATGGCCGTTACGCAGGTATCGCTATACTTCTCTCCCTTGTACACTTCAAGCACCGTGATCTTCACGGCCTTGGTGGCCATTGGCATCTTGATCGTGTGGTACGCCACATAATCCTCGAAGGTGTACTCCATCGAAAAGGCTGGTTCTATCGATTCCACCTTGATGCGCTTCAATCGGTTATTCCGCTTATACGCCTGCATGTTCCCAAAATCGATATACCCGTTTAGGATCATCATTTCGTCGGAATCACGAGAAAAATCAACCTTCAGCCACTCCCCTATCCCGTCTCCTGCCACGCCCTCTGCCCAGCAGCGCATGAAGTTATCGAACTCGGGCTCGAATTCCCAACCGTCGGCCGTCTTGCATATCCGGTTCATCATATACTCAGGTCGGTAATCCACAATTCTACTTCCAACAGTTTCCGTTAGATAGGACGAGGCAGTAACGCCAGATATACCCGATTCGAGGTACCTGTATTGAAGGGGCCTGTCGTACAAGGTTCCTCGGCGCTGTTTCTTGCCATCTTCCATTGAAGCTGTAGCGGTGAAGTCGGTAACGCAGCCACTAAAGTTCAGCTGGCCAAATACATTGTATGAATGATATGCTAGAAGAAATATATCACCTCCGGAAAGGACATATGTTCGAAATGGTTTGTTACTAGAAAAATTCTTCGCATCATTCATAAAAAAACGATATCCGGTTGACATGTCAGTTTGCATAATAGCCAAGCTTGTAAGCCCCTGTATGTGCTTGGTCAGAGAGTTTCTTGTAACAATTCCACCAAGGTATACATAGACGCCATCGACCAACACATATTCGATATCCTCGTAAGCGACAAAGCTCAGCGTGCTTTTTTTTCTACCATCTATATCGATCCACGTACTATCATGCGGAAAGTATAGGAGATCCTGCGCTTCCACTACGCAGGATGAAAGTATAACCATCAGTAGCAGCAAGAGCTTCTTCATCGCGGCCTCCTCTGTCCGAGCATATGCACCGAGAACTCAAAACCCTCGTATATGCCCCAGACGCTGAACTGATTCAACATCTGCTGGAAGTTATAGGCACCTTGGCCAACAGTACCGGCATTGTTCCAACCTGGAAGGCCTTCATTCGTCATAGGTCCAATACAGCCATTAGAGGTACCGTTTGTTCCGAACGGATGCATCAGCCATCGAGCTTCACGCGGAAGGCCGGATCGCCAACCTCCCTTGTTAAGCATATTACCCGATAGTATCTGTGCGTCCGTGTACACGCCCACCGTCGATACGCCATAGTCTCCTACATATCCCGTTAGATGCATCTTAAACCATTCTGACACTATCGTGTTACCTTCATACGTATGACCTCCCACAGTCATTGGATTGCCAGGAGTTTTATCGATAGAAGCCCATGCATAATCAGGATGAAATATTTCTGTCACGCCAGTATCAAGATCGCGTTTATAGAACGACACATCCGCACTATCAATAACGTCGTAGGACCCGCTCGCTACGCCGTCACGATAGACCGAATAAGCGTCGGCATCCCGAGTTATCGTCATGCCAGCCGTGAACTTCTCCCATACACCGTCCACCAGCCTGATACCTATAGATTCGTTTTGTTGTAGTCCCGCTACTTTCATGCCGGTACCAACCCATTGTCCTTCCTCATCAGAATACGTATAGCCATGCTTCGTGAGCAGTTGTTCGATTTTAAGCTTTTGCTGTAGCTGCGGACTCAAGTCAGATATCGACACACCATCCTTTATCGCAAGTCGTAGGGTCATGTCGTCCCAACCGAGTACATCCTTCACAACAGTGGGGTTAAAACTGTCTATAGTTTCGCAATGGCTTCCACGCATATCGTCAACCATATTATCTTCTAGGAAATTATACAGCGCTAACCCTCGAGAACCTTCGTATTCAGACCCCTCCACTTTCTCACGCCGTACATTCCCATCAGCGTCTATATATTCGCGATAAAAAGCCCGATCGATAGTATCCTCTATTGTCCCATCCAGCTTTACAAGCCAATAATCCCCGCTCGAGTCGTAGGACCCAAGAATGCCCGCTATAGCCGAACTATCCCCCCTATACGCCGCCTGGAGCGCGCGCACCTCGTCGAGCTGGGCGCCGTTCAGGGCTCCCAGCCCATAGGTAGCCCCGAGCGCTCCGGCCGCCTGTATGTGGCCTAGCACAGCGCTCCGCGTCTCGTTGGCCTGGCCCTCGGCTCCGTCGTCGACGCCGTTCCGGTACGCTTCGTGCGCGAGGAGTATGTTCATGCCGAAGCGCGAGCCGTCGGACAGCGCGTCGCGGCCTAGCGTGATCGTATGCGTCCCGGTGCCCGAGTCGTAGGTCGTCTGCGCGCCGAAATCGCCCGTACCGTCCTCGGCGATGTTCGTCTGACCCGCGAGTATTCGCTCGAACAGGTTCCTCTCGTCGCTCGCCGCGCCTCCCGAGGAGTACAGGGTCCGTAGCGCGCTCGCGTACTTCTTCGCCTCGTCCTGGCCCGAGAGCAGCATCTTAGCGTTCACGCCCCAGGCCTCGAAGCCAGCTATCGACTGCGCTATCGCCCCTATGCTCGCGTCCATGCCGCCCGTGCCCAGGTTCATGGACACGCCGTTAGTAAGTTAAGCTGTCGAGGGTCATCAATATTACCATATTCGCCGACTTCCCTAAGCGCCCCTCTCTGAATCTTTCGTATTCAACGATCGCGAGAGCGTCTGTTCTCAAGAGCGAACAGGTAGTGCTGATGTACAATACAGCTGACCTATAATATATCCTGCGCTAATCGAATGCATATAAACTCTCCCGGAGAGTCTTCTTTATGAGTGGTTAGCCTGTTGAATAGTCTCTTGTCTATAAAGTACCTATTCACTTTCCTGTTACCATCAGATGACAGCCCGCTCTGCCCCGTAGGATCGACGAGCGGGTCCGGGCCATACACCATGAACTCGTCCCAGGTCCATTCCCTTATCCCGAAATTCGGATATGCAAGAACGCCAGAACTGGTTCGTTGACCTGTAAAGACAGAAGGCACCTTACGTTGTTGCTTCGTATTGAAGGCGTTTTCATACAACGTATAAAGGTCTTCTCTTTTTGTATCCTTCTCTAGAATTACATATTCCCATTCCGCTTCAGTAATAAGCCGATACCCATTCACGCCTCGCATCCATTCAACATCGATGCCGCCGCGAATAACAGGATCCAATTCGCCGTCGATTCTATACGCAGGCTGTAATCCCAGGCGATTGCTCAGCCAATTACAAAACACGACCGCCTCGCTCCATGTAAGGAAGATCGCCGGGCTATCATCTCCCTGGCTATTCTCCGCAAGGCTTCCATAATACTCATGCGCAAAAGGATACCCAGTATACCCACAGTCCTCAATGAACAAGTTCCATAATCTTTGGGTAACCAAGGTTTCAGCCATTGCAAAGGATCCGAGATCGACTTGATGCGCTGGAGAGGCCCTTTTCTCTGCATCATGTTCGACATCATCAGTTCCCATCATAAACCTTCCGCCAGCGATAGCTACCATAGTCGGGAGAGCTTGCTTAATTTCATATAAAGCTACATCACGCAGTGGCTTCAATGAACTATCAGATAGGGCAGCCGTAGCGGGATCAGGCAGTACAACTGATTCTTGATCCTCATCAATAGGGATTGTTACAGCATTTTCTTTAGAGCAAGCCGTTGAAAGCGATATAATTGCAAGGATAATCGGTATAGTCTTCATAACATGCCTTCCTTTTCAAGGAGTGGTGATCTTGATAGGCCGGATTTTATAGTCAAGGATTTCTTCCCATGTCGTAACGCCCCAAGTGCTAAATATGCCACCGCTACTCTTATTATAAGGATCTTGGAAATACCAACTGTCCCCTGCCTTATATACATACCCCCAGTGCTGGCTCTCTGGATCTACCCTATTGGGATTATCCATCCAGAGCATGCCCATTGTAGCGCCGCTTCCAACGAAAGCCGTCCAATCCATATCTTGCCTGGCGCTTCCGTACCACGAGGGTATCCCGGGAAGATTCATCTCTTTCTGCATAGCCTCCCAGAACACAGGTGAATCCTTAAGAAATCCCGCGGTACCAGTATCCAGCATTCCCTTTGTATCTATCTTATCTATCGCCTTTATTATCTTGTCTTGAGAAGCGCCCATAAGCAAATAAGGCATACAATTGCTCGACAGGTAGCATGGGCCAACCTCCTGATATTTCAAGGCGCTAGCCAAATCCAACTGACTCAGGCCACCCTGACCGGTATAGGCCTTCGGATCTCCAGGCTTACCGCTCCCCATTATAATTTCCTCCGGTACCGGCAAGTTGCTTTCTATGAGACTCGCTAAACGTGCTTCCAGCCTTTTCTTAGTATTGAAGTCTCTCTGTATTTTTTGCTCTTGCCTGGCATAGTCATAATCGCTTCGCTTCTCTCCGACAATCGCACGATACTGAGCTTCAGTTATTTTACCTTCACGATAGGCCTCGTCGATCTGACTTCTCGAAATAGAGGTGCCCTTCATACCAGACCACGTCGATATATCTTTCCCATCGTAGCCAGCCCCCTTCATGAGGCTAGTAAAGGCATTGAAGGTACTATCATCACCCCTAAGCCATTCTTGAAGTACAGATTGCTTCCCAGTCCCCTTGATCGTTTCGCGACCGTCCTCGAAAACAACATCAGGGTTACCATCATCATAGAGGCTACCATCCAGCCGTACGATCCAATGATCCACCGTACCCGTGTTCGCCGTGTAGCTCCGCTCGTCCATGAGCGCGGCGACCATGCCTTGAGAGAACGCCTCGTCCCCATCGAGCCCGAACGAGGCTACGAGGCTCTGATAGGTACCCAGGCCCTGCGCATGCGCCAAGGCTTCGTACCGGTTGCCGGCGGCGTGCGTGCCTTCGTGCGCCATCACCGTAGCCAGTTTCGCGGCTTCCTCGGTCCCTCCGCCAAGTAGCCGATCGGACAAGAGGATGCTGTCGGGTGCTTCAGAATCGTAGCGTCCCCAATCGCTTCCCGTGTCGCCGTATCGCGCCCTGATCCGCCCCGACCAGATGCTCCGTCCCAGGTCCTCGTCGAACCCGTCGTTCGTGTAACCCAGCAGGTTTACGGCGTTCAACGTCGACAATCCTTCTTGCTGTCCGAAGATCGCGGCGATCTTCGATCTCCCAATCTTCGCGGTCTCCGACAATCCAGACAGGCTCGCCGCTATCGCCCCTATGCTCGCGTCCATGCCGCCCGTGCCCAGGTTCATGGACATGCCGTTCTTGCCAAGGTGCAGCTCGAGGAGCCCGCTCGAAACGCGGTTGCCGTTCACGCCTTGCATTCCGAACATATCGAAGTTCGCGAGGTTGAAGGTCGTCTCCCCGGTCAGCGCGTAGTTCAGCCCCTGCCCCGCGAGGCCGCCCGCGAATTCGTTGAATCGTCCGATATCCTCGGTCGTGAAGATCTTCGAGCTCAGGCCAATACCGTTGCCGTCCTGGAGATTCCATTGCCCGAGGCTACCGGACGTTATAGAACTCGCCATACCCGTAGCGGCGCTCACGAAGCCGCCCTTGATTCCAGAGGCGAAGGCGTCGTCGTTGAAGTCGAGGCCGTTCTCGCCCCAGTACACGGCGTTGATCCCGCTCGACAGCGTGCTCGTCGTGAGCGTCTGCATGCCGCTCCATACGGAACGCGCCATCACGCCTCCGATTCCCGTCTTAGCCATGAGTCCAGTGGCCGCGATGTGCGTACCATCGGCGGCCGTGGACGCGGCCTGCCCCATCACGCCGCCGAACGCCTGTCCCGCGCCCACGTTGACGGCAGAGCTGAGCGCCTTCTTCCCGAAATCGAGCCCGGCCTCGAACCAACCCTTGCCTTCCTTGACCGACCAGTACGCGGCAGGATCCTGATCTGTTTCATTCCCGAATAGTACGACGGGCTCCCGACGCCGTCAACGAAGGCTCGACGTAGCGCCGTATAGGCGCCTCGGCGGTATGCAAGGGCTCTCCATTCAGGGTATCCTGAGCCGTATGGCACACCTGAACGCGCGGCGGGGGCTCATGGTATGCATGACGCTCGCCTTCGCCCTTTCCGTGCCGGCCTTCGGGGCCGACGCGGCGAAGGCTCCGCCGCGCACCCCAATCTCGATAGGCTTCTCGTCGCCCGCCGCGGACTCGGAATTCGAGGACGTGTTCTACCTCTCGATCGCGATCATCCTGGCGGACAGGGGCTATCCGAGCGTCAAGGCGGCGCCGGCCGACGAGCCCGTGTTGCTCGTCGGGTACGAGGTCTCCGGCCGCTCGGCCATGGTCAGGCTCGAGCTGGCCGAAGGGCCGGGTCGACGAGCGGCCTCCGCGGAGGGCATGGTCCGCCTGACGCTCGAGCTCGACGCCGACCTGGAGCTTCTCGTCGACGATCTACTCGGGCGAGCCGTCCCGCAAGCGCCATCGCCGGCCCTGGCCGGTTCGGACGAGGCTACGAAGACTAGCTCCGGCGTCGAGGCGGCGAAGCGGCTTCTGTGAACGGCTCCGCGGCCGCTCCGGAAGCGGCGCCGCCGATCGCCATCGGCGGACTCTTCTCGTCCGAGCTCCTGCGCCTGGAGGACACCCTGCGAACGACCGATACACGGCGCCTCGAAGCGCTCGCGCGCGCCGGCGTCACGTCCTTCGTCGGGGGCTTCGCCGACTACGCCCGCCTCGGGGCCACCGCCGCCCTCGACGTGGCGGCCCTCAGGCTCGACCCGGCCTGGAGCCTGTCGGTCGGCGGCCGCGCGAGCGCCACCAGGGCGTTCATGAACCTTGGCGTGACGGGCGGCACGATGTACCTGGCGACGATAGGCCCTGACCTACGCGCCGGGATCGGCGCGCGCCAGGCCCAGCGTCTGTCCGTCGGGCTGTCCGGCGGCGTCGCGATCCTGGCACTGGCCCTCGACGACGGCACGACCCTGGCGCGGGCGGAGCCCTTCGTCGACGCGGGCGTCCAGGCCGGCGTCCCGCTCGGGCGCGACTTCTTCCTGGGCCTAGACGCCCGATTCGTCGTCGTTTTCGACCCCGAGATGCTCATCATGGGCACCAGCCCCACCATCACGCTGTTCAAGGAATTCTAGCCGTATGAAGCGCACGCCCCCGAAACAGATCAATCCTCTGTCCCCGATCGCGCCGATCGCGCTCATGGCTCTCGCAATCTCCTCGCTGTCCGTCGCCTGTGACGAATTCTCGTTCGTGTCGCTCCTGTCCCTGCCCGACCAGGCCACGCCTGACGAGCTGTCGCTGACGGTCGCCCAGGACAGCGTGCCCGCCGGCAGCTCAGTCGCCCTCGAGGTGAGCGGCGGCGTACCTCCGTATACCTTCAAGCCGCTATCCGGCTCCGACCTGTACCAGCCGACCAGTAACCGTAGCCTCGGCACCATCTCGGACAGCGTCTTTACCGCCGGCCAGGCTATCGGGAAAATACTGATCACCGTGGAGGACGCAGTGGGGTATCTACGTTTTCGTCTATTGTCGTACTCCCGCCCACTCCGTTTTTTATGCAATCCTCTAAGCGAATAGGAGGAGGGACGACGGTACAACTTTACTGGTCCTATCCTGACGTCGCCATGATCAATGGTTATCGGCTCGAGCGGTCTATCGATGGCTCCGAATACTCGTTCCTAGCTTCGTACGATGCGGATAGCGTGTCCGCCACCTTCAACCAACAACCAGCGGCGGCGACGTTAGGGTTCAGGCTCTTCGCTCTCTCGGGCACATACGAGTCCATGCCCGTAACAATTATCTTCCAGTAGCCCCAAGCCGCTCCAGTATATCCTCGTAGGCGGCGGCGCGGCCGCGCTGGTGGGCATCCGCCTCGACGCGTTCCAGGTACGTATCGAGCGAGTCGAACAGCTCGGGGTACTCGGCTCGGATGGCCGGGTCGCGGACGATGGCTCGCAGAAGCGCGCGCGTGCGCAGGTCGGACATGCCGATAAGCGGCTCGGCGTCGGACAGGCGCCTAAGCTCGGCTGCCACGTCAACCATCAGGTCGGACGCTAGCGTTCCGGACGAACCGGGAACCATCTCTCCCGGAGCGCCAGACGCGCCGGTTTCAGCAGCGCCGTCGGAAGCTAAGCCGTGATTGAAGGCTTCGAACGCCCGAGCCTCGGCCAGGGCCGAACGCAAGGCCAGTATCTCGCGCTCGGCGCTATCCGCCCGCGCCGCCTCGTCCGCCAGCGACGACTCCAGGTCCCGAATCCAGTTCAGGAGCAGTTCGGAGGGGCTCGCTACCGGACGAGGTTGACCTACGGGGGCGCGGCCGGCACTCGGCGCCATCTCGGCGTCGGCCGGCGAAGGCTTGGCCGACTCGACCGCGGCGACGGTTGCCAGGGCCGCCGCGACGGCCCGGCTAGACGAGGACCCTCCATTGCCTGCTACGACGCCGCCCGCTCCGTCGCGGCCTTCATAGGCGCTGACGCGCGCCGACAGGATGACCGCGCGGCCTTCCTCCGCCTCACGTATCGCCTCGTCGATGGACCGGAGCAGGCTGGCCGACGCGCCGGAGCGCTGGAGGGACTGGTAGCGCTCGCGCAGCTCCTCGATCTCGGCATCCTTGGCGGACAAGGCCCTGTCAGTCGACTCCTTGAGCTGCCGAAGCAGCCGCCACTCGGTTGTAAAATAGCTCGTCGAGCCGAGGGTTTCAGAACGCGCGTCGTTGGCGTAACGGGCCGCGGCGACCAACATGATGGCTACCGCTAGCGTGACGATGACGGCGTTGAGTACGAACAACGAATAATCGCCCCGCCTATGGCTAGTCAAAATACGCGTCGCTCCCCTCGTGATGATACCAATTGGTCAGAATTATGATAATACTATAGAATGCTAACGACATGAAGCGCCTACGACTCAAGACCTACCTCATCGTACTGCCTATCATCGCCGCCACCGTCGTCGTCAGCGGCTTCGTCGCCTATCAGGAGAGCCGATCCAGTCTAACCCGCCTCGCCAGCCGCCACCTGGCCTACAAGGCGGAGCAACTGCGCGACTTCATCAACAGCGAATGGTCGGTGGTGGAGTCGCTCGGGCTCGGCGACGACCACGCGTACCGCAAGGCACAAGAAGCCTCGTTCCGCTCCTACGCGTACGCGCTCTTGCGTAGCGATAGCGAAGCGATAGCCGTCTACGGTGACGATGGCCGCGTGCGCTTCATTGTAAGCGGCTCCAGTTCCGAGGACGAGGGGGCCTTCCCTATGCCCGGAACGACGGCGGGATGGTTCTCCTCGTCGTCCCGTTCGGGGTCCCGCGTCGGCATAGCCTTCCCGTTCGAGCCGTTCGGCTGGACCGTCGCGCTCAGCGAGAGCGCCGATTATTTCTACGCCGACGAGCGGGATCTCCTCCGCGGCTTCGGCTGGATCCTTTCGATCGCTCTCAGCGCGGCCGTGCTCCTGACCGCGGTCTACTTACGCCGGGTCACAGGGCCGCTCGAGCGCCTGAGCGACGCCGTCGCCCGGATAGCCGACACCGGAGACCTGGCGCGGCGCGTACCGGAGGAGTACGACGACGAGATAGGCGACCTGGCCGCCCGCTTCAACTCCACCCTCGCCGCGCTCGAGGCCCGGACATCTCAGCTCCAGGCCGCGGCCGAAGCGGAGCGTCAGGCCCACGCCACCACCGAGGAGCGCGAGCGCGAGACACTCTGGCTTCTCGCCCGTATCGCCGATTACCACGACGAGGAGACCGGCGCCCACGTCCAGCGCATCGGCGAGCTGTCGGCTTTCATGCTTCGCCTGCTCGGCCAGGGCGACGAGGAGCAGCAGCTCATACGCGCCGCCGCCCCGCTCCACGACATCGGCAAGATAGGCGTCAGCGAGAGCCTGCTCAACAAGCCGGACCGGCTGACGGCGGATGAATTCGAGGTGATGAAGACGCACGCGGCGATAGGCCACGAGCTCCTTGGCACCTGCCACAGCCGCTACCTCGCCGAGGGCGCCGAGATAGCGTTGACGCACCACGAGAAATGGGACGGCTCGGGATACCCGCGAGGCTTGTCCGGAGAAGGCATCCCCCTCTCGGGCCGCGTCGTCGCCATCATGGACGTCTACGACGCGCTCGTATCGGACCGTTCCTACAAGAAAGTGTGGGCCGCCGCGGACGCGCGCGAATATATCGCCGGCCAGCGCGGCGCCCACTTCGACCCACGCCTCGTCGACCTGTTTCTCGAGCGCTTCGACGAGTTCGCGGCGCTCAGGGACGCCCTCGCGGACGGCCCCTCCAATTAGCCGGGGCTACGGCTCCAGCCCCGGTCCAGGAGCCGCCCCGTCACCTGGCCGTCGCGATCATGCCATCCCAGGAGTTGAGCACGGAGCCCTCTCTGGCCTCCTCCTCGGAGAACCAGTGGGAGGTGACGCTCTTGAGGTCGGTATAGAAGCGCACGCCGTCGGGCCCCATGGCGTGCAGGTCGCCGAAGAACGACGCCTTGCGGCCGGTGAACCCGAACAGGCCGAGCGGCACCGGAATACCGACGTTGACGCCGACCATGCCGCCATGCGTGCGTCGCGCGAACTCCCGGGCGTGGTAGCCCGAGCGAGTATAGATCACCGAGCCGTTCGCGAATTCACTGGCGTTCATCACGGCGAGGCCCTCGTCGAAGTCTCGCACACGCTTGACGCAGAGGACCGGCCCGAAAATCTCCCGCTCGCCGATCGACATGCCAGGGGCAACACGGTCGAAGAGAGTCGGGCCCAGGTAGAAACCGCCCTCGTAACCAGGCACGGAGACGCCGCGGCCGTCGAGGACCAGCTCGGCGCCCTCATCGACGCCCTTCCGGATCCAGGCCTCGACCGAGCGTCGGTGCTCCGCGTTGACGAGGGGCCCGAGCCTCGAGGCCTTGTCGTAGGCCGGCCCGATCCGTAGCCCTTCCATCCGGCGCCGCAATGATGCCACGAGCTCGTCGGCTATCGCCTCCTCGGCCACGACGACCGGAAGCGCCATGCAACGCTCGCCGGCGCAGCCGCAGGCCGAGTTGACGATGCCGGCGGCCGTCCGCTCGACGGCCGCGTCGGATAGGACCAGGGCGTGGTTCTTGGCCTCGGTCAGGCACTGCACCCGTTTGCCCGCAGCGGCGGCCGTCTCATAAATATGGCGCCCGACACTCGTCGAGCCGACGAAGCTGACGCCGACTATCGCCGGGTGCCGTAACAGTAGCTCCGCCTCGGCCCTCGAGCAGGTGACCAGATTGAGGACTCCCGGAGGCAAGCCGGCCTCTGCCCAGAGCTCCATGATACGCATCGCCGTCTGGGGCGTGTAGCTGGCCGCCTTGATGACCATCGTATTGCCCGTGGCCACGCAGAGGGGCGCCATCCAGCCCATCGGTATCATCGCCGGGAAATTCCACGGCACGATGCCGGCGAACACGCCGAGGCTCTCGCGGTACTGGGCGGTGTCGTAGCCGGGCGAACAGTCCATCAGCGCGGGCGCCTGCATCAGCGACGGCGCGCCGCACGCGTACTCGACCACCTCGATCGCCTTGAGCACGTCGCCCATCGCCTCGTCCCAGACCTTGCCGTGCTCGCGGGCCGTCAGCTCGGCGAGCTCGTCCAGGCGGGCGTCCATCAGGGTCTTGAGCCTGAACAGGACCTGGACGCGCTTCGTCACCGGGGTCGACGACCAGGCGGGATAGGCGGCCGCGGCGGCGGCGACGGCCTCCTCCACCTCCGCTGGCAGGCACTGCGGCGCCCTGGCTATGACCTCGCCCGTTGAAGGGTCGAAGCAGTCCATGTATGTCGTCGTCGCGGATATCTTTTGCCGACCACCCGCGTAGTATCCCAGGTTTCTAATTTCTGTAGTCATATCTTCTCCTTCCTTGTAATCGTTGAAGCGAAGCTCTGTCCCCGGAAGCGAAGCTCTGTCCCCAGGAAGCGGCTTTATAAACCCAGCATGTCCCTGAGCCTCAGGGCCAGGGCAATCTCCCCGTCGACGCGCAGCTTGCCACGCAGGTAGGCCGTCTCGATGCGCGACCGCCCCTCGAGGATGGAGGCCCAGGTGGAGCTCGAGACCCGTAGGCAGAGGACGGCGGTATCGGGAACCGTAACGGGGACAGAGGTCTCGATAACGCTTATGGTTCTACCGGCGACCGTGAGCGAGAAGCCGCCCGCGCAATCGCTCAGGGCGAGGCCGACAGTGCCTTCAAACCCGCTTGCCGCCTCGGCCCTGAATCGGCCGGGCAGGGCCAGGGTCAGCTCGCGGGCCCGGTCGCCGTCGCCGCAGGCTACGTCGTCGCCACCACCGGCGAGGACCCTGAAGAACGCGGCCTTGGCCCTACGCTCGGAACGGCGGGCCAGCGCGGCGTAGAGCCTCGGCGCCGGCGAGTCGAGCTCTCCGAGCCATACGGTCCGGCGCTCGCGGTCGGACTTGGCCACGGCCAGGTCCATGGCCAGAAGGTGCCGGCCTTCCTCGGCCGACGGGCGAGGCGCCTCATCGCCGCGCATGGCCGCGATAAAGTTCTTGGTCGACAGCCTGAACCCGGTCGCCCAATCGGTCTCGGCCTCGTGCCAGGCCCAGGCGCCGCCCGAGTAGACGCCGACGACCGGCCCTTCCAGGATGCTGGCGGTGCAGCGCCGTATCACGAGCACGCCCCGGGAGCCCGAGACGTCTATCCATTCATCGTTACCGTAGTAGCTCGAAGGCACCGCGAGCTCCTTGCCGTAATGGAACTCGCACTGGCCGTAGCGCCTGGGCCCTTCGTGGGCCCACATGACCACGGCGGGGGAGTCGACCACGCCGTTCTGCTCGTCCACCCAGGCGTTCACCTTACGGAAGGGGCCGAGCAAGGCCCAGGCCGTCGCCCACATGTGGTGACCGTGGTCGAAGGTGTTCATGCCCCGGCCCGCCGCGAATTCACGCAGGCGCCAGGCCCAGGTCGAGTCCGAGACGGGCCAGCCGCCCGAGCCGCCCGACATCATCTTGATACGGACGGTCATCGGCTCGCCGATGGCCCCCTCGTCGATCAAGCGCCTAGCGAGGACAATCGGCGGGTACAGGGCATAGTTCTCGGCCACCTTCAGCACGCGGCCCGAAGCGCGGGCCGCGGCGAGCATGCGGTCGGCGCTACGCAAGCTCGTCGTCATGGGCTTCTGTACCGAGACGTGCTTGCCGGCGCGCAGGGCGGCCACGGCCAGCTCCTCGTGGAGGGGGTGGGGCACAAGCACCTCCACCGCGTCGACCTCGGGATCGGCCAGGACCTCGGCGTACGAGGCATAGACCCGCGGCGCTCCCCACTCGGCGGCCCGACGCTCCGCGGCCGCCCGGTCGAGATCGTAGAGGCCGTGAAGAACGGCCCTCGGCTCGTCGCGATAACCGAGTACATGCAGGTCGGAGATACGGCCGCAGCCGGCGAAGACGACCCTCAACGCGTCCATCCCATCCTCCTACCATCCGAGCCGATGCTTCTCGCGCTGCACTCGCTCGCACCAGGCGCCGACGTTCCAATCGCCGTAAGCGCCGAGGCCACCCTCGTCGTCGCTCCCGGCGTAGACGGGCACATGGACCACCGACAGACCGGTATGCGCGTAGGCCGCTTCCAGGGCCGCCCTCAGCTCCAGAACCGAGTACCCGCCATGCACGCCCAGGACGCCCTCGACCGACGAGGCCATCGCGGCGTAGTCGACGACAGCGCGGTCGTCGGTGCGATAGTCAACACAGTACTGCGCTCGCTGTAGCGAGCTGATCGCGGCCATCCTCCGATTGTCGAAGACGACGACCATGCCGCGTAGGCCGTACTCGACCGCGTCGATGATAACCTGATTGCCCATCATGAAGCTCCCGTCGCCCGTAAAGGCTATCGGATAGGACGGCGAGTCCGCCAGGGCCGAGGCGAGGATGCCGGACGCGGCGAACCCCATGTACGAGGCGCCGGTCTCCGTAAAGGTCGCCCCCAACGTCTCGTCCTCGACGAGCTGGAAGCCGTTGGCCTGAACATCGCCGGCATCGAAGTACTTGACCGCGCCCTTCTCCCGGGCGAACGCGGCTACCACCGCTATGGCGGCCGGCTGTGTCATCGCCTCACGACCCAATTTCGAGTCGTACAGCTTCTCGCGAGCTAGGCGCCCGGCGATGAGGGCGTCCCATTCGGCCCTACGCTCGCGGCACTCGCCGTACCATCGCGTGGGCGAGGAGCCTTTGTCGACGCCGGCGTCGCGGAGCGCCTGGACAAGCCGTTCGACCAGGACGGCGGCGTCGCCGACGAGGGGCAAGCTACGGTTGTAGTGCGCTGCGTCCTCGGGCCTTGCATTGATCGCGATGACCGACCTCGCCGAGGCCCAGGCCGTGCCCGACGAGTCCCACTGGCAGACGGCCCTAGCCCCGACGACGATGGCCAGCTCCGCCCGGGCCATCGCCGCATTACCCGAGATCGAGCCCTTTGAGCCTCCGACGCCCATGTTACGCGGGTGGGAGCCGGGCAAGACGCCGACGGCCGACGGCCCGTGCACGTAAGCCGCGTCCGCCCGCCGTAGCAGTTCGTCGAGGAGACGGGGGTCGACTCCGCGGGCCCCGTTGCCCGCCTTGAGCGTCACACGCTCCGCCGCGGCTATCATGCGAGCAGCCTCGACGAAGGGAGCGTCGTCAGCCGGCGCGAGTCGCTGGAAGGACGGGCGCCGAGGGAGCTCCTCGAGGTTGAACGAAGGGAGGACGGCGGCCTGGGCGTTCATCGGTAGGAACAGGTAGAACGGCGCAGCGCGATCCGCGGCGAAGACCGTCGTCGCGCCGCGCTTGAGGGCGGAGGGCAGGGCCCAAGGGTCGAGGAGGCTGTACGCGGCGCCCATAGCCGAGGCGGCCTTGAGGAAGCAAACCTGTTCCTGGCGCGGGATCTGCTGCATGTTATAGCCCTCGTCCTGGCTCGTCTCGTCCCCGAACAGGTAGTAGAGCCCGAGCCCGTTCGAGGCCGGGGCTATCGACGCCGCCAAAGCCTGCAGGGCGCCCGGGCCTATCGAAGTAAAGACCGCGGCGGTCTCGCCGTACTGCCACCTGAGCGCTGCGGCCACGTGCGACGCCTCGATCTCGCTACGGACGTTGAACGCCCGCACGAGGCCGGCAGCCTCGTAGATCCTGAGAGCCTCGCCTACGGCCGTCGAGCCGTGTCCGAAGACGCCGACGTACTTATGTACGCCCTGGCGCAACAGCCCCAGCACGAGGGCCTCGGCCAGCGGCACGTCTTGGTCGCGTTGTAACGCCCCCGAGGCGAGCGCCTCGTCAAGCCCGCCGGCCCTCGCGATGGCGGCTGCCCTTGCGGCCGCGCCGGCGTAGCCTGGCATAGAGCGGCTCACGAGGCTCTTCACAGCGGGACTCACGCCTCGGCCCTCGCCGCCATCGCGGCGGCCAGGGCCTCATCCTTCGGCCGCCCGGTCAGCGCCGCTTCCAAGAAGCCCGGATAGCGTAGAGCGGGGAGGGCCACCTCGTCGGGCAGGGCCGACACGAGCTCGGCCATCGGGCGATGAGTCAGGTTCGACAGCCGCCCGAGCAGCTCGCGCGAGGCGCGCTGGGGCATGCTACGGTGTTCCGGATAGCCCGCGCCGCGCTCCGGCGTGAACAGCTGCTCGAACACGAGGCGGAGATTGACGTCGCCGGCCCAGCCGTAGCCCTGGTTCAAGGCCAGGCTTACGCAGTTACCGCCGTTGATGCGGGCGAACAGCCACGCGTCAAGGGGACAGAGGACGTGGCCGCAGGACACGCCCGGGTAGAGGAGGGCCGCGTTCAGGAAGCCCTGGCCCGTGCCGCAGCCGCCGACGACGAAATCGACTCGGCCGAGGCCCAGGAGCAGGGCCGCCATCAGGCCCGTATGGAGGTAGGATAGCTCGGGCGCCTCGCCCGAGCGGCGCATGCCGCAGTTCAGGAGCTCATACCCGCGCGGCTCGAGGGCACGAAGAATATCAGCGTTCCGGTCGGCCGCGCTCGTCTCGCTCAGTATGGCTAGCCTCATGTCGCCCTCCTAATAGAGACGTCGGAACCGTTCCGGCGTAGCGCTTCCCTGGCGCCGGCCGCAATACCGGCCGGGTCGAGCCCGTACCGAGAGAAAATGCGCTCGTCATCGCCCGATTCCAAGAAACAGTCCGGGAAGCCCAGCCGGACGACGACGGCGGGGTCCGACTCCGCCGCCGCCTCGCAGACGGCGGAGCCGAGGCCGCCGATCCGCGAATGGTTCTCGACGCTGACGAGCGCCCCGCACTCGCGGGCGGCCTTCGCCACGGCCTCGGCGTCGAACGGCTTGATGGTACCGAAATGGAGCACCCTCGCGGCGATGCCGTCACGGCGCAGGATGGCCGCGGCCTCGAGGGCGCGCGCGCTCATCATCCCCTCCGATAGGATAGCCACATCGTCGCCCGGCGCCAGCTCCACCGCGCGACCTATATCGGGGCGCCAACCGACGCCGAACAGGTCGGGCAGCTCGCAACGCATCGTCCGCAAGTAGACCGGGGCGGAGGTTTCCATCGCCAGCTCGACCATCGCTCCGGCCTCGGCCGCGTCGGCGGGCGTCAGCACGATCATGTTCGGCATCGTCCGCATCACGGCTATATCCTCGACGGCCGAGTGAGTCGCCCCGCCCCGGCCCGAAGGAAGGCCGCCATACGCCCCGTTGAGCTTGACCGGCTGGCGGGCATGGGCGACCGAGACGCGGACCTGGTCCGCGGCCCTGGTCGCCAGGAAGACGGCGAAGGCGGAGACCCAGGGCACGAAGCCGCAGCTCGCCAGGCCGGCGGCGACGCAGACGGCGTTGGCCTCGGCTATGCCCATCGGATAGAAGCGGTCGGGATAGGCGGCGCGGAACAGCGAGGTCTGCGTCGAGGGACAGACGTCCGGATCGAGGACGACCATTTTCGGATACCGCTCCGCCAGCTCGACGAGGGCCCGTCCGAAGGCGGCCCGTTGCGCGACGCCGGCGCTCATGACCCGAGCTCCGCCAGCGCGCGGGCAAGCTCGCCGTCGTCGGGCGCCTTGCCGTGCCATTCGCAGCGTCCTTCCATGAACGAGACGCCCTTGCCCTTTACGGTCGTAGCGACCAGGACGACGGGACCGCGCCCGGCTCGCTCGCGCGCCGACGCGATAGCCGGCATGAGGGCGGCCAGATCGTGGCCATCCACTCCCGAGGCGTCCCAGCCGAAGGCCCGAAAGCGAGCGGCGACGGCGTCGGGGGCCTGGAAGGGGCCGGTGGCCGTAGATAGCTGCACGGCGTTACAGTCGACGATGGCGACGATGCCGGGCAGGCGCAAGGCTCCGGCGTAGCCGGCGGCTTCCCAGACCTGGCCTTCCTGGAGCTCGCCGTCGCCCATCAGCACGAAGGTCCGGAAGGATCCAAGCGACGGGTCGGCCATCGCGGCCATCGCCATACCGATGCCACAGGAGAGGCCCTGGCCCAGGGAGCCGGAGGACATATCGACGCCGGGCAGCTTATGCATATCCGGGTGAGCCTGGAGCGGGGTACCCAGTTCATCGAAGGTCTCCAGGAGCTCCGGCGAGAAATAGCCGCGGAGCGCCAGCACCGAGTAATACCCGGGCGTGGCGTGCCCCTTGGACAGGATGAAGCGGTCCCGATCAGGCCTGTCAGGCCTTGAGGGATCGATGGAACGCATCCCGCCGAAGTACAGCGCCACGAGTAGCTCGACCTCGGACAGGGATCCACCAGTATGGCCCATGCCGGCTCGATGGGTCATCTCGAGTATCAAACGCCGCGCCCGTCCGGCGAGGACCGTTAAACCCTCGAGCGAAGCCTGCCCGTCCAGATAACATGACTCGTTCATATTGTTTTATATACAACCCGGTTGCGTGCTTGTCAATGTTTATTTATATCGCTTGTCACTTCATGCGCTGACGACTATCATCGGCTCATGCCCAAGACCGATGGCGCCATGATCCAGTCCGTGGAGCGGGCGCTCGCCCTTCTCGAGCGCATCGCGGATCATCCCGAGGCTTCGTTCAGCTTAACGGATCTCACCGAGTACATGTCGCTCGACAAGAGCTCGGTGTTCAGGCTCCTATCCACCCTGGGCAAGTATGGGCTGGTCAGGCAGGAAGAGAGTCGCAAGGGCTACCTGCTCGGCTTCGGCATCTACGGCCTTGCGGCCTCGCTCAGGCAGCAGCTCAAGATCACCGAGCTCGCGTCGCCCGTACTCAAGCGCCTCGCCTTCGCAACGAAGGAGAACGCCCACCTGGCCGTGCGTTCGGGACGACTAGCAGTATTCATAGACCGAGAGCGCGCCGCCAAGACGATCGCGGCCAACACGGACATCGGCGAAACCGAGGAACTATACTGTACTGCCGTCGGCCGATGCCTCATCTGCCGTATGGACGCTAAAGAACTCGGAGAGCTCTTCGCGGGGACAGAGCTGACACGCTACACCGAGGCCACGATCACCGACCTCGGCCTCTTGGCCGACGAGCTGGCCGCCGTCCGGAAGCGGGGTTACGCCCTGGACGACGGCGAGTACGAGCGCAACGTGGTCTGTATCGCCGCGCCCATCTACAACTTCGAGGGCGCGGTCGAGGCTTCGGTAGGCATCTCCGGCCCCCGCGACCGCATGGACGCCCAGCTCCCGTCCTTCATCGAGGCGGTCCGCTCCGCGGGGACGGAGCTGTCGGAGTCGCTCGGCGGCGCCAGACGAAGGCAACGGGGTTCGGTAGCAGGAGACCCCGATCAGAAATAGGCCGCACCGCCGCAGGTGATCCAGGTCACCAGCGTCGCGACGACCAACGACCCGAGGTACACCCTGCCCGTCTTCCTGAAGAAATAGACGGCCAGGAAAAAGAGCACGAAGAACTGCGGGAAGATGAGTACCAGCGCGCTCATGAAGGGTCCGTCGAACAGGGACAGCCCCGTGAGCGCGAAGCCGGTCCCGAAGCCCAGGAAGAACGGCAGGTACTCGAAGAGAGCCACGACCACCAGCCCGCCGAGCATCACCAGCACGCTCTTGGCCCACCAGAGCCACTGCGTCCGTACGCTCGAAGACGCCTCGGGCAGGCGCATCTGCCCGAACAGTTTGACACCGCCGTTGATCAGGAAGAAGACGAAGAAGAACGGAAGGTACAGGAAGAATTGCCCGGCGCGAGCGGGAGTAAGCGGCCGCAGGAACGGCCAGATGAAGCGCAGGTCGGTATCGAACACCCGATAGCAGGTGCTGACGACGGCCAGGAGGTAGCTGAACATCGCGAGGGCCATCAGCGCCGTCTTGCCGACGATACCCCAATCGATGACAGTCTTCTCCCGGTCGAACGACAGGCCCAGGTCGTACATCGTCACGCCGAGTCGCCGGCCCTCGCCATGCCTATACCAGGCGCGTAGTGAAAAGAACGCGATGACGGCCAAGGTATCCAGCCAGAGGATCAGGCCGCCGGCCATCAGAGTCTTGAAGAGGCCGTCCGGATAGGGGAACAGCCCATGGCCCAGCTGCGTCATGAACGGGTAGAGGGCCGCGCTCAGGGTGACGCTGATCGCGGCGGAGCGACGCCAGCTACGAGACGGCATCACGTAGCGCTCGGGCATCGGCTGGGCCACCGCGGCGAAGAACGGCGTGGCCAGGAGTAGCGAGCCCAGCGGCATCAGGGACAGCGCTCCGACGAGCAAGGCCAGGCCGACGAGCAGCTCCCGCGCCATGAAGACGAGGTCGTCGGGAGCTATGGTCGGTTCGACGCCGAGCGCCTCGGTGAACCAGGCCATCGCCGCGGAGATAGCACGCGAGCTATGGGTCACGCCCCGGTGCACGGTCTCTATCATCTCCATGCGCCTGGCGCTACCATCGTCGAAGCGGCCGTAGGTAGTATTCCAGGCAATGGGCGAGTCCTGACCGGCGAAGACGCCGTAGCGTAGCGCTGCTTCGTTCAGCCTCCCCGTCGTCAGCTCGTAGTCCCTGAAGTAGTCGAATTCGTCGTAGCGGGCCTGGAGCATCAGGTAGTTCTTGAGCTCGACCGATCCGTCCGCCCCGTAGACCGGGCCGTACGGCTGGCCGCACTGGAGAACGATGGCCGCGTGCTCGGGGTTCTCCCTAGCGACCGTGACCGCGCTCCAGGTACCCATAGAGTGCCCGGTAACCCCGACTTTGTCACCGCGCACGTAGTCCCGGTCGCGTAACCAGCGGAAAGCCGCGGTGGCGCCCATCGACGAGTCGACGAGCCCGTCGACGCCGGCCCCGTTCAGCGCCGAGAAGCTCATGAACAGCTTGAAACGCGCCGGACCGCCCTTCGTCCGATCGTAGCCCCTATGCCTCAGGCCGAGCGGACTCTCGCCATGGCCATACTGGTCTATCGCGAGAGCCGCGATGCCGCGCCTGGCCAGCTCGAGCGCGAACGCGGCGGAGGTATCCTTATCGTTCTGATAGCCGTGTAGCGCCAGCACGGCGGGTACAGGATTCGCCTCACTGGCTAACGCGGGAACGTAGAGCTTGCCCGGAATATAGGCGTCGAGCCCGTCGTTCGTCCGTACGGGGATGCGTACGCGCGACACGGCCACCGCGCCGAAGTCCCGTTCGATGAACGACGCCGTCGCGACGGCCCCGAAGACGATCAAGAGCAAGACGGCGAGAACCGCGGCTGACCGCGCCGCCTGGTTACGTGCTTCCATGTCGACGTCCTTGTAAGCAGAAACGACATGCGATCAGTATCGCACACTCTACGCGGAAGACAAGCGCAGGCGGGCGGCTACGTAGCACGGTACGGCACCCCTCGCGCATCAATCGTCCTCGGATCCAGCTCCTCGAGTAGCGCGCCAAGGAAGGCGAGGAGCGCCGCGCCGGAGCCCCCCAGCTCTGTCCCCAGCAAGACTCGCAACCTCGAGTATTCGATCGCTATAGCCGCTCGCAATGGCGTCAGGCCACAGGCCTCGTAGTCGATCATATCCTCGAGCAGGGAACGAACGCGGTCGACGATAACGGTAGCTTCGTCGTTTCCACTGTCCCTGAGCGAGAATAGCGCCGCCTCGAACGCGTCGAACGCCCCGAGAGGATCGGCGAGCGTCTCGGCGGCCAGCCTGGACAGAGAGGAACGCAGGTTGAGGCGAAGTCGCGAGTATTTGCGCCGCTCCTGATCGTGGCGCGGCCGTTTGGGAAAGCCGGCCTTGATCAGGATCGCCAGGTCGGCGTAGAACAACCCACGGTCGAAACCGGCGCTCGCCGCGCTGCGCGACAGAGCTCCCCGCTGGCCTCCAGCCGGCCTAGCAAGATATCGTACAGCCGCCTCGTACTCCGTCCGGACGCGCATGAAATCGTTTCCGGCGGCCGATCCATCGTTTCCGCCCCCCAGGTCGGGATGCGTCGCGAGCGCCTGCGCCCTGAAGGCAGAGCGAAGCTCGCCCTCGGTCGTGATGTCACCGTCGTCGATTCCGCGAATGAAACGATTAGCCATGACGTCGAGCCGAATCCAATGACATTATTATTTATTAACGGCCAAGTGCGAGGCCCGCTTCGAAATGGCCGCGACGAGTCCGCCGCCGAGTATCAACGCGCCTCCGGCGAGATGCGCGAGCCCAAGGGTCTCGCCGAGCAACAGGAAACCGAACAGCGCGCCATAGAGCGGTAAGGTATTATAGAACACCATGGCGCCCCCGGCGCCAAGCAGCTTGACACCAGCGTTCCAGCACAAGAATCCGAGCGCCGCCGGCACAAGCCCGACGTACACGACCAGCCCGATAAGGCGAGGCGTCCAGGCCACCGGCTGAAGCCCATGCTCGAGGACCGCGAAAACGAGCAGCACGGGCAAGCCGATGAACATCGACAGGGCCGTGGCAGAAATCGGCGAACGGTCGCGAACCACGCGCCGCGTCGCTACCGAATAGAGCGCCCAGAACGTCACGGCCACTACGATCAGCAGGTCGCCGCGGTTGAGGGACAGAGCTTTGCTTGGACCCGAGGCCGAGCCGAACAACAGGACCACGACGCCGCCGAGCGCCAGGACCGACCCGAACAGCTGCCGTCCGGAAAATGGCTCTCGCAGCAACCAGGCCGCGAACGCCGCGGTCAAGAGCGGACCGATGCCGTTGATCAGGGTACCATTGATCGCCTGCGTATAGGATAAGCCGAAATATAGGGTAGGGGCGAACAACACGACACCGGTCAGCGACATCGCCCCGAGCAGGAGCCAATCCTTTCCGAGACGCCGTTCCTGGATCGGTCTCGCGCGTAGGACAAACGCGAAGACGATAGAGGCGACGACATAGCGCGTAGCGGTCAGCGTCAGCGGGCCGATCTGATCTCGCACGAGCCGGCCGATCATTATATTCGTCGCCCAGGCGCAGGTCGCGACGTTAACGAGCAGAATTCCCTTGAGTCGCCGCTTCCCATCGGTAGTCACCGCTATTCCTCCTCGTCGCACCGTACTATGGCGAGTCGTAGTCGGTATAGCCCATCCTGGCGGATAGCTCAGAGAACCGAGCGCCGAATCCGAACTCGCTATCGCGTCGCCGTCGAACCCCTCGACCAGGGAGCCCGCCGCCGCGAGTATAGCGCTAAACACACTGAGCGCGTCGAGGACTATCGTCAGCTCGCCGATAGCGACGGGCTCAAGGCCGTTGGCCAGGCTTTAAAGCGCGAGCGTACACCCGTCCGTGCCGGAGAAGCGCCCATGCGACGTGCCAACGTCTCGTAATAGCATGTCTGTCGCAACGAATAACGGCACACCGAGAGTATACTTCCATAGCGGGAACGGCACGGTATAGCCATCCACGCAGAGACGAGCCCCGGGTGCGATCATTCCGAGCCGTATCGCGGCGTTCGCCATCGACCTATCCGTGTCGAACACGCCTCGTATCGAGCCCATCCGTTCACGCGCATCGAGCCGATACTGATTCCGATCCACATGCTCACAGCACAAGTCTAGCGTTTCACGTGAAACATCGCGAGAGGGACAGAGGCTCGTCTCGGGGACAGAGCTTCGTCGCCTGTTTCACGTGAAACATCCAGGGCTAGCCATTTAAAAAGGCCGCGATCCCATATGGAATCGCGGCCGTGTCAGGCAGAAGCTTTTCAGGAGCCTCTAATCGTCCAGTACCTCGCCGTCATCGGCGTCAGGGGGTAGCTCCTCGGGTTCATCGTCGTACGCTACCGTATCAACTGGCTCGTCCTCCGACTCGCGGTTCTTGGCGTCATCGTCATGAGCCTGCTTCGAGACCGCTATCTCGGCCTCTTCGTTGATGATGCGGTCCATGCCGATCACGAAGTCGGGGCTGTCGATATTGACGATATGCACGCCGCGGGCGGTCTTGCCGCAGAGCCGTACGTCGGCGGCCCTGGTTTTGAGCGTCTTACCCAGGCTGGTCATCACGACGACGTCGTCGTTCTCCTTGACGGTGATGGCGCAGACGATCTCTCCGGATTTCTCGTCCGGATCGTAGATCCTCTGTCCCCGCGTCGCCCTCCCGTGGGCGTTGAAGTTATCGTAGTCGGTGCGCTTTCCGTAACCGGTCTCGCTGATCAGGAGCATCTGTTCTTCGGGATTGACCCTGAGCATCGCGTTCAGTTCATCGGCGTCCGCCAGCTTGATGCCGCAGACACCTCGGCTACCCCGGCCCATCACACGCACATCGCGCTCGCTGATACGAAGCGCCTGCCCGAGACGGGTAATGAGCACGACCTCGTCGTTACCGCGCGTTCTGCAGGCGGATACAAGCCGGTCTCCCTCGTCGAGGTGAATGGCGATGATGCCCCTGGTCTTGGCGTTGACGAACTGGCTGGTCGCCACGCGCTTGACGACGCCGCGCAGCGTCCCGAGCATCAGGTAGGTATCGTCGGAGAAGCCCTTGAGATCGATGACGGTCGTAATCTCCTCGTTCGCCCCGATCGCGAGGAGGCTCTTGAGGTGGCCGCCGCGGGCCGCTCGCGAGGCCTCCGGAATCTCGTGAACCTTCTGCCAGTACGCCTTGCCGGCGCTCGAGATGTACATCAGGTAGTCGTGAGTATTCGCGACGAAGATCTGCTGCACGTAGTCGTCGTCGAGCAGCGAGGCCGAATTCGAGCCTTTGCCGCCGCGGCTCTGGCTCCGATAGGCGCTGACTGGCACGCGCTTCACGAAGCCCTTGTTCGACAGCATGATCACCATCTCTTCCTTGGTGATCAGGTCCTCGATATTGATAGCCTCGACCTCGTCGTGGACGATCTCCGTTCTGCGGTCGTCGCCGAATTTGTCGGAGATCACCTTGGTCTCGTCCTTGATCACGCCGAGTATTTTCTCGGGGTGGGCGAGCAGATCCTTGTAGTAGGCTATCTTGGCGCGGACCTCGGCCAACTCGGCCAGGAGCTTCTCGATCTCGAGGCTGGTCAGGCGACCGAGACGCATGTCAACGATGGCCTGTGTCTGGGCTTCCGACAGCTGGAAGCGCTCCATCAGCGCCACCTTGGCAGCGTCGACGTTCCTGGAAGCCTTGATGATGCGTACGACCTCGTCGATATTCTCGATCGCGATGACCAAGCCCTCGAGGATATGGGCGCGTTCCTCGGCCTTGCGCAGGTCGTAGCGAGTACGCTTGGTGACCACGTCGACGCGATGGTCGACGAAGCACTTGATCAGGTCCTTGAGGGACAGCGTCTTGGGCATGCCGCCGACCAGGGCCAGGTTGATCACGCCAAAGGTCGTCTGGAGCTGGGTATGGGCGAAGAGCCGGTTGAGGATCAGCTTCGCGACGGCGCCCTTCTTGAGCTCGATCACGACGCGCATGCCTTCACGGTCCGACTCGTCGCGTATGTCGCTGACGCCCTCGACGACCTTATCGCGTATCAGCTCGGCGATCTTCGCCACCAACGTCGCCTTATTGACGACGTAGGGGATCTCGGTAAAGACGATCTGTTCCTTGCCACCCTTGAGCGTCTCAATCGTAAACTTGCCACGGACGGTAAGCTTGCCGCGCCCCGTCGTATAGGCCTCGCGGATACCGCGCTTTCCGAAGATGATGCCGCCCGTGGGGAAATCCGGCCCCCTCACGTACTTCATGAGGCCGTCTATCGAGATCTCCGGATCGTCGATATAGGCCGCTATGGCCTCCGACACCTCGCGCAGGTTGTGCGGCGGCATATTCGTGGCCATACCTACGGCGATGCCCGAGGAGCCGTTGATCAGCAGGTTCGGCACGGCCGCCGGCAGGACCGAGGGCTCCTTGAGGCTCTCGTCGTAGTTGGGAACGAACTCGACCGTCTCCTTCTCGAGATCGGCCAGCAGCTCGTCGCCGACCTTCGACAGCTTGGCTTCGGTATAGCGGCTCGCGGCGGGCGGATCGCCGTCGACCGAGCCGAAGTTTCCCTGCCCGGTAATAAGCGGGTAGCGCAAGCTGAAGGTCTGGGCCATGCGTACCAAGGCGTCGTACAGCGATAGGTCGCCGTGCGGGTGGTACTTTCCCATCGCGTCGCCGGTGATGCGGGCGCTCTTCTTGGTGGCGGCGGTCGGCTTGAGCCCGAGCTCGTCCATCGCGTAGAGGATGCGCCTATGCACCGGCTTGAGGCCGTCTCGCGCGTCCGGTAAGGCGCGGCTGACGATGACGCTCATCGCATAGGTCAGGTAGGCGGTCCGGACCTCTTCCTCGACCGCTACGGGTATGATCTTTCCTGTTAGTTCTGCCATGTTATACGTCCAAGCGGGAGACCGACAGCGCGTTCTCCTCTATAAATCGCCTTCGGGGCTCCACCTGCTCGCCCATGAGCGTCGAGAAGACCGTCTCGGCCTCCACGAGGTCCTCCATATGCACCTGGATGATGTTCCGGTGCTCGGGGTCCATCGTCGTCTCCCATAGCTGGTCCGGGTTCATCTCTCCCAAGCCCTTATAGCGCTGGATGGCCACCTTGTCGGGATCCTTGCCGCTCTCCGCGAGGATGCGATCCTTCTCGGCGTCGTCGTAGGCGTACTGGATCTTGCGGTCGATCACGATCTTGTACAGCGGCGGCATCGCGAGGTACACGTGCCCGCGCCGCAGGAGGTCGGTCATGTACCTGAAGAAGAAGGTCAGGAGCAGGGTGCGGATATGCGAGCCGTCGACGTCCGCATCGGCCATGATGATGACCTTGTGGTAGCGTAGCTTCGACACGTCGAAGTCGGCGCCTATGCCGCAGCCGAGCGACTGGATGACCGGGCTGAGCTTATCGTTGCCTATCACCTTGTCGATGCGCGTCTTCTCTACGTTCATCATCTTGCCCCAGAGCGGCAGGATGGCCTGGATGGTGCGATCACGGCCGCCCTTGGCCGAGCCGCCGGCCGAGTCACCCTCGACGATGTAGATCTCGCACTTGGTCGGATCCTTCTCGGAGCAATCGGCGAGCTTGCCCGGCAGGCCCGAGCTCTCGAGGGCCGACTTGCGCCTGGTCAGCTCCCTGGCCTGCCTCGCCGCGATGCGGGCCCTTGCCGCGAGCACCGACTTCTCGAGCAACTTGTCGATCACGCCCGGGTTGGTCTCGAAGTAGAGGGTCAGCTGGTCGGCTACCAGGGAGTCGACGATGCCCTTGACCTCGGAGTTGCCGAGCTTGGTCTTGGTCTGTCCCTCGAACTGCGGGTTCTGCACCTTGACCGACAGCACCGCGGTCAGGCCCTCGCGCACGTCGTCGCCCGAGAGCGTATCCTCGAGCTTCTTGGCTAGCTTCGACTTCCTGAAGTACTCGTTGAGGATACGGGTCAGCGCGCTCCTGAAGCCGACGAGGTGCGTCCCGCCCTCCTTGGTATTAATGCCGTTGACGAAGGCGAACATCGTCTCGTTGAACGAGTCGTTGTACTGGAGGCCGACCTCGACCGCGACGTCGTCGCGGGTACCGCTGAAGTAGATCGGATCCTGGTGCAGGACCGTCTTGCTCTTGTTCAGGTAGGTGACGAACTCCATGAGGCCGCCGTCGAACTTGAACTCGTGCACCTTGGGCGTCGAGAGCCTATCGTCTGTCAGCGTGATCAGGAGGCCCTTGTTGAGGAAGGCCAGTTCGCGCAGTCGATTGGCCAGCACATCGAAGCTGTACATGGTCGTCTCGAAGATCGTCGGATCCGCCGAGAATCGTACCACCGTACCGCGCCGATCGGTCTCGCCGACGACCTTCACGTCCTCGACCGGCAGGCCGGTCTTGTACATCTGGTAGTGGACCTTGCCTTCCTGGTGCACGGAGACCTCGCACCAGGCGGATAGCGCGTTGACGACCGACACGCCGACGCCGTGCAGGCCGCCTGAGACCTTGTAGGTGTTCTTGTCGAACTTGCCGCCGGCGTGGAGCCTCGTCATGACCAGCTCGAGCGCCGAGACCTTCTCGATAGGATGGATCCCTGTGGGGATGCCTCGGCCATTGTCTGTTACCTTGACGACGTCGTTCTTCTCGAGGACGACGTCGATACGGTCGCAGTACCCGGCGAACGCCTCGTCGATCGAGTTGTCGACCACTTCGTAGACGAGATGGTGGAGACCATCGATGCTCGTCGAGCCGATGTACATGCCCGGCCGTTTCCGGACCGCTTCCAAGCCTTTCAGGACCTGAATGCTCGTTGCTGAATACGTTGATTCCATTGTGTTTTCCGCGGAGGTATGAGTGATAGAGGCCTTGTAGGCATCTCGTATTGGTTCTATCCGCCCGAAAGCAGCGACTGCGCCGAGCGTGCCTGCACGTGCGCAGTATATCTTCGATGCGCCAAAAAGTAAAGGATACGGGCCTATATATAGAAGGAAGCGCTGCTGTAAACCATATGTGCAAAACTTGTGCAGAATCTGGTATTCCTCTATCAGATATAGAAAAGACGTATATCGGAGCAAAGGCGCTAAACCTGAGCGGAAACGGCATAGCAATACTATCTTATTATATATAAAGGACTTATATACATCCACTACATGGATTTTTAGTAGATTCTGCAGGGTTGGCTTCTTTTTTTTAGATTTGACGAGTGATATACTCCACCCATCCTTTGTGATAGATTGTGGAAAAGTTGTTGGAAACTAAATCGGGAGATACGTACACGATGAACAGCTGGGATTATCAAGTCTTCTGGAACGAGGCGATGAGCCAATTCTCCAACGAGTTGAGCGAACAGGAATTCTCGATGTGGTTCAATATCGAGTACGACTCTTCGACCCAAGACTCGATCCTCGTGCGGGTACCGTCAGCTTTTTATAGGGATCAGCTGGCAAAGTCGTACCAGAAGGCCATCGAATCCAAGCTGTTCGAGCTTTCGGGTAAGCGCCTGACTATAGAATTTGTCGTGGTCAAGCCGGATTCATCGACCTCTGTCCCCAAGCCCGCTCCGGAGCGGCGGCAGGAAACGAAGCCGTCGAAGGCCCAGGCTGAACCCGAAAAGCCTCGGGAGAAACATCCACAGCTCAACCTGGCCCATACCTTCGAGAACTACATCATCGGCGAGAACAACTCGTTCGCGGCGAACGCAGCCATGGCCATCGCAGCCAACCCCGGCACGGCCTATAACCCCTTCCTGATCTACGGCGATGTAGGGCTCGGCAAGACGCACCTGATGCAGGCTATAGGCAATCGAGCCTGGTCGCTCAACCCCAAGCTCAAGATCATCTGCGTCTCGGCGGAGAATTTCACGAACGACTTCATCCACTCGATCCACGAGAAGGCCATGTCGTCGTTCAAGAACCGCTACCGCACCGTCGATATACTCCTGATCGACGATATACACTTCTTCGAGAACAAGGAGGGCTCCCAGGAGGAGCTGTTCCATACCTTCAACGCGCTGTACGACGGCAACAAGCAGATGGTCTTCACCTGCGACCGGCCGGCCTCCGAGCTCAAGAACCTGTCCGACAGGCTACGCAGCCGGTTCGAGCGCGGCCTCAACGTCGACCTGCAGCCGCCTAACTACGAGACCCGCTACGCCATCCTCAAGAAGAAGGTCGAGACGAACAACCTGAACATCCCGCCGGAGGTCTTCGACGTGATAGCCAGGAACATCTCGACGAACGTCCGCGACCTCGAGGCGGCCCTCGTCAAGCTCAACGCGTACGCAGACCTGGTGGGAAAGGAGATCACCCTCGAGGTGGCCCAGCAGCAGCTCAAGGACGTGTTCAGCCAGACCAGGCACGGCAACGTGACGATAGACCATATCATCCGCACGGTATCGGAGGCCTACAAGGTCAGCGCCAACGACCTCAAGGGAAAGAAGCGCACGAGGAGCATCGTCGTCCCCAGGCAGATCGCCATGTACATAGCTAGGGAGATAACCGAGTATTCGACGACCGAGCTCGGACTCGAGTTCGGCGGTCGCGACCATACGACCGTCATGCACTCATGCCAGAAGATAGACGAGCAGCTCAAGCTCGACCCGATGCTCGACGCCAAGATCCAGAAGCTCATCCAGGCCGTCAGGCAGATGAGCGTAAAAAGCTAAGTGGTTGATGGTCGGGGGCCTTCCTGTAGAAAAGGGAGGCGTCCCCGCTATCCTTCATGCGCGCCCGTGGACATGTGCAGATCCGCGCGCGCCTATAGCCATGGTTATCAACAGCCCAAGTCACGGCGGGGCATGAAACGAACGGGTTTTTCCACTTATACAGGCCCCTTACTATATCTATTACGAATTTATATAAATTCAAGTTCAATAAGGATGAGAACCCGAAGCCCTCATATCCTTTTATTGCGCGTCATCGCGCATCCGTGGTATTCTTAGCGGAAGACTCAGTACGAGGTTAGCCATGAAATTCGTCTGCGAAAAAAACGCGCTGCAACGGGAGATAGCCTTCGCCCAGGAGATCATCTCCTCGAAGAGCGCCATGTCGGTCGTATCGAACGTGTATCTCGAGGCCCGCGAGGGTTCGCTCCTGATACGGGCTACCGATATAAAGATAGGCTTCGAGACCAGGATGCCCGTCGAGGTGCAGGAGGAAGGCAGCCTGACCGTCTTCTGCGACAAGCTGACCGGCATACTCGCCAGCATCCCCGAGGGCACCATCGAGGTCGATCAGAAGGACGCGAAGGTCGTCATCAAGCCTAGCTTCAAGAAGGCCCAGTTCAGCCTCAAGACTATAGGCAGCGAGCAGTTCCCTCAGCTCCCCGATATCGACGACGACAAGTATTTTTCCATACCGATCGCCGATTTTAAGGACATGATAGGGCAGACGATCTTCGCCGTCTCCGACGACGAGACCAGGTACTTCATGAACGGCGTCTACCTCGAGCGCGCCCAGGACGGGCTGGTCATGGTAGCGACCGACGGCCGCCGACTGGCGTACATCAAGCGCGGCATCGTCGAAGGCGTCCCGGAGTTCAAGGGCGTCATCATACCGCCGAAGCTCTTGTCGGTCGTGCTTCACCGCGCTGGCAACGAGGGACAGATAGACCTGGCCGTCAGCGACAAGAACCTCTTCGTGAAATTCGGCCAGTACCGCCTGAGCACCGTGCTCATCGAGGGGCAGTTCCCGAACTACCAGAAGGTCGTACCGGAAAGCCAGAAGTATACCGTATCGGTCAAGCGCCAGGACGTGATCGACGCGCTCAAGCGCGTCTCGATCTTCGTCGAGCAGAAGTCCAGGCGCACCTTCTTCGCCCTATCGGCCGACAAGCTGGTCATATCGTCGGAGGAGACCGAGATAGGCACCGCGCGCGAGGAAATTCTCTGCGCCTACGAGGGCCCTGAGGCGGTCATAGCGATGAACTACAAGTATATCGAGGATCCGCTCCGCGCCATCTCGACCGAGGACATCTCCATGCGCTTCACCGAGACCTCCAGGGCCGTCACCGTGGCGCCCGATCCGGAATCCGATTATTTCCACATCCTGATGCCGATGCAGGTAGACTAGAGCGGCAGACGGGACTCCATGCCGTTCAGCCGTATCGAGAGCGTATCCTTTCGCAACCTAGCGGACGGGGCCATCCAGACGGAGGCCCCGTCCGTTTTCGTCGTCGGCGAAAACGGGCAGGGCAAGAGCAACTTCCTCGATGCCGTGTACACGCTCTGCTACGGCTCGAGTTTCAGAGGCGGGCAGGACGCCGACGCCTGTAGGAACGGGGAGCGAGCCTGGTCGCTACGAGGGGTCAGCCCCGACGGTTCGAACTGCGTCATCGCCTGGGAAGCCGGAACCAAGGCTATCAAGGAGGACGGCAAGCCGGTACGAGACCGTAAGCGCCTCGTTGAGCGCAACCCGGCCATCGTGTTCTGCCACGAGGACATGGAGTTCTCGCGCGGCGAGCCTGAACGGAGGCGCTTTTTCTTCGATCAGACCGCGAGCCTCGTCTCGGTAGGCTACATCGACCTTCTGCGGGCCTATCGCCGAACCCTCAAGGCCAGGAACCAGGCGCTCAAGGATCGGAGTCTGGACGTACTCGAGGTACTCGACCTCCAGCTAGCCAGCTATGGCCTTGGCCTGCGTGACGCGCGCGCCGCGATAGCCCGAGAATTCGATGGTCGTTTCGCGCCGCGCTTCGAGAGCGTCTCAAGGCTCGGCTATCGAGTCGGCGTATCGTATCGTCCATCCTGGAGGCTCGATGAAGGCCCCGACGAGGTCGTAGCCAGGCTGGCTGCCGCCAGAGATCGAGAGCTGGCCCTCGGCACGAGCCTATCGGGGCCGCACCGCGACCGTTTCGCCTTTACCGACGACTCCGGCGACTTCTCCGACCGGGCTTCCACGGGCCAGCTCAGGCTACTCAGCCTGACTTTGAGGATAGCCCAGGCCGAGCACTACGCCGGCGTCAGCGGACGCAAGCCCGTGCTGCTCCTCGACGACGTGCTCCTCGAGCTCGACCCCGAGAAACGCCGTAGGTTCATGGAAGCGCTACCGGAAGCAGAGCAGTCGTTCTTTACCTTCTTACCCGGGGAGCCATACCGGGATTACCTGCGCGATGGCACTATCGTATACTGGACGGACGATGGACGATTCTCGCGTACGTAAAGCCTCCGACCTGCTCGGCGCCCTCCTGTCCCCCGAGGCGGCGGCCAAAGCCGACACCTGGTCCAAGTTCTTCTCGTTCTGGAACCGCGCCGCAGGAGAGAACCTCGCCGCCCACTCGCGCCCGGTCGACCTCCGGAACGGCATCGTCTTCGTCGAGGCCACCCACCCGGGATGGATCCAGCTCCTCCAGATGAGGCAGACCCAGATCCTCGCGACGATACGCCGTAGCTTCCCGGACCTCGAGGTCTCCGGCATAGCCTTCAGGCTGGCCAAGGACCCGAGCCTGCCAGGCACCGCCAAGATGGCCAGGCCACCCGAGCCGATAGGCGCCGAGGGACAGAGGATCGACGCAGTCCCCGAGGCGGCGTCGGAGACGCCGAGTGTCAGCGAGACCATCGGTAAGGTCGAGGACGAGTCGTTCAGGAGCATACTGTCGTCGCTCGCGGAGACGCTGGGCGGAGCCGGGGACGAATAGCGCTTGATTTTTATAGGAGTTCCCCGTATCGTGACGATTCTACGAAGCCTATGAACCAAACACACGATATAGACGTATACGGCAAAGCGTCAGAGCTCATCTGCGCCGGTTGTTCTCACGGAAGCGAGGGCTCGGCCGATGGCGCGTGCTCCAGTTGCGCGCCGGGCGCGAAGAGGGCGACCCTCGCCCTGGTGGATGAATTCCGGAGCCTCCTCGAGGCGTCCGAGTTGGCCGATCGGTACAGGGTGAGCTTTTTCGAGTCGACGCCGGAGAACCTAGCGCGCAATGCCGACGTGCAGCGCCTCCTGTCCATGGCCAGCCTCGAGCCGGTCATCTGCATCGGCGGCAAGATAGCCTACCTCGGCGGCTTCAGTCCCGAAGGTCTGCTCGCTGAACTACGCAAGCGATAAGGTAAGGTACCAGCATGGAACTGAACGACGAATTCATAGCCGGCCTCGAGGTCGGCAAGGCCGACCTGCTCAACAAGATAGCCTCCCAGCTCGGCATACGGGCCAGTCAGGCGGCCGCGGTCGTCGATCTGACCGCCGAGGGCTGTACCGTGCCATTCATCAGCCGCTACCGCAAGGAGCGCACCGGCGAGCTCGACGAGGTGCAGGTCCGCGATGTGGTGCACCTGCACCAGAGCCTGACCAACCTGGAGACCAGGCGCATCGAGGTGATCCAGGCCATCCACGGCCAGGGCAAGCTGACCGAAGAACTCTACGGCAATATCCGCAAGTGCGCCACGCTGACCGAGATCGAGGACATCTACGCGCCGTACAAGCGCAAGAAGAAGACTCGCGGCATGATCGCGGTCGAGAAGGGCCTCGAACCGCTCGCCGAGCTGATGGTATCCAAGGACGCGGCCGCGGTAGAAGCCGCCGCGCCCGGTTTCGTCCGTGAGGACGCCGAGCATCCCGAGCTGGCTGTCGCGAGCGCCGAGGAGGCGATCAAGGGCGCGATGGATATCGTCGCGGAGCGCGTCTCGCAGGATCCCGAGAATCGCGCGGCCGTCAAGAAGCGCTACCTGCGCGACGGCTTCATGGTCGTCAAGGGCGTCGGCGACGACCAGAAGAAGGAATCCTCGACCTATCAGATGTACTGGGACTACCGCGAGTCGCTCGCCTCGCTCAAGCCGCACCGCGTGCTGGCGATCAACCGCGGCGAGCGCGAGGGCGAGCTGGACGTGAGCCTCGAAGTCGACGAGGACGACGCCTCGGCGCTGCTCAAGGGGCGCTACGCGATCGCGAATCCGTACCATGCCGACGCGATCGAAGACGCGCTCAGGCGGCTCGTCTCCCCAGCCGTGTTACGCGAGATCCGCTCCGAGGCGATGGACGAGGCCGACGGGCACGGCATCTCGGTGTTCAGCGAGAACCTCAAGAACCTGCTCCTGTCCGCGCCGCTCAAGGGCACGCGCGTGCTCGGCGTCGACCCTGGCATACGCACCGGTACCAAGTGCGCAGCGATCGACGAGACGGGCAAGTACCTGGGCTACTTCGTCATCTACCAGGAGCAGAAACCCGACGAGGCGCGTAAGGCGCTCGCCAAAGCCATCCGCGACTATAGGATAGAGCTCGTGGCCGTCGGCAACGGCACCGCGAGCCACGAGGTGCAGAAGCTCGTGGCCGACGCCCTCGGCGACCTGGGCGGCGAGGCCAAGTACGCGGTCGTCGATGAGGACGGCGCTTCGGTCTATTCCGCGAGCGACGTGGCTCGCGAGGAGTTCCCCGAGCTCGACCTGACCATACGTGGCGCCATATCGATAGGCCGCCGCATCCAGGACCCGCTCGCCGAGCTCGTCAAGATCGACCCCAAGAGCATCGGCGTCGGCCTCTACCAGCACGACGTCAACCAGAAGCGCCTTTCCGAGACCCTCGACGAGGTGGTCGAGTCCGTGGTCAACCGGGTCGGCGTTAACATCAATACCGCCAGCCATATGCTCCTCAAGTACGTGTCGGGCATCAACTCGTCCCTCGCCAAGAAGATAGTCAAGTACCGCGACGAAAACGGCACGATCACGAGCCGGGACCAGCTCAAGGGCGTCTCAGGCATGGGCGACAAGAGCTTTGAGCAGTGCGCCGGCTTCCTCAAGATCCCCGAGAGCCCGAACCCGCTCGACAATACCTGGGTGCACCCCGAGAACTACGCCCTCGCCTCCGAGCTGCTCGAGGGCGTGCGCGCGGGCAAGGACCCGGACAAGGCCCAGCGGGACGCGCTCAAGGCCAAGTACGGCGTCGGCGACACGACGATCGACGATATCGTCGCCGAGCTCAAGAAACCGAATCGCGACCCGCGAGACGACTATCCGAAGCCGGTGCTCCAGCAGGGCGTCCTGGCCTTCGAAGACCTCCGCGAAGGCATGAAGGTGACCGGCAAGGTCAAGAACGTCGTCGACTTCGGCGCCTTCGTCGACATCGGCATCAAGGAAAGCGCCCTGATCCACGTATCGGAGCTGTCCGATCAGTTCGTCAAGGATCCTATGGACGTGCTCAAGGTCGGTGACGTCAAGGAATTCCGCATCATCAGCCTCGACGTCGCCCGCAAGCGCATCGGCCTGTCGCTCAAGAGCGAACGAGCCTCCGGGGGACAGAGCTTCGGAAACCAGCGGCCATCGGGTTACGGCGGCGCGCAGCCGGGCGCGGCGCAGAGCCCCGATTCCGGAACAAGGCGCGTCGTCGTCGCTAAGAAACCGGCCGGGGGACAGAGCTCGCCCGTCGGGGGACAGAGGTCGGAGAAAAACCCCTATTCCGTAGGCGGCAGACCCGGAGGTCGTCCGTCACAGGACCGGGACGACGACGGCACGAGCTACAATCCGTTCGCGGAGCTCCTGAAGAACAGGAAATAGCTCCTCGAGGACGAGGGGTCAGTCGCGGAACGTGCCTCGGCCGGGCCCGTGTTTGTTATAGCGTTCGTCCGACAACGGTAGTATAGTTATGGCATGGATGAAGAGCGACGGAATGAAAAGCGCTTTCGCCTCTCACGGATGGTCGCCTACGATATGGAGCGGGAGCAGTATATCCGCGCCCACGGGTTCGAGATATCGAAGGGGGGTATGGCCTTTCTGTCGACCGAGTACGTCGAGCCGGATTGCGTCGTATGGCTATCGTTCTCCATTCCCGAGGAGGACGGGTCATGGCGGCAGCTGGAGGCAGAAGGGCGCGTCCGCGAGGTTAGCAGCATCCCCAGCGGGACTCGTTTCGGCGTAGCCTTTACCAGAATGGCCGACGAGGATAGGGTCGCGCTCGACGCCTTCCTCGACCGGCTCGAACGAGAGGATGGCGAGCCGAGCGACGCGGGCGTTCCGGACGGCCCCTCGGCATGAGCGGCTCGAGACCGGCGCGCCGTCGGCGCATTGAACCTCTATTCACGAGCCTCGCCGACGGTCGGGAAGGTTCCGTTCCAGGTAGTCCGGTCTACATCGGCGATAAGACGCCGACAGAGGCCGCGTTCTCGCTGATCCAGTACGACAAGGACGAGCTGTCGATCGTCACGCCTGAGAACATCGAGGAAGTGCTGGCCATGCTCGAGGAGGGCGCGGTCAACTGGATCAACATCAACGGCCTCGGCGACCAGGACGCGATCAAGCGGCTCGGCGGCTACTTCAAGCTCGATCCCTTGACCGTCGAGGACATCCTGAACACCGAACACCGTCCGAAGCTCGAGGATTTCGGCCGCTACCTGTTCATTATCACCAAGATGATGAGCCGGCGTCCCGACGACAGCATCGAGTACGAGCAGATTTCCGTCGTCCTGACCTCCAATACCGTGATCACGATACAGGAGAGCCCTGGCGACTGCTACGGGCCCGTACGCGAGCGCCTGCGGACCGGAGCAGGGCGGCTCCGGCGCATGGGCGCCAGCGTCCTGGCCTACGCCCTCCTCGACGTGACGGTGGATCACTATTTCTCTCTCCTCGAGTGGCTCGGCACGCGGCTCGAGGAATTCGAGGATACCGCCGCGGTGGCGAGCGAGGCGACCGCTTTCATGAGCGGCCTGCAGGACGTCAAGGCGGACCTGAATCGGTTCAAGCGCATCCTATGGCCGATTCGCGAGACCGTCGCCGAGCTCCGCCATTCCGAGTCGCCGCTCCTGGATGACAGCCTCGAGCCGTTCCTCCGCGACCTTCACGACAACTCCGTGCAGGTGATAGAGGCAATCGAGAGCTATCGGGAGACCGCGTCGGGCATCCAGGAGGTCTTCCTCTCGTCGGTATCGAACCGCATGAACGAGGTCATGAAGGTGTTGACGATCATTTCGACGATCTTCATTCCCTTGACCTTCATCGCCGGTGTGTACGGCATGAATTTCCGGCATATGCCCGAACTCGATCAGCCGTGGGCGTATCCCGCGGCGTGGGGCCTCATGGTGGCGATAGCTATGGGAATGATCACATTCTTTAAAAAAAAGAAGTGGTTCTAATCTCTTAAAGATTATCGTTAGTTTTCTATTTATATACTGTAAAAAGCGATGCTTGACGGTATACGCCGCTCGCGCTACGATAGGGCCCGTCCTGCTCGTACCCGCGGCTGAACCGTCTCAGCAGAGCTAGCCGAAGGCTCGCCCGCGGCGTATGCGAGCGCCATCACCGGACCCGTTCATAGCCCCAAAGTCAGCGTCGCGGAGCCTAGGCCCCGCGGTAGCAACGGAAGAAGGAGCCCCTCCTCGCCATGGTGACGAAAACATTCAAAGGCGGAACGCATCCGCCAGAGCGCAAGGAACGAAGCGCATCTACGCCGATACAGACCTTGCGCAACGTATCGCAGGTGGTCATCCCGGTCAATCAGCACTTCGGCGCGCCTATCCAGCCCCTCGTCAAGGTCGGGGACCAAGTAAAGCGCGGTCAGAAGATCGCGGACGCCGACGGGCGCATGACCGTCCCGCTCCACGCGTCGGTCTACGGCACCGTCAAGAAGATCGAGCCGAGGATGCAGGCCAACAATCTCGAGGGCCTGGCCATCGTCATCGAGCCCCTGCCCGGCGACGAAGCGGTGTTCATGCCGACGCTCGATCCCTTCAGCTGCACGAAGGAAGAAGCGCTCGCTCGCGTACGCGAAGCGGGTATCATCGGCGTCGGCGGCGCTGGGTTTCCGGCTCATGTCAAATTCGCTCCGCCGCCGAACAAGCCGATCGAGTACGTGATAGCGAACGCGGCCGAGTGCGAGCCCTACCTGACGATAGACGAGCGCGTGATGGAGGAGCATCCCGAGGACTTCATCGACGGCATCGCCATCGTCATGAAGATTGTCGGCGCGACCAAGGGCATCGTCGGGCTCGAGGACAATAAGACCCACCTCGTGCCCGGGCTCGAGAAGGCCATCGCCGCCAAGCGCTCGGGCATGGACATCCGCGTCCAGCTCCTCAGGACCAAGTACCCTCAGGGCGGAGAGAAGATGCTCATTACGGCCATTACCGGCCGAGAGGTGCCGTCCGGCGGCCTGCCGATGGATGTCGGCTGCGTCGTCAGCAACGTCAACACGCTACTCGCCGTGTCCGAGGCTTTCCGCAAGGGCCAGCCAGTCATCGATACCGGCCTGACCGTAACCGGTGGCGCCTGCGAGACTCCGAAGAACCTATTCGTCCCCGTGGGCATGCTCGTCCAGGACTTGTTCCCCGACGTGGCCCGGTACGACGAGAAGAAGCTCAAGCGCATCGTGATGGGCGGCCCGATGATGGGGCCGGCCGTACCGTCGATGCTCGTGCCGATCCAGAAGAATACCTCCGGCGTGCTCCTGATGGACGAGACGGAGGCCAAGGCCTACGGGGAAGGCCCGTGCATCCGTTGCGGCCGGTGCATGCGCGCCTGCTCGTGCAGGCTGTCGCCGGCCCTCCTCAACGTGGCCCTCAAGGCGGGCGACCTCGACGAGGCTGACAAGATAGGCGTCATGGACTGCATCGAGTGCGGTACCTGCAGCTTCGTCTGCCCGTCTCATATCCAGCTCGTCCAGCGCTTCCGCGTAGGCAAGCAGCTCGTCCGGGCCAAGAAGCAGAAGGAGGCTCAGCGTGCCGGCAAATAATATGCTCCTCTCCTCGAGCCCGCACGTATACACCGGAGTGACGCCGAGGAAGCTGATGCTGTCGGTGATCATAGCTCTGTCCCCGGTGTCGGTGTACGGCGTGGTGCTCTACGGGGTGCACGCGCTCCTCGTCATCGTCGTCTCGATCGCGACCGCCGTGCTGTCCGAAGCCGCATTCCGCGCGGTCACGAAGCAGGACGTCCGTATCGGCGACCTGTCGGCCGTCGTGACCGGTCTCCTCGTCGCGCTGATCAGCCCGCCGTCCGTCCCCCTGTGGATGGTGGCCCTCGGCTCGTTCGCCGCCATCGTACTGGCCAAGGAATTCTTCGGGGGGCTCGGCGCCAATCCCTTCAATCCGGCGCTTATCGGCCGCGCGATTCTTTTGATGAGCTTTCCCGCGGCCATGACCACCTGGCATGTACCGTTCAAGGGCCTTCTGGACGCTACAACCGGCGTGACGCCGCTCAACGTCGTCAAGATGGGTGGGACGATTGCCGACGTGGGCGCCGGGTTTGTCCAGAATTCTCTAAGCTCTGTCCCCGATTACAGCTCGACGCTGTGGACGTTGTTCGTGGGTAACCGTGCCGGCTGCATCGGCGAGAGCTCGATCCTCCTTATCCTGGTCGGTTTTATCTTCTTGCTCGCTCTCCGAGTGGTCTCCTTCATTACCCCGCTGGCGATGGTCGGAACCGCCTTTCTAGCCTCGTGGCTTCTAGGGATGGACCCGGTGTTCGGCATCCTATCGGGAGGACTTCTGTTCGGCGCGGTATTCATGGCTACCGACTACTCGTCGAGCCCGGTGACTCCGCTCGGCAAGGCGATATTCGGCGCCGGCGCGGGGCTGATAACCGTAATCATCCGCCGCTTCGGTGGCTATCCCGAAGGCGTGACCTACGCCATCCTGATTATGAACGCCGTGGCGCCGTTCATGGATAAGCTCCGGGTCAAGAAATACGGATTCGTGCCTCCGGCCAAGCCCGTCGCCAAGGAGGCCGCCAAATGAAGAAGGACATTCTCAGGTTAGGCATCGCGTTGGCGCTCTTCGCCGCCGGCGCGTGCGCCGCCTTAGCCGTCGTCTATACCGTAACTGGACCGACCATCGCGGGCCACGAGCGCGAGCAGCTCCAGGCCTCGCTGAAGGACCTCTTTCCCGACGCGGATGGGTTCGTCGAGATCGATGGGTCGATTCGATCCTCTGTCCCCGACGTGACCGTCCTGGGCTCGTGGAAGGCCGCCCGGGGCGACGCGACGCTCGGCGTGGCCATCCGCGCTAGCGCCTCGAGCTACGGTGGTGACGCCGTGATGCTGGTCGGAGTCGCCACCGATCGTCGTATCGCCGGTGCGCGCGTGATGACCCTATCCGATACCCCTGGACTCGGCGCGAACGCGACGAATCCTTCGTATTTCGTCGACAAGGCGGCTAAGACCACCTTCCCGGGGCAGTTCTCCGGAAAGAGCGTCCTTGACGAGTTCGAGGTCAAGAAGGACGTCGTTGCCATCAGCGCGAGCACCATAACCAGTAAAGCCCTGACGAGCATCGTCAAGGAGGCGGGCGCCGTAGGATCCGCCTGGCTCGAGGCAAACGCCAGCGGAGGCAGCCGATGAAGCGCATGTGGAAAATATTCGTGAAGGGGCTGGTCGTCGAGAACCCGCTCCTCATGCTGATGATCGGCCTCTGTTCGTCGGTCGCCGTCACCTCAAGCGTGTCGAACGGTATCGGCATGGGCCTCGCGATGACCTTCGTGATCGTCTTCGCGGAGCTAGTCATCTCCCTGTTCAGGAAGCTGATCCCGAACGACGCGCGGATTCCGATCTTCATCATCGTCATCGCCGCGTTCACGACCATGGTCGACCTATCGATGCAGGCATACTTCCCGGCGCTTTCGAAGTCGATGGGCGTCTTCATACCGCTGATCGTTGTGAACTGCATCATTATGGGCCGGGTCGAGGCCTTCGCGAGCAAGGAGAAGCCGCTCGACGCCGTCGTCGACGCGCTCGGCATGGGCCTCGGCTATACGTGGGTACTCATCGGGATAGCCGCTCTCCGCGAGCTGCTCGGCAACGGTACGCTACTCGGCGCGCGAATCATGCCCGAGGCGTTCCAGCCCATCCTTTTCTTTACCCTGCCGCCAGGCGGCTTTATGGTGTTCGCCCTGTTCATCTCGCTTAATCTCTGGCTCAAGAAGAAGATAACGAACGGCACCGCCGTACGGGAGGCAGCATGAACCTCGCGAAGATATTCCTTTCAGCCTTGCTGATCGACAACATCGTGCTGATGCGTTTCCTCGCCCTCTGTCCCTTCATCGGCATGTCGATCGACGTCTCGAAGAGCGTCGGCATGGGCCTCGCAGTCACGTTCGTGACGGTAATTGCGACCGTCGTAACCTGGCCGCTCTACAATTTCGTCCTGCTGCCGCTTAACCTGACGTTCCTCAAGATACTCGTGTTCATCCTGGTCATCGCATCGCTCGTACAGCTCGTGGAATTCTTCCTCAAGAAGAACGTACCGGGCCTCTACGCTTCCATGGGCATCTACCTGCCGCTGATCACGACGAACTGCGCTATCCTGGCCGTCACCTTCGACAACGTATCCAAGGGCTTCAACCTGATCGAGTCGGTCGTGTACGCCGTGGGCGTAGCGCTCGGGTTCATGCTGTCGCTCGTATTGCTGGCCGGGGTTCGGGATCGCCTTAAGACGGCTCCGATACCTAAGTTCCTGCAGGGTACGCCCATTCTATTCGCCTCGACGAGCCTGCTCGCCGTCGCGTTTATGGGCTTCTCCGGCCTGATCAAGTAAGGAGTATCCGGAAATGTATGTCGTATTGATAACGCTCGGATTCTCCGCGCTTCTCGCCTTCGTGCTTGGCGCCGCCCTCGGGTTCTTCAAGGAAAAGTTCAAGGTCGAGCGCGACCCCAAGATCGACCAGGTCCGAGCCGCCCTGCCGGGCGTCAACTGCGGCGGGTGCGGGTATCCGGGCTGCGACGGCTACGCAGAAGCGGTTGCCAAGGGCGACGCGCCTATTACTAAGTGCGCTCCTGGCGGAAAGGCCGTCGCCGATGCGCTCGGTACGCTCATGGGAGTCAGCGCCTCGGCCGAGGACGTCGTCGCGGTACTCCTGTGCCAAGGCAAGAAGGACGTCGCGCCGGTTAAAGGCGAATACGTCGGCGTGAAGACGTGCCGTGCGGCAAAACTATCTACGGGAAGCACCAAGCTCTGTCCCTACGGCTGCCTCGGCTTCGGCGACTGCGTCGCCGTCTGCCAGTTCAACGCCCTCCATATGGGCGACGACGGACTCCCGCACGTGGATTATGCAACGTGTACCGGCTGCGGGATGTGTGTTAAGGAGTGCCCCCAGCAAATTCTTAGCTCTGTCCCCAGGACCAGGAAAGGCTCAATCGTTCTTTGCTCGAATCGAACGACGTTGAAAGCCACGGTGCTGAAAAGCTGCAAGGTTGGGTGCATAAAGTGCGAGGCTTGCGTTAAAGCTTGCCCAGAGCAATGCATAACCATGGTTAACGGAATACCGGTCACCGACTACTCAAAATGCACCTCGTGCGGCGTTTGCGTCGAGAAATGCCCGACGAAGTGCTATAAGCTACTTGCGTTTGAATAGAACAATCGAAGGGGACAGAGCTTGAGGACAATTGCTTCTCGAGCTCTGTCCCTAAAATTTGTATAAACGCAAGCGTCGGTGCTTTGGGTGCCGTATTCCTGGTATGCGAAGAAACAGGGTTCTTGTTGAAGGCGCGGCATATCACGTGTCGATCAGAGTTAATCGGCGAGAGTATCTAATCGACTCTCCGCTAGTCAAGGAAATGTACCTTGCGGTGATACGCGCGGCGAAGCAGCGATACGATTTTCTGCTAGAGAATTTCTGCATAATGGGTAACCATGTGCATCTCGTTATAAAACCATTACATAATGAATGCCTGTCAAGGATCATGCAATGGATCAGTTCGGTGTTCGCGATTAGGTACAATAAGGCGAATGGGTTATCGGGTCATGTGTGGGGTGAGCGTTTCTTCTCGTCCGCATTATGCCGTATCGCTGACTACCTTCGGGCGTTTGTCTATATCAACCTCAACCCAGTTCGCGCGACTTTATGTTCCGATCCGATGGATTGGCCTTATTGCGGAGCCTTCCATTATAAAGTGAAGCGCTATGATATTCTATCCGAGCCAAGCAAATTTCTTCAGAATGAGGTTCTTGTATTATTAGCCACATAGCTGGCTCATGTAGGACGCGAGACGCGATGGTTGACACCTTTGGGCAAAGTACCTATACTTAGTTTAAGCGATTAGAAAACGCTTTTCCGACATGGTAACATGTCGCCCTATTTCAGTCCGTCGCCTTGAACGCACTCGCGTTCAGAACGACGGGCCAAGCGCGAGGATGTCTCTGCGCTTCATTGCATGATTCGTCGCTTCGGCGACGTTTTTTTTGCTTGCGACCGTCGTATAACGGTATTACCCGAGCTTCCCAAGCTCGTGACGCGGGTTCGACTCCCGTCGGTCGCTCTATTCGATCATGAAGCTGGTATACTTTCCGCCAGCGGTTCTTTCCGTAACATCGATAGACGTTACCCGCGCTCCCGGCGGCCCATGCTGTAGCCATTGTAAAAATTTACCTATAGCGACCTCTGTCCCCTCGGCGTAGGTTTCTACGCCGCCGTCCGATAGATTGGAGACCCAGCCGACGAGACCAAGGGAACGCGCGACCATACGCGTTTCATAGCGGAAGCCGACGCCCTGTACTTGGCCTCGAACGATGACGAGCGTCGCTTTCATCGAGTCATCGGTTACAGAGGATCTCACGGACTCGCTTCTCTAGGGCCGAGTAATCGAAGGGTTTGTATATGACCTCGTACGGTATTTCGAAGTCGGGGCGTAGGAAGCCCGAGGTTATGATAACCTTCAACTCTGGACAGTATTTCTTTAGAAACTTAATCCAATAATCGCCACCCAATAAATCCATGCGATAATCGGTAAGCATGAGGTCGACGTTCGAATCGAGCAGTATTTTAATCGCGCCCACGCCGTCGGACGCGACGAGGACATCGAAGCCCTTTTTTCGAAGGAAGTCCCGCAAGGTCAGCCTGATAGCGTCTTCGTCCTCGACGATCAAGATGGTCCCGTCTTCTGTGTCGCTCATCGTTACCGAACCTTTCCTGAAAAATCGATCATGATCGTCCTGAGGGCGTCAAAATCGAGCGGCTTAGAAAGAAATGCGTCGGCTCCGGCATCAAGGGCCATGGTTTTTATGCTTTGGGCGTCCAGGCCTGTTACGGTAATAACAAAGGGTTTTCCGAACGCGGGGTCGGATTTGATTTTGCGGCAAATAGCGTTACCATCGAGGCCTGGTAGATCGATATCGAGGATGATGAACCCCGGTTTTCGCTCCGTGAGCAAGGCTCCAGCGGCGAATCCATCATACGCCTGGACGATGTTGAAGGAGAACCCTTCCTTTTCAAGGAATTTCTTGATGATCTCGTTGAGCTGCTCGTCATCGTCTATGATCGCGAGGCAATTCCAGTCTAGTTCAGGATTGTTCGCCACTGCTAGCTCCGCAGGGATCCTCATGTTGCGTTGCCTGAGAAAGGATACTAGATCCTCGAGATAGATGCGGTATTGTCCTCCTGGTGTCATGAACGCCTTGAGGTAACCGTTACGAATCCAGTTGATCGTGGTCTGGTTTACCACCCCGCAGAGGTTAGCGACCTCGAGCGCTGAAAATATCCGAATTTTTCGGGGTGTCTTTGCCATGGCTCCGCCTTTTGTCGAAAAGAATCATTTCTGAGTACATTTTTCCATTGTTATAGTAGTGTAGCGAATATATCCAGAATGTCAATATTAATATCGAGGAAGGTCTAAGCACTTCGTATCCAGATTCGGGGACCGAATTGGGGACAGAGGATGACGAATGCTTTGGTGAATAGTCGGCCATTCACTCGCCGATACGTTGACCAAATGCCCTGTTCCGTCTATAATCCGGCGGCTAAGGTTAGAAGAAACGCTCTCGGTCGGCGATGAGCCAGCCGTGGGATATATACCGAGGAGACACTGTCATGAAGCGAACGTATCAGCCCAGTAGGACCCGCCGCGTGAGGAAATTCGGATTCAGGGCCCGCATGAAGACCAAGGGCGGCCGGCTCGTCCTGAAGAGGCGCCGCGCCAAGGGCCGCGCTAAGCTGTCCATTACTGACGAGAAGAAGAAGTACTGATCCCCGTGGCGGACGACGAACGGAGCGCGCGGACCTTCCGGTTCAGGAAATCCGAGCGCATCCGTACGCGACGCGACATCTCGAGGGTTTTTGACGAAGGCATTCGCTGGTCCGGTAAGGGCTTGCGGTTCAACGTCAGGCCAAACGGCGGCGCGGAGACCCGCGCCGTTTTCGTTACGGTACGTAAGTACGGCAACGCGGTCGCGCGCAACAGGGCCAGGCGGGTCGTTTCGGAGTGCTGGCGCCTCAGGAAACCTGAAATCGTCGGCGGTAAGGACGTCGTCGTCGTCGTGTTCCCGGACGAAGATACCTTCTCCGCCAGAAGCAAGCAACTCGATGCTCTCCTTCGTAGGGCTTCCTTGGTGGTATAGCCTATGAAATCCGTCGCCTCCCTGGTTGTAACAGCCGCTTTCCGCTTCTATCGCCAAGCTCTGTCCCCGCTCAAGCCGCGTTCTTGCCGTTATTATCCTTCATGCTCAGCCTACGCGATCGACGCAGTCGAGCGCTACGGAGCCGTAAAGGGCGCCTATATGGCCGCTAAGAGGATTGTACGCTGTAATCCATTGCATCCGGGAGGTTTCGATCCGGTCCTATGAGTATCAACGACGACGATAACAACAAGGCGTTCGACGCCAGGACGATGATCGCCATAGTCTTGATGGTGGTCGTCATTACGGTCGGTATGGCCGTTCAGAACTACTTCTTCCCAAGGCAGCCTCTTCCCGTAGAGCCCGCCACGACAACCTCTGTCCCCACGGAGAGCGCACCTGCAGCCTCTGTCCCCGCGATGGGCGCCCCGGCATCGGCCGGCGTTACCCTCTCGATGCCCGAGGATCCGGCCGCGCCAGATCGCGAGATCACGTACGACGTGAGCACCGATCTATTCGACGTCGTGTTCTCGAACAAAGGCGGAGATATCGTCTCCCTCAGGCTCAAGGAGCACAGCGAGGATGGCAAGCCCGTCGAGTTGCTACTAGGCGGCAACGGATCGCCGGAGGGCTTCGCCATCGGACTTGGTGGGGCAAGCTCTGTCCCCGTCGACGCCTACATGACGGTAAACAGGAATGACACCAAAGGCGCTAGCGTCATCGAGTTCTCGAGGTCGTTCTACGCTCCGAGCCAGAATGGCGAGCAGGTTCCGTTCACGCTTAAGAAGCGCTACGA
>JAKQKE010000132.1 GCA_029560805.1 Spirochaetota bacterium
TGAACGTCACCTTGAGCGACGCGAGCCAGGTGTCGAGCCCCGAGCCCTTGAACAGCCACTTATAGTTCTTGAGGCCGACGTACTTGTACTCGTCCCGGATCAGGTTCCAGTTCGTGAAGCCTATCCTGAACAGGTCGACGAGCGGGTAGTACACGAACACGGCGAAGAAGGCCAGCGCCGGCGCCACGCATAGGAAATCCTTGAACCGCTCTCTCCTGACCCGCGGCGACGCCCGCCGCCCTGTCCCCTCGACCGTCGTATCTCGTTCCCGCACGTTTCCCCTCCGGAATAAAAAGGGCGGGCCGGCCCCCTGGCCGGCTCCGCTCGACGCTCCAGGGCGGTCGCCCTAGTCCTGCAGCGCCTCGTCGATCAGTATCGAGGCCTTCCTCATCGCCTGGGCGACGTCGCCGCCCTCGATGATGACCTTCGCCAGCTCCTGCATCCAGATCTTTGACAGCGCCGTGTAGGCGGTGTGCTGGATACGCGGGTTGATATGGTCCAGGTTGTCGAACACCGCCTTGAAGGCGGGCTTCTCAGCGAGGAAGGCCTTGCCCTCGGAGGTCCTGGTGACTGAATTCCTCGTGGGCATGTAGCCGGTCTCCCTGGCCCAGAGCATGTTGACGTCCTTGCCGGTCAGGTAGGACAGCAGCTTCCACGCGGCGTTCTTGACCTCCTGGGAGTTCTTCCTCGGAATGAGGAGCACGCAGCCGCCGATCTCTGAGTCCCTGGTCTTGGCGCCTGGCAGGTAGTGCATGCCGACCTCGAAGTCGCAGTTGGTCGCGTACATGTTGTAGAGCGAGGTGGTATGGATCACCGAGAAGGCCTTGCCCTCGATGAAGTTCTGGCGCATCACGCTCGACGCGTCCTTGCCGTAGGCCCAGTACGCGTACTTGCTGTCGCACCACTGCTTGAGCTTGGACGCGACGGCTATGGCGGCGGGGGCGCCGAGGTCGGTGGTCTCGCCGTCCTTATTGACGATGGCGATGCCGTTGTTCAGGAAGAAGGTCTCGAAGTACCACTGGTCCCAGCCGGGGATCACGGTGGCGTAGCGCTCGGTCACGCCGCCGGAGACCCTGGAGGCCTTCTGCATGAAGGAATCCATCTCGGCCCAGGTCTCGGGCAGCTTGATCTTCTCGGCCTTGGCCATGTCCTTGTTGTAGAACATGATCTGGGTGGAGATGAGGAAGGGCAGCGATACCTGCTTGCCGCCGTAGCTCGAGGCGACCTTGAGGCCCGAGCCGAAGTCGCCCAAGTCGAACTTGGTGGCCTTGATGTAGGGGTCGAGCACCTCGCAGACGCCTGAGGCGCCGTACTCGGCGATATAGGGCGTATTCGCCACGGTGACCGCTGGCAGCGTGACGCCGGCGGCGTGGGCGGCTATCAGCTTCTCGTTCAGGTCCTTGTAGCTACCCTGGTAGATCGCCTCGACGTCGATCAGTGGGTTCTGGCGCTCGAAATCGGCTACGACCCGCTCGACGAGCGGGGCGTACTGCGACTCGAGCGCGTGCCACCACTCGATCTTTATCGGCTTGGTGACCTCGTACTGCTTGGCGCTCTGGGCGTTCGCGCCGAGCGCCGCTCCGACGAGCAGCGCCGCGACGGCGAGCCTCTTACGGCTAATGATCCTCATCGTCTTCTCCTCCTTGGGTGGACGTAGTGCCTAATAGGAAAGCCTTGCCCTCGGCAAGGCGCCTAAGATCGGTGCCGACGTCGTACTCGAGCACGAGGATAGGGTCCGCCCCTCCCCGGCCGGCCGCGGCCATGACGGACGCCCAGTCGACGGTGCCGCGGCCGATGGGCGCGTGCGCGTCGGAGCGTCCGTCGTTGTCGTGCAGGTGCAGCGCGCGCAGCCTGGGGCCGAGGGCGGGTAGCAGGGACTCGAGCCGCCAGCCGCAGACGTTGGCGTGGCCGACGTCGACGACGTAGCCGACCTCGGGCGGGAAGCCGTTCAGGAAGGCGGCGTACTGGCCCTCGGTGAAGATGCACGAGTCGCGGGAGCCTATGTTCTCGACGAGCAGGCTACGGCCGTAGGCCTCGTTGAAGCTTACGAGGGCCACGACGGCGTCCCTGGCACGCTCCATCGCGGCGTGGCGGCTGAAACGCGGATCGGATATGTAGCCCGGGTGCAGGACGACGTGGCGCGCGCCTATCAGCGCCGCGAACTCTATCGAGAACCGGTACGAGGCGGCGGTCGCCTCGCG
>JAKQKE010000133.1 GCA_029560805.1 Spirochaetota bacterium
AGGGTTTCGGGCCGATGCTCAAGACGGGGACGGCGGCTTCACTGATCGCCGTCCGGCCATCGGAAGGATGCTCGGTATGATAAAAATCCCGGTAATATCCGGCGATGAGACGATGAACGTGTTCATCCAGCGGCAGTGCGAGGCCCTGGGCAAGGAATACTCGCCCGTGTTCTTCAAGGACAAGGACGAGGTGGTGGCCTACCTCAAGTACGACCTGCCCGAGATAAAGATAATCTATTTCTCGGATTCTACCGTCGAGGCGCGCGAGGTGCTCGACGAGATAGGCAAGGACCCCTGGTTGCACTACGGCGGCGTGATAGCGATCCACGACAACCTCGAGGAGAAGTCGCTCCTGGACGCGATGCGCGACCAGAACGTCATCGCGGTCCTCCGGCGCTCCGAATTCGAGCGCGGCTTCTCGCGACTGATGAAGATACTCAGGCAGAACAAGCAGATCCTCTTCCAGCGTGGCATCCAGCAGCACCTGCTCAAGAACATCGCGGGGTCGTTCGTGATGGACAACGACCCGCTCGACATCACGACCTACGCGAACCTGGTGACGAACTACCTGTACAACGCCAACCTGATCAGCCGCGACACGAAGGAGAAGCTCCACGTGGCGCTCCTGGAGCTGCTGATCAACGCGATCGAGCACGGCAACTGCCGCATAGGCTACGACGAGAAAACCTCCTGGCTCGAGGGCAACGGCGACATCATGGAACTGATACGTCAGAAGAACCGTGACCCGGCGGTGCGCGCCCGCAAGGTGTTCTTCTCGTATACGATCAGCCCCGAGTCGAGCCGCTTCATGATAAAGGACGAGGGCGAGGGCTTCGACTGGAAGGCTAGGCTGGCCGCCCAGCCCGACGAGCCCGGCCTGCACGGCATTGGCATGAAGATGGCGTCGCTGTACGTAAGCAGCCTGAGCTATAACGACGCGGGCAACGAGGTGTCGTTCGAGGTGCGGCACCAGCGCAACGAGACGAACACGATCCCCGCCATCTTCGACTCGTGCCAGGAGCGGGCCTTTAACGACGGCCAGTACGTCTGCTCAGAGGGCGAGGAGTCCGACTACCTATACTACATCGTGTCGGGCACGCTCTACGTGTACTCCAAGGGCAAGCTGGTCTCGGCGTTGACGCCGGACGACATGTTCATGGGCGAGATGAGCTTCCTCCTATCGAACCGGCGCTCGGCCACGGTCGTGTCGAAGGGCAAGAGCGTCCTGATCAAGATCTCCAAGCAGGACTTCGTCAACCTGATCAAGGACAACCCGCACTACGGCATCTTCCTGGCGCGCCTCCTGGCACAGCGGCTGGCTAGGCTGAACCTGCGTACCTCGCGGCTCAACACGGAGTACCTCAAGCTGAAGGAGGAACTCGCTTCGATACGGCCCGCGGAGTAGCCGCGGGCCGGGCGGGCCCCGACCCGCCCGGGTCTCGGAAGGGCCCTATAGTCGACCTAGTAGTTCTCGTGGAGCCTGACCTTGGCCACCTTGCCGGTCTTGCGCAGCTCGGTGAACAGCGTGTCCAGGTCGACGTTGACCGGCACCTTGACCAGGGCCGACAGCCTCGTCTGCTTCTTCTGGACCGACAGCGACGCGTCGACGGACTGGACGTTGATGCGGAACGTCTTGAGCGTGGCGTAGACCGATTTCCGGTCGAGCGAGCTCCCCTCGTACCAGATCTGCAGCAGCTTGAGCCGCTCCGACGGGAACCACTTCTTCTCGAGCGGCTCGAGGAAGGTGAGTACGAGGAGCGACAGGACGAGCACGATCAGGGCTATCTCCCACATGCCGGCGCCTATGGCTAAGCCGAGCCCCGCTACGAACCAGATCGTGGCAGCCGTGGTCAGGCCCTTGACGTTGTTGCCTATCTTGACGAAGGCGCCAGCGCCGAGGAAGCCGATGCCCGATACGACCTGGGCCGCTATACGTCCCGGGTCGCCCTTGTCGCCGCCGATGGACTGGGGCAGCCAGATCGACAGTAGCATGAGCAGGGTAGCGCCGAGGCCGATGACGATGTGCGTGCGCCAGCCGGCCGTCTGGCGGCGCATCTCGCGCTCGAGGCCGATCAGGCCACAGGCGAACAGGCTAAATATGAGTCGGGCCAGGGCCGCGTTGAAGTCGACGACCGGACCCTCGAGCCAGGTAAGCAGTTGATCCACGATGCAGCTCCTTGCCGCACTATTCTAGCATGCGCGGCGAGGAGGGTCGAGCCGTGGCCGCGAATAAAGCGCGGCCGCCCGGGGAGGCATCTCCGGGCGGCCGCTATATCGTGAACGCGCCCTGGGGCGCGGACGGATCAGGCTACGTAGCCTTCGAGCGACTCGGTGCGGCCGGGCACGGACAGGCGCTTGAGGGCGGCCTTCTCGATCTGGCGGATGCGCTCCTTGGTCAGGTTGAAGCGGTCGCCGATCTCCTTAAGGCTCATGGCGCGGCGTCCGTTGAGCCCGAAGCGGTACTGGAGTACCTCGCTTTCCTTCTCGGTAAGCGTCCGGAGCACGTCGTTGATGTCGTCCTTGAGCCCCTGCTCGATCACGTGATCGTCCGGAGACTGGTAGCGATCGTTCTCGACGAAGTCGCCGAGCACGCTCGAGTCGCGCTCGTCGAAGACCGGAGCCTCGAGCGAGACGAGATCGCGGGAGACGTTGACGAGGTCGGCGACGTGACTTGCGTCCATGTCCAGCATCTTGGCTATCTCGCGGATCTCGCCGTCCTCGGATAGGCCGGCGGGCACGTATTTCCTGGCCTTCTCGATCTGAACGAGCTCGTTGGCGCGATTGAGCGGGAGGCGGATCATGCGGCTCTTCTCGCAGATGGCCTTGAGTATGGCCTGGCGTATCCACCAGACGGCGTAGCTGATGAAGTGGTAACCCTTGTCGACGTCGTAGCGCTCGATGGCGTTGATCAGTCCGATGTTGCCCTCGCTGATCAGGTCGGACAG